>JAKOGY010000037.1 GCA_028658405.1 Dolichospermum sp. ST_sed8 | reverse complement strand
TAAATTTTTCAAATATCATTTATGATTTCTACCAGATCAGGGTTTTGGTGGGCAATGCCCACCCTACAATACTTAAATTTTTCAAATATCATTTATGATTTCTACCAGATCAGGGTTTTGGTGGGCAATGCCCACCCTACAATACTTAAAATTTTCAAATATCATTTATGATTTCTATGGCAGAGAAAATTATATGCAAAAGCTGCTTATAAATCAGTAGTTAGTCTAGCTTTTCTCAACATAAATTGCAATGCTGTTTCTTCCCTGGAAATAATTTCGGCTGTAGCGTTCATTCCTGCTTGTAATAAACATTGACGATTATTATTTCCAAATGAATTATTTTCGGGTTGAATCGTGACTTCAAAGTAACCAATACCAGAAGAATTTGTCGTAGTATCTTTACTTTGAGATGTAATCGCGTCTGGAGCAATGGTTTTAACAATCCCTTTTGCAGTTCCATAATCAGGATAGGGACAAGCATCAACACGAATTTGGACTTTTTGACCAATGGCAATTTTATTAATTTCCGCAGTAGGAATCATGGCTTTAGTTACTAGAGAAGCATTATTAGGTACAACCTCAGCAATAGATTCACCAGCCCGTAAAAATTGACCAGAATTTCGTAAATTGAGTTTAAAGATAATGCCACTACTAGTGGCAAGAATTATACTACTTTTTCGTTGATTTTCGAGTTGTTGAAGTTCTTTTTGTGATTGTTTGATTTGGGTTTGTATTTCCACCAATCGCTGAATTAGGCTTTCTCTTTCTTTATGTAGAGCCGCTATATTAGCTTCACCTTTAGCAGTTTCTTGAGCAATACGTTCTTCTGCCATTTTCACCATTGCGGTAGTGGGATTAATGGCAGCTTGATTAGATTTAATTTTTATTCTAGCGATATTAACTGCTTTTTTTGCAGATTCTAGTGTTAAGGTTGTCTGTTGAACAACTAGCTTTTTTTGCTCAAATTCTCGATTGCCAATTGCGCCAATTTTAGATAAATTTTCATAACGATCTCTATCTACTTTGGCAAATTCTAAATCAGCTTGAGCTTTTTTGAAATCTACTAATTCTTTTTGGATATTTACCTCCGCTGTCATTAATTCACTTTCAGTATTAATTTTTCGCTCTTCATATTCCCTTTGAGCTTTTAATAAGTCTTCTTTAGCAGTAATAATAATCCTTTCTACAACTCTCTTCTCCGCCATTATTTGATTATTTAAAGTCCGGTTTTGAACATAAATCTGGAATATTTGTAATTTACTTTGTTGGATATTTTCTTCTAATTGGCTTTTTTTAATCAGTAATGATTCAGTATCTAAAAGAGCGATTATATCTCCTTCTTTAACAACTTGATTGTCTTTTACTTCAATACTTTTAACAGTTCCTTCTATCTTTGATTGGACTACACGAGTTTCACCTATGGGACGAATAATAGCAGCAGCTTTTACCGTAACATTATATTTCACCCATGAGGACAAAGAAATACTAGTAATAACAGTCATCATGAGAAATACACCTACTAAAGATGTCCAAATACTTATAGGTGGAAGTGAATTATCATTTTCAATTATAGAATTTAATTCTTGATTATGAGTGTAAAGCATAATTTTCTTAATAATGAATATAGGGCTAATATTGAATTTTTAAACTCTACTTATGGTGGGCATTGCCCACCCTACTAAGGAGTTATAAAATCTAAATGGTCTCCTGATTTAGTGCGTAAATCTTCTAAAGATCCTGCTAATTTCAACTTACCTTGATCTATCAAAACAATCCAGTCAGCACGATTAATTACTTTAGGTCTATGACTAATAAAAATCGTTGTTTTCCCTTGACGATGTTGAAATAATTGGTCTAAAACTTGGGTTTCACTAACTGGATCAAGTCCACTGGTAGATTCATCTAAAATCAGGATTGCTGGATCCATAACAAGCGCTCTAGCTATGGCTAATCTTTGTCTTTGTCCACCGGAAATATTCGCTCCAAATTCACCTAAGATAGTTTGATATGTTTCTGGAAGTTTACTGATAAATTCATCAGCACCAGCAATTTTACAAGCTTGCACAATCTGCTCAAAGGTAGCATAGGGTGTTCCTAAGCGGAAGTTTTCTACAATAGAACGATTCCAAAAATGAGCATCTTGAGGAACAAGAACAATCTGTTGACGGAGAGATTCTAAAGAAAGGTCTTGAAGATTATAAAGCTCAATTCTAATATTACCAGATTGAAGTTGATATAAACCAGAAATTAATTTAGCTAAGGTGCTTTTACCACATCCAGATTTACCAATAAGAGCAATATTTTTACCTCCAGGAATTGTTAAAGAAAAATCTTCTAATAAGTCAACACGACCAGGATAATGAAAGGTTAAATTTGTACAAATAATATCGGCATGATTGGAAATTGTGGCAAAAGGTTTTTTCCCATCATCTTCCTCTTCGGGAGTGGCATCAATAACTTCTGTTAATCGTCTGGTGGCAGTTTTAGCACGGGTAAATTCATCAACGAAATGAATAACTGTACTAATTAAAGATATGAAGTTACCATTCATTGAATTAAAAGCTAGTAATTGCCCAATACTCAAGTTTTCAGATGGGTTAATTACCAAATAGCCACCAAACCAGAGTAATATTACACTACCAATCCCAGAAATAAAGCCAGAAAAGGTATTATTAATAATCCCGATTTGCATTGTCCGAAATGTTAAAACAGCTAGACGATTAAAGCGACTGTCTAATTCATCTTTAAATTGTCTACCTGATGCAGTTGTTTTGAGAGTTAATGCACCTTTAAAGGTTTCGACTAAAACCCCTTGTGTTTCCGCTTCTGTAACTAACAGTTCATTAGTTTTTTGCTGTAATGTGGGCTGGAAAATAATGGTAGATGTGGTCATTACGACGGAAATTAATAAGGCAGTTAAGCTGAGTTTCCAGCTATAAAAAAACATGAACCCTAAAGAAATGAGCGAAACAAAAAATTGACTAGGTAAACCAACAACAACTTGAGCAACTAATTGATTGATTTGGTCAATATCTTGCAGCCGACTAATAATTTCACCACTACGACGAGTTTCATAATAAGTTAATGGTAAACGCAGAATTTGTCTCCCAAATTCTAAAACTAGACCTAATTGCAGTCGTTGGGCAAAATGAGCAATTAAGTTAGACTGAACAAATGAAAGACTATTAGAAATAATATTCATGACTACTACAGAAATAACTACTGTAGTCAGTAATTTTGTATCACCTCTGAGCAATACATCATCAGTGAGAATTTGCAACAGGAATGGAGAAGTTAAGGACAATAAACCCAAGACTAAATTAAGTGGTAAAGCTTGGAATAAAATGCCGCGATAAATCCAAACTCGTCGGAAGAAACGCCAAAAACCACCTTCTTTATCTGACTTTTGAGCAAAAAACCGGATAGGATCTGGTTCTACTAATAATAATAACCAATCTGTCCAAGCTGCTTCTAAATCTTTTTGAGAAAGATAACGCATTCCAATTGCGGGGTCTGCAATCAGAAAGTTTTTACCTTTTTTACCATATAAAACTACCCAATGATTTCCCTGCCAATGAATGATTGCTGGTAAGGGAGCTTCATTGATTTTTTCAAATATTTGTGGAGAAGTCTTGACTGGATTGGCTTTAAAACCCAGGATTTCTGCTCCTCGTTTTAATCCTAATAACGTAGTTCCAAATTGCCCTGTGCCGACGGCTTCCCTAATCCGACTAATAGTAAAAGTCTGACCGTAATGTTTGGCAATTGCCGCTAAACAAGCTGCACCACAATCTTCTTCACTATGTTGTTTAACGAATTGATATTTCATAGGTAAAACCCGATAGAAAAGAAGAGAAATAAAAATTATCTGTCAATAAATTAATATGTTTTTTTATTTTTAGATTGCTGTTAAACACTGGAAATATAATCCAAATAGTGATATAAAAAATGATGTGATAGTTGTTTTGATTTAGTGCTAGAAGAAACTAAATAATCTCCCCAAAAAGCTATTACTTCGTCTTCGTTTATTACGACGGCTACCACCACCACCAAACATTGAAGCTAGAATAAAGGTGGTTTGAGAAAAACGATATTCACTTTCCATTCTCCCAGAGCCGCCAAAATTTCCTTGAGAAATATTCACTTCACTCATTGCTCTAGAGTATACATCTGTATTCTGGAAGAACATATAAGACATTCCAGATAATCCGCCCCCAGATACAGACTCTTGTTCCTTTTCTGATATACCTATAAATAGGTCAGAGTTTTTAGTTGTTATTTTTTCAGACATGGTAAAACCTCTTTTTTCTAAAAAATAAGATTTATGTATCATTTTTTGTGATACATAAATCTTTTTTTGATTTGTTGCTAAAAGCGGTAGATGTAAAACATTGATAATTGTCTGTTTTTACTCTTTTTTACCACTTTTATTCACCAGGTTAAAATGAAACTCAAGTATATTTCTAACTACCTGTTTAGAATCTATCTCACTACTGGATTGATTAATACAGGTGCTCGGAATACAGCAGGAGCATTAGTTGCTAAAGTAGTGCTAGCAACCGTATTGGAACTCAGGCTACTTTGTCCACCAAAAGCATCACCACCATTGAAGCCTGCAGTAGCTCTACCAGCTTGTTGAGAGAATACACCATTGAAAAGAACAGTATAGTTTGCTAGATCAAAACCACCAGATACGATTTCTTGTTGCTCAACAGATACTGCGGTAAATAAGTTAGACATGACTGAATTCTCCTTGATTTGTGTTATCGCTTGGGGTTGTGTGCTGCTCGTTTGCCGCTTTCCCCCTCGCTTGTTAATAGAATATCGAGAAGTCATTAGATAATTCATTCTCATTTTCTGCAAACTTAATTACCAAATTTAGAACTATCTATTTCCGAAAAATACACGCCAATTCGGCTCAATTATTCTCACGAAATCGAAAACTTCTGCTATCTTTATTCATTACATATTTTTAATACTTCAATATGTTATTCAGAAATATTATAGAGACGTTCCATGGGTAGGGATTCTCGGCTCTACATTTTTGATCGCAATAATGAAATTTAGCTATAAATACATACAAAAGAGCTTAAAATAATCATTAAGGTTATAATTATGCTGAATAAAGATTAGATTTTCCGGTTTGGCGCTGGAGGTCTTTCAAACTTCCCGTTATTGCCTGTAAACTAGAAAGAATATGCTGTGGTGCAGATACCAATAATAAATATGTCGTTAAAAATAGATGGTGGATTATTTACCTATGATTTCATAGATCATCACGCAATTTTGGGTGTGCCAGTTGATGCCGACTTTAAAGAAATCCGTAAACGTTATTTGCAAATTGCTCGGAAATTGCACCCAGATAGTTCTAATGCAAGGGACGAATCAGACAAACAAAAGGCCAATAAATTTTTATCAAGGCTAGTTAATCCAGCTTATGAGAAGTTTTCTGTAGAACAGAATCGGGCTGAATATTCGTTTATTTTGGCGCAAATGGGCAAGCGATTTGCACAAGAACCAGGAGCAATCAGACTCAAGACAGAAATGGCCAGACAACTGTTATCTGCTCCTAATCTTAGTATGTCCTACACCGAGGCGATCGCTAAAATCGCCGAAACTCAATATGCAGATTTGCAACAAGCACAGACAATCATTGCTGAAGTTAGTGAGCTAAATCTAGTTTACCTGATGCGGATAGCCGGACAGTCAATAAATCAGCCCCCATCTCATCAACCTCAAAATTCCCCCCCAAATTCACCAACCACCCCACCTCCAGCACTGAAAGAGGAATCAGTAGTAGAGCAATACCTACATCGCGCTCAAAATTTACTGGAAAAAAACCAATTGTCCCCGGCCAAAGTAGAATTACAGGATGCCTTAAAGTTAGAACCTAGAAATAGTCATTGCCATAGTTTGATTGCAATGGTATATTTACGGCAAAATCAACTGAAAATGGCAAAAGTTCACTTTGATAACGCCCTGAAGTTAAATCCCGATGAAAAAATCGCTTTGGAATGGAAACCCAAGGTAGATAAAGCTTTAGGAATTACGAGTAGTGCTTCTCAAGTGAGTTCCTCTTCTAAAACTGAAGAGAATCTTCCAGATAAGTCTGGAAAAAGTGGTTTGTTTGGCGGTTTGTTTGGTGGGAAGAAAAAATAATGGTGTATCAACCAGCAGCGGGAGCAAGGGATCTATTACCTTTAGATGTGGCGCAAAAACGCTGGATTGAAGATAGATTAGAGCAAGTATTTCACCGTTGGGGATATCACAGGATTATCACCTCAACTCTGGAAAGAATGGATACCCTCATGGCGGGTGAAGCAATTCAGCGTCAGATGGTGATTCAACTCCAAAATGGTCAAAATGAAGAATTGGGATTGCGTCCAGAATTAACTGCTTCTATCGCCCGGACAGTGGTGACTCGCATGGCAGATGCGACCTATCCCCAGCGACTATATTACAATGCTAATGTTTTTCGCCGCAATTGGGAAGGCCGCCATAATCGTCAGCAGGAGTATTATCAAGCTGGAGTCGAGTTATTGGGTGCGGGGGGATTATTAGCCAATGCGGAAGTATTGCTGTTGGTAGCAGATTGTTTAGCAGCATTGGGTTTACAAGGTTGGCGGTTAATTTTAGGAGAAGCGGGAATTACTCGTTCTCTACTGAATGCTTTTCCTCCAGACATCAGAAATCAAGTCAGGACAGCGATCGCTAATCTCGATAGTATAGCTATTGATACCTTACCATTGAGCGAAGAACTACGCCAACGCGCTAAAATCATGTTAGATTTGCGCGGTGATAGTCGAGAAGTTTTAGAAAAGGTCAGTAGTTTACATCTAGAACCAGACCAGCATGAGGCAATAAATAACCTCAAATCCCTAGTAGAATTACTAGATGGTAAATTCCCTCTTATCCTTGATTTGAGCCTAATTCAAACTATTGACTACTACACAGGTCTTGTTTTTGAAGTAGTGAGCCAGACAAACTCCCAAGCGCAGATTTTAGGAAGTGGTGGTCGTTATGACCAATTACTCGGTTTATATCACCCCCAAAAGCAAAATATTCCTGGTATCGGCTTTGAATTGAATATTGATGATTTATACCAAATTCTCCTATTGAATCAGCAATTACCCCAGGATATTCCCGCCAGTAATTGGTTAGTAGTAGCAGAAACACCCGGTGCTGAAGCTGCGGTTTTTGCCTATGCTGAGAAATTACGTACTTCCCCTAATTTGGTAAGAGTAGAAATAGACTTGGGAGGTAGGGATATAGACGCGATTCGTCAATATGCAAGCGATCGCTCAATAGCCAAAATTGCTTGGATTAAAGCTGATGGTTCAACAACCATTGAAGCAGTTAAATCAGGAATCAGTAATAATTAACCAAAGATAGGGAATCGGAAAAATGCCACATACCATTGTTACAGACGTTTGTGAAGGTGTTGCTGACTGCGTAAATGCTTGTCCTGTAGCTTGCATTCATGAAGGTCCAGGAAAAAATGTCAAAGGTACAGATTGGTACTGGATTGATTTTGCTACCTGTATTGATTGTGGCATCTGTCTCCAAGTTTGCCCCGTAGAAAATGCGATTTTGGCAGAAGAAAGACCAGAATTGCAGAAAATAGTAGGATAGTCAGTGGTCAGTGGTCAGTAGTCAGTGGTAAAAGAAAAACAACCGACAACTGACAACCGACAACTGACAACGAACAACTGACAACTGACAACTGACAACTGACAAATAACTAATGACAAATAACTATTTATTAAAAGTAGAAAATGTCCACGCTGGATATATTAAAGATGTAGATATTTTGCAAGGTGTCAACTTTCACATTGCACCAGGGGAATTAGTCACAGTAATTGGTCCGAATGGTGCGGGTAAATCCACCTTAGTAAAAACTATTTTTGGACTTTTGACACCCCATACCGGAACAATTACATTTAAAGATAAAAATCTGATTGGTTTAAAATCAAATCAAATTGTGGAAAAAGGAATGTCCTATGTTCCCCAAATTGCCAATGTTTTTCCGTCTTTAACCATAGATGAAAACTTAGAAATGGGGGCTTTTGTGCGGAATATCCCCTTAAAACCTCTTAAAGATAAAATATATACTATGTTTCCCAGATTGAGCGAGCGTCGTCGTCAACGTGCGGGGACACTTTCCGGTGGAGAAAGGCAAATGTTAGCAATGGGAAAAGCCTTAATGTTAGAACCCAGTTTACTGCTTTTAGATGAACCTTCAGCCGCATTATCTCCGATTTTAGTAACTCAAGTATTTGAACAAATTAAACAAGTTAAAGAATCAGGAACTGCGATAGTTTTAGTCGAACAAAATGCTCGTAAAGCCTTAGAAATGGCAGATCGTGGTTATGTGTTAGAATCAGGAAAAGATGCTATCTCAGGACCCGGTAGAGAATTATTAAATGATCCTAAAGTAGGAGAATTATATTTAGGTGCTGGGAAAGGACATTAAATAACTACATTGTAAAATATGACTACACAAACAATATCATCGTCGGAAGTATATCAAGGTCAATTTGGAGAATTTACAATTACTCCGAGCGATCGCCAAAGTGTGATAATTTATCGCACAGGATTAATGATAGCAGCCCTATGTTTTGCCATAGGTAGCGGTTTAGTCCTATTTTATCCCCAAACTACTACAATTCAAGCTATTACTCCTCTCTACACCTGTTTTAGTCTTGCACTTGGTGTCAGTTTATTAACTATTCACATTTATATGGCATCTTTGCACCAAATTCTCCAACTTTTTTGGATAATTGGGAGTATTTCTGCCTTTATTTTTGGACATGGTGATAGTCAAGCTTTTGCAATTACTATTTATAATCAACCTCTGACTATATTAGGAATTGGTTTCACATTTGCAGCATTGACAGGAATTTTTTTCAAAGAAGGTTTTTGTTTCCATCGTTTAGAAACTAAAATCTTAACCCCTCTCGTTCCTTTATTATTATTAGGACATTTAACAGGCATTTTATCAACCCAAGCAGAACAGGTTTTATTAGGACTTTGGGCAATTTTGTTTCTAGTCTTTGCTATTCGCAAAGTCATTCAAACTATTCCTCCTGACATTGGAGATAAATCTGTATTTGATTATTTGAAAAATCAACGTTTAGCAAAAAGTTAAATTTCAGTATCTAACAAATATATAAACGTCTCTTATGTCCGTGTTCGTGTTTCAGCCTCATGGCGCAGATGTCGAGCATGGACTTGACTATCCGTGATTTCGGGTCTTGAATTGATAATACCTTCGCTTTGCCAGTAAGCAACAAGCTCTGCTCCAGTTTTGGGTGGGTTGCTCAAAACTTGTCTGATTGATAGAACCCGTAGAATGTACTCAGATAAAGGCAGATTTAGCTGCTCTGCCATGCCACGATATATGAACGATCCCGACTGATTTGGCATACCGTCAAAAAGTCTCCTTGATGTCTCAAATCTCAGGTACAATACAAATAGTTTTCCTTGTTGCAAATTTCTGATTTCAGCACCAGACAAGAGCCGTAAAATTTTCAATCGCATAAAATTAAAGACAAAGCTACTAGATCCATAATCATATGCAAATTAAAGAATTGACAGTAGAGCAATTTCGGACATTAATGCGCGAGGTGGTAATTGAGGTTTTGGAAGAATATATTGACTTAGATGCAGGAAAAAAGCTCAAATCTTCTGTTGTAGAGCGGTTACTCAATCAACCAGTTAATAGTATTCCTGCACATCAAGCCATGCAGTCAATCGGAATTAACTGGGATGAGCTATAGTATCGAATTTACCTCAGAAGCGATCGCTGATATTGCTAAACTCGATCCCACTAATCAAATACGGATAGCCCGCAAAATCAAGTGGTTAGGAGAAAACTTTGAGCAGATCACACCTTTACCTCTTACTGGCAATTTATCAGGATTTTTTAAGTTAAGAACAGGAGACTATCGGATGATCTATACAATTAACCAAGCCCAACAAACTACTATCATTCATCAAATTGGGCATCGTAGAGAAATCTATGATTAGAGGATGTTGGAAAAGTCATATAGCCTTTCTTATTGCAAATTATTCTCCCAACTCCTGATAAAATGTCATCTACAGAAGAACGAAAATATTGGTTAGCTTGGTCGCAAATTTCCGGTATTGGACCAATATTACTACAACGATTACAACAGCATTTTGGTAATTTAGAAACAGCTTGGAAAGCTAGTCCAGGAGAATTACGAAAAGTTGAAGGTTTTGGATTTCAAACATTAGAAAAAGTTGTTCAACAAAAAACCCGTTTAAACCCCGAACAACTACTCAATAAACACCAAGAAATAAATCCTCATTTCTGGACACCAGCAGACCCAGAATATCCCCAACTACTGCGAGAAATCCCCAGTCCACCACCATTATTATATTATCGGGGAGAGGTTGATTTACAGGAAAATTCAGGACAAAAACCCTTAGTAGGAATTGTGGGAACTCGTCAACCCACAGAATATGGAATTAAATGGACTCGTCAAATTAGTACCGCATTAGCAAAAAATGGTTTTACCGTTGTTTCTGGTATGGCCGAAGGAATAGACACCGAAAGTCACGCAGCAGCAATGAAAGCAGGGGGAAGAACAATCGCAGTTGTAGGAACAGGTGTAGATGTTATTTATCCCCATAAAAATCGAGATTTATATAAACAGATATTGACATCTGGCATAGTAATGAGTGAATATCCGGCAAAAACCACACCCAACCGCACCCATTTTCCCCGTCGAAATCGCATCATTGCCGGTTTAAGTCGTGCAGTATTAGTAATAGAAGCAGGAATAAAATCTGGCGCTTTAATCACAGCTACTTATGCTAATGAATTTTGTCGAGATGTTTACGCATTACCGGGAAGAATTGATGATCAACCATCACAAGGTTGTTTAAAATTAATTAGTCAAGGTGCAGGTTTAATTAATCAAGAACTCAGTGAATTATTAACCTTATTGGGGGCAATTCCTCAAATAGATATAGAAACACCTATAGTTCAATCTCTTCCTCTACCTGATTTATCACCAGAATTACAACAGGTCATAGACACCTTAACTATTGATACTTTATCTTTTGATATTATTATTCAAAAAACAGGTATGAACGCTGCATTAGTTTCCAGTTCTTTATTACATTTGGAACTCATGGGTTTAGTGACCCAACTCCCAGGAATGAGATATCAAAAATGTTAAGGGAATATTTTTGACACTCTCACTGGCTTTAGCCGCTGAGATTCTTGGTTCAACGAGTCCACTTAGCTCAGATCCCTTGCAGTATCTAAACCAGAGGTGGTTCTCTCCCCAAGCGTTAACTTTCCCTCTGCCCGAAGGTAGTCGCATTGCTGCAAATTTTGCTTGCTAGGGGCGTATTGCAATACGCCCGTACAATTCTGTGTTGTCTAGCTCCCATGAAGATTTTACCTATTCGGAGGGTAGTCACTAGAACTATGGAATAGAACCCCATATCAACAAGAGTCAAAGACCAGAAAAGCCGTTAGGCAGTTAGGTTTTTATACAGGTTGATTACCATTCCTGTTGTGAACAGTGTAACACCATTAAGTACAAAGGCGATAACTCTTTACGTACTTTAACCAATCTTTACAAAAAGAAAAACTCTATGCGGTTTTAACCGCAGGATTCGCTTATATCTCAGGTCTAAAGACAACGACTTAACAAACAGTCTTGCAGATAATCCAATAGCGTAGCGTGGCGTAAGCCATACTGGGGAAGTATTCGGAAGTGCGGATCAGGATTAGTCTCAATGGGCTAGTCGCTGCTTGCGTTGTAAAGTTTGTTCTTTACAAGCTCAATCCCTTTAGGGTTGAGTCAGTGACGATATATTTGACCTCTGATTGATAGCCTTAATGCTGTTTTAACAACAAATTCACCTTTTCTGCAACAGAGTTAAATTTTGAATTATTTATTGTGGTGGATAATATGGTTGAGTGATCACAGGAGGCGGATAACTACCTACAGGCATATTATTAACCATCCCATTAGGCATATTTGGATTGATCATTGGTGGTTGAATCGGTTGCTGAATAAAGGGTTGAACAGGTGGTTGATAATTAGGAATTGGTTGAGTAACTGGTTGATTATTTGTCGGATTACTGGGTGTAACTGTAGTTTGGCTAAAGTGTTGGTAAGCAGCACTAGAAATAGAACTAATTAATTTTGCCGCCCGAGGATCATTATTAGGACGTTTTACCATAATAGCGGCGATATAACGCTTACCAGTAGGGACATCAATTAAACCCGCATCTGCTAACATTGTACTAATATCACCTGTTTTGTGATAAGAATTTGCGCCTTTTCCTAAGCCAGCAGGTAAAAGATTATCTCTTTCGGTGCGACCCATAATATTAAGCATTAAATCACGCGATCGCACACTCACAATATTACCTTGATTCACCATTGAGATTAAATTTCCCAATTCTCTCGGACTAGTAGTATTAGTGCCTTCCAAATCCGGGAGAGGATTACGAATCATCGTCGTTGTCATTCCCCAACTGCGAAAACGCCCATTTAATGCCTCTTGTCCACCCAATTTAGCAACAATCATATTTGTGGCTGTGTTGTCGCTAATTGTAATCATCTTCGTAGCCAGATCAAGAGCCGTATATTTGCTGCCTGGAGTTTGATATTGCATATTTCCAGAACCCCCGACAATCATCTCTTTTTGCAAAGTCAACATTTCATCCAGGCGGATTTTACCTGCATCTACAGCCTGGAAAAAAGCAATCAAAATCGGGATCTTAATTGTACTGGCCGCAGCAAAACTTGTATTACTATTAATATCTACATAACCACCATTATCTAAGTCTAATAAAAACACCCCTGGTATGAGATCAGAATTAGCTGTGGTGAGAGTTTGCAAAGAATTTTTTAAAGATATAATTTCCTGGGATAGATATAAGCTCGGATTAGAATTTTGAGGTGATTTTTGAGAAGTAGTCGTTTGAGATACTAACGCAACTGAACCAAGCCGATTAGCAGGGTCTAGAACTGACAACAAAGTACCGACAATCGCACCAACACCGACACCGACAATCAACAACCGCAAGGCATATAACATGGTTCTGGCCATGGGTTTTAACCTTGTTTTGCGAGATCCTTTTCTTTCTATTTTCGGTTTATCCATGCGTACAGTCTTTAACCTCACATTTCCCTGGGGAGAAATTTGAGTATTTTTCTTGACTGTAGTCACAGGTTTAACACCTGGGGGCATCATTATCCGTGATGCTGGTCTTCGCCCCCCAGACGAGATCGGAGCAGGACTGATATGATTATTGAGACGAGCTAATGTTACAGTTTCTCTTGGGCTAGAAACTGGCTGCTGATTGATAACTTTTTTCTGTCCTGTCTTGGGGACTGGACGTTTACGCCGGCGACGCTGTACAGGTTGCCTTTGTGATAGAGGTATGAGTTTGTCACTTGTTTCTGACATAGCTACTCCTTGTCACCTTCGACCCAGATTATGAATTTATGCACCTTGATACTCACTTGACCTTGTGGGACTAAGTAGTATTTTTGTCTCTAGTCTACTTTATATTTATGCTTTTGAGTAATTATTTTAGATATACGATCACCCAAATTGGCGTTTTTAATATTGCGGTTAATCAACGGTGAGAAGGTTTACCTGACATTGTGTAACTTAAAATTGCCGTGGAGACACAGATATATTTAGTCATTTTAAATTTTTAATTGCTGATATATAATTCCTATATTTGATTTTCGAGATATTACGTAGGGTGGGCATTGCCCACGCACTCACACTACTTAAAATTTTGCAAATATTATTGATGATTCCTGTATATCCAAAATTAATATTACCCGGACTCATAGGCAATAGGCAGAAGTAATTAAATATTCCTGGTACGTGATTATGATGTAAACATGATTTGTCCCCTGTAGTCATTATTAATAATGCATCAAAGTTCTGGTCATTGGCGTTTGGGTCTAGGTTTATCATTGGTAACTGTCTTTTTATGGGGAGTTTTACCTCTAGCTTTAACGATAACGCTACAAAATTTAGATGTTTACACAGTTGTTTGGTTTCGCTTTTCAACCGCATTTATTTGTCTAGCAACTTATTTGTTGTTTCAGAAAAAATTACCAACATTAGCCGAATTACGTGCTACTTCTTGGCAATTATTAGTAGTTGCGACCTTATGTTTAGCTGCTAACTATTTTTTGTTTACGCAAGGTTTAGGATTAACATCCCCAGGCAATGCTGAAGTGATCATTCAATTATCTGGTCTATTATTAAGTTGCGGTGGATTAGTAATTTTCCATGAACGTTATACATTGAATCAATGGCTGGGTGTAGCTGTTCTAACTGTGGGTTTTACATTATTTTTTCATAGTCAATTAGCTAATCTAATCACATCGAAAGGTGAATATTTATTAGGTAGTGGCTTGATTATTTTTGCTTCAATAACCTGGGCTATCTATGCCTTATCACAAAAACAGTTATTACAATCCTTGTCTTCAGCAAAAATTATGTTGATTATTTACGGTGGCTGTGCTTTATTATTCACACCATTTGCAAAAATCAATACTATTTTTACTTTGGATAGGTTTCATTTTTCAATTTTGGTATTCTGCGCTTTAAATACCTTCATTGCCTATGGTGCTTTTGCAGAATCTTTAGAACATTGGCAAGCCTCACGGGTAAGTTCTGTATTAGCTTTAGCTCCGATTATTACTTTAATTTCCGGTTGGCTCATGTCAGTAATTGATCCTAATATTATCTCTCCAGAAAATATTTCTCTCATGGGAATTATTGGCGCATTTCTAGTTGTTGCTGGTTCAATATCTATTGCTTTGGGTAAATCTCAGTAATAGGAATTATTAGCATTATTTAGATTTGATTAATCAGGAAGAATACATAATAAATACTGATGTAGATAATCAATGTATTTATTATGATCTGAAAAGAACTCCTAGTAATTAACAGCAAACTTATCGGAAACAGCCTTCAATTTCGTTTCCGTGGCTTGTTGTCGGAAATATTTTGAATTTTTGAATTGTTTAACAGGGTGTTTAAATAACTACCAAAATTTGAGCCTCGCTCAACAACATCACCACACAAGTTAAGCGATGAATATTTTTGGTAATTGGGGCAGCACCCTGAGAAAAAATTCTCTATTACTGGTTTTATCAATATTGCTGCCAATATTTGGGATAACTAACTCTGTTATGGCAGCAGAACAAGTTCATGCTTCTTATTCAGCACTAGAAATTTCTATCCCCATTACTGCCTTAGAAAGCTATGCTAAATATGGCATGATTAATGCAGATTTAGCAGGATATTATCAATATATTCCTACAGGTAAACTGGAAGAATTAAGGAAACTTCTCACTCAACCGCTGAAAATTAGTCCCGCTGTAGCTGCTCAATTTCTGGATACCCAACAGGGAAAATTTATCTTACAAAGGTTATCAGGATTAATTAAAACTAAACCTGATTATCCAAAATTTGTATCTGGGTCCTTACGCACAGCTTTGATTGCTGCTGCGGCTGAACCAGAGGGATTAAATTTATTAAATTTATTACGTAAATATCCTCAACATAATATTCATATTGATGTGGCTTCCAGTATGAAAATTGCTGGTGAATTGGAGAAAATGATCAGCGACACTGAAACAACTATTTCCGCATTAATCCAAACATCAAAATTAGAAGCTGCTAAAATCTCTCAAACTAATTTTTCTCAATTCCCAAAATTGCCAAATGAAGGAAATTTATCAACCCAAAAACAAACAGTAAAATTCTTTGATTCCATCCGTAATCGGCATTTATCTACAGACATATATATTCCTAATACCCAAAATCCTGCACCTGTAGTTGTTATTTCTCATGGCTTAGGTTTAGACAGTAGTAACTTTCGTTATTTAGCAAATCATTTAGCTAAATATGGTTTTGCTGTAATTATTCCCAATCATCCTGGTAGTGATGCTCAACAATTACAATCTTTAATTCAGGGTAATAGTAATCAAGTCGCACACCCCAATGAATTTAAAGATAGACCTTTAGATATAAAATATATTTTAGATCAATTAGAGTCAGATCCACAATTTCAGCAGCGGCTTAATTTACAACAAGTAGGAATATTTGGGCAGTCTTTAGGAGGTTATACTGCATTAGCTTTAGCGGGGGCAAAAATTAACTTTCAGCAACTACAACAAGACTGTCATAGCAACAAATTACGAAATACTTGGAATATGTCTTTACTGTTGCAATGTCGGGCTTTAGAATTGCTAAACCAGTCAGGAGAAGCATATAACTTACAAGATCCTAGAATCAAAGCCGTGATCGCTGTTAATCCTATCACTAGTTCTATTTTTGGGCAAGTCGGTTTAAGCCAAATTCACACCCCAATCATGATGATTGGTAGCAGTGAAGATACCGTTGCTCCAGCCTTATATGAGCAAATTGTCCCTTTTTCGTGGATTACTCATCCTCAAAAATATTTAGTCATGCTACTTGGTGGTACTCATTTTTCTACCATTGGTAATAGCAATCCTGATAGTACACAAATGGCACTATCAACAGATATGGTAGGTGATGCTGAACAGGCACATCATTACATTAATGCTTTGAGTTTACCTTTCTTTCAAACTTATATAGCCGGAAAATCAGAATATCTTCCCTATCTTAACGCCGCCTATGCTCAAAGTATTTCTAGTCAGTCTCTCGGTTTAAATCTTGTCCAGTCGCTAGATCATATCAAATTAGCACCAGTTTTAGGTGATAATCGCCAAGAAACCAACCCCGTCAAAAAAGAATTTTCTCATACCATAATCCGCTTTGGATTTTGGATGCTGGGTATCGGTATTTCTCTCCTAGATTTGTGGGCATTTTCTCAGTTTTAACAATTTATGTGAAAATACAAAAATCTCAACTATCAAATCTAAAATTGTGCAAGGCTTTCTCAATTTAAACAAACCATTTGACTGGACTTCTCATGACTGCGTAGCCAAAGTCCGAAAACTACTGAAGATGAAACGAGTCGGACACGCAGGAACTTTAGATCCCAAAGCTACTGGAGTATTACCGATAGCATTGGGTAAAGCCACCAGATTATTACAATATTTACCGGGAGAAAAGGCTTATCAAGCCACTATTCGGCTAGGGGTACAAACTACTACTGATGATTTGGAAGGAGAAATTATTACCTCCACACCTTGTCCAGGGTTGGATTTGGAACATATAAAAACTGCACTTGACCAGTTTATCGGGAAAATTCAGCAAATTCCCCCCAGTTATAGCGCCATTCAAGTTGATGGTAAACGCCTGTATGATTTAGCGCGGAAAGGGGAAATAGTCGAAGTTCCGGTGCGAACAGTAGAAATTTCCCAAATTCAGGTATTAGATTGGCGAGACGGAGATTTTCCAGAATTAGATGTAGCCATAGCTTGTGGTACGGGAACATATATTCGCGCGATCGCTCGTGATTTAGGTAAAATATTAAATACAGGTGGCACTCTGTCCGCTTTAATCCGCACAGAAAGCAGCAGTTTTCAAATTCCCACCAGTCTTACCTTCACAGATTTAGCAACCCAAATCGAAAACGGCACATTTCAACCCATATCCCCAGACACCCCCTTAAAACATCTCAAATCTCTAATTTTGCCAGCAGAATCAGCAAAAAAATGGTGTCAAGGTCAAAAAATTCCCCTCAATCTTGCTATTGGCGACTTTGTTCGAGTTTATGAAACCCAAAGCAATTTTTTAGGTATCGGAAAATTAGAAAATGATTTACTAGTTCCCCAAATGGTGCTTTATGAATATCCCAATTACAAATTAAATAATTAAAAATTAAAGGCGGTTGCAAGTAAAGAATTATCAATCTAATATAAATTTCCGGTAAAGATTGTAAAATTTAGAATTTAGAATTTAGAATTTAGAAAAAAGGTCAGCATTCAGGTTATACAAAAATTACTATAACCTGATCATTACAAGGGTTTCTGGGAATTAATTATATAATTCTTCATTCTCAAGTCGCCTCCTCTATGACTGGATTTTAAACACCAGAATCCCTACAATAGTTAGGCTCAAAATTAATTCTTCATGCTAAATTCTCAATTCTAAATTCCCTTCTATAATGTTTTTGGCCACTATGCCTAAAAACCTCCAAAAAATAAAATAATTCATCCTGTAGATGAGTCTTTTTCTAGAATTACTCTAATATACATTCGGGCGCATATAACCGTTGCAAGGAGTAGATTTTGAAAAAAGCCAAACTTTCATTTATGTTATTACGCCCAAAATTGCTGCGTTTTATAGGTACTAGCTTACTAAGTTATATATGGGTTGCCGCCGCTATTTCAGTTACCCCTGCTTCTGCGGCAGATGAGATAGATTTTAGAAACCATAGCAGCAAAGAATTAATAACTAATCAAACCGAATTAAAGAATAAGTTGCCGGATCTCCAGGAGGTGTTAGCGAAAAATGCAGAAGCAGAGCGAACAATTAAATCTCTGATTGAGCAAAAACAACCTCTGATCATTATTATTGGTCAAACAGACACTCCATCGCCTGCTGATAACAGTCAAATTGATGCTGGCAAATTACGTCAAGATTTATTAATCGAACCCCTGATCAAAGTAATTCCAGGCAAGCGAACCTACTCTCCTTCACTTACTTTTGCTACTCCAAGTGCTTTCGGGGCTACATGGGGCGATGTGTTCTTAGGAGCATCCTTAGCAACCCAGGGTAAAACTAGAAATCAACCAGACGCGAGTATTACTATGGGTTTTGGCTTAGGAGATGCCCAGAAACTAATCGGTCTAGAACTTGCCTACAACATTGGTAGTATCAAAAATTTTGGTGCTAATGGAACTTTTGACCTCAAAGCTAACCGCATTGTCTATGCCAAAAACAACACTCAAGTAGCTGCGGCTGTTGGTTGGAGGACTTTTGCTCAACACGTTGACGGTGAAACAATTAGGCCTTCCGGTGTTTTTGGTCTAGTCACAAGTTACTCTCTGTTAAAGCCAAAAGATCCTGTTAATAAAATGCCTATCTCCTTTTCTGTGGGCGCAGGTGGGGGCGATTTCCGTACGGGTAATACGAGTACCGGTGTGTTTGCTGGAGTTGGGGTACAAGTTCATCCCCAGATAGGTGTGGGTATGGGCTGGAGTGGAGTTGGTTTAAACGCTGGAGCTTCTTTCATCCCTGTGCGTACTATCCCTTTGACAATTAATGCTATGGGTGCGGATCTTACAGATACTAGCCGAGGCGGGACAGTATTTGTGCTGAGTGTCGGCTATGGCTTCAATTTCTTACCTAAATAAACACTTCAATGTTGAGAAAATCACCATGTTAAAAATCAGAACTTTTATTCTTGCTCTCAGTCTCACTCCCCTACTAGCAATCAGTTGGCAGCTACCAGGCCAATCCCAAACTAGTGTTAGTGTGGGGACTGGTGGAAGTGAGAGTGGCGCTGGTAATATTGGCTCAAATGTTATTAATTTCGATGGTTCTCCCTCCCCCGTCCAGAAAACAGCAGATGGACAAATAGTTAGGGTTAAGTTTGGACAATTCAAGCCGATAGATCCGCAAGTAGCCAATAGAGCCAATTCTGCTGCTGCCAGCATTCCTGCTTTGACAAATTTAAGCAAGGAATCATTAACTAATGCAGGTGTTAATCCAGCATTTGCAAACAGCTTCTCCTCAATCATTGTTAAATCTGGTGAGGTAAATAAGGTAAATGCCTACCAGTTGAATGCGGCCATTATTGAACACAACCAGATTGTCGAGAGTGGAAGTCCCGTTATTAACAGCCCAGAGTTCGTAGGTGCCAGCAATGCACTCAGAGCATTGAGAGAAGCGTTGAGACCGGATTTCCCATAAACAATGCGATTCCTAGGTCGCGCTTCGCTATCGCAATCTATATAATCCTTATAGAGAGACTGTTTCTGGCATTTTTCATGGGGTTGATTTTTGATGCAGTGTGAAAACCCAGAATCCAGATTTTATAAGGGTTTGAGGATTTTGGTGAGAAATCCGGGTTAGAGAGTAATCTTAAACCTAATTAGAGAGTTACAAAAAATAACGGAGAGACACAAGAGCTTCTCCGTTATTTTTTGTAAATTTGAGCAAGTTTCACAAAAAAGTTAAGTTAAGAGTTAGTCGTGAACTACCTACACTTCCCTTGCGGGTAAGTATAGGCTTCCTACCCAGTTAACAGCTTTTTGCTCTTCGAGAACAACAAGACTGATGTTAAGACGATAGGCTGACCCCTCGTTCCAAAGGCAAAATCAAGGTTAATCAACAAAAATGATCATGTATCTAGCTTGGTTATCGCTAATCTGATTCGCCTTGCCGAGATATTCAATTCATAACACAAAATTTGTGAATTGTCTCCATGTTTTCCTTCCTTGCTATCGCATTGGTCGGAAAACTGTCGTCAATTCACGCGCCATTCATCCCCCGCTGCCCTATCGAGTCAGACGTGGGGCTTCTGTCGGTTAAGCTAAATTGACAATTTTCTCAACAGAACTTGACTTATGTTGACGAAAGCCCTGATGTTTTAGTTGAAAAAATCGAATACTTGATATATAATGCCAACATAGGAATAATATTTGATTTTTGAAAAATTCTAGGTCTTGTAGGGTGGGCAATGCCCACCAAAACCCTCTCACGATGGGCATCGCCCACCCTACGTATATCTTCAAAAATCAAATAGGAATCCTAGATATCAAGTATTGAATAAGACTATTGCTGATGCGAAAACTAAGCAATGATGGTGATAGTCTTTTTGAAAATCAAACAGCATTAATTAGAAAGATCGCGTTGAGCTAAAGTAGGGGCGTATTGCTAAAGTAGGGGCGTATTGCAATAGTAGGGGCGTATTGCAATACGCCCCTACTGAGGAATAACCGCTCCCATGCTCTTGTCGAAATAGAAAAGAGAGTCTAGCTTTGTCTAGATATCATATAGTAGAAAATAGGCGAAGACAACGGGGAAATAAAAGTGAGTCCTGGATTTGATTACGATTTAGTCATTATCGGCGCTGGTGTAGGCGGACATGGTGCTGCTTTACACGCTGTCAGTTGCGGTCAGAAAACAGCGATTATTGAAGCTGGAGATATGGGAGGAACTTGTGTCAACAGGGGTTGTATTCCTTCTAAGGCATTGCTGGCGGCTTCGGGAAAAGTGAGGGAATTACGCAACGCCCATCACCTCAAGTCTTTGGGGATTCAAATTGGTAATGTCGAGTTTGAACGGCAAGCGATCGCTGATCATGCTAACAATCTTGTCTCCAAAATACAAGGAGACTTAACCAACAGTCTCAAACGCTTGGGAGTTGATATTATTCGGGGTTGGGGCAAGGTATCTGGTACACAAAAAGTTACCATCGTTACAGAAAGTGGTGAAAAAACCATTACTGCCCAAAATATCATCCTTTCCCCCGGTTCTGTCCCCTTTGTTCCCCCCGGAATTGAAGTAGACGGTAAAACTGTATTTACTAGTGACCAAGGCGTTAAATTAGAAACTCTACCCAAGTGGGTAGCGATTATTGGCAGCGGTTACATCGGGTTAGAATTTTCAGATGTTTACTCGGCTTTGGGTTGTGAAATCACCTTAATTGAAGCCCTAAGTGAGTTAATGCCAGGATTTGACCGTGATATCGCTAAACTGGCAGAACGGGTCTTAATTAACCCCCGTGACATTGAAACCAAAGTTGGGATCTATGCCAAAAAAGTCATCCCTGGTTCACCAGTAGTCATTGAGTTGGCTGATTTTGAGACTAAAGAAGATTTAGAAGTTCTGGAAGTTGACGCTTGTTTAGTCGCTACAGGCCGTGTCCCCGCTACTCAAAATCTCGGTTTAGAATCCGTTGGGGTGGAACTTGACCGCCGTAATTTTATCCCTGTGAATGATAATATGTCCGTATTATCAGCAGGAGAAGTTGTCCCCTATCTCTGGGCTATTGGTGATGCTACCGGGAAAATGATGTTAGCTCATGCGGCATCGGCTCAAGGTATCATTGCTGTAGAAAATATGATGGGTCGTCACAAAACAGTTGACTATCGGAGCATTCCCGCTGCCGCTTTCACTCACCCAGAAGTTAGTTATGTCGGTTTGACAGAACCAGCAGCAGCAGCTTTAGGTTTAATTGAAGGTTTTGAAATCGCCACCAGTAAGAGTTACTTTAAAGGTAATTCCAAAGCTTTGGCGGAAAATGATACTGATGGGATGACAAAGGTAATTTATCGTAAAGATACTGGCGAGGTCTTAGGTGTACATATCTTTGGTCCCCACGCCTCAGATTTAATTCACGAAGCGTCCGCCGCTATTGCTAACCGTCAATCTATTCAAACTCTCGCTTATCTAGTCCACGCTCATCCAACTCTTTCAGAAGTTCTGGATGAAGCTTATAAACGGGCTTTAATTAGTTAGTAGTCAGTGGTCAGTAGTCAGTTGTTGAATCAGCTTACAACTGAACTATTGACCAAAGCAGAAATTACGAGATTTTATAAATCCACAGATGCTGAGGATTTGAGCAAAAAATCATGCAAAAACTGAATTTTCTTTCCACTAACAACTGACAAATATGCAAATTCGCCGTCGTTCACCTGGCACAGTTATTAATATTTCTATACTTCAATATCAATCCGCTATAGAAGGGGCTGCACCAAATAATATCTTGGAAGAAATTGTTTGGCAAAAAGAATCAGAAGTTGAGAAAATGCGAGAAAAGCTACCTTTGCGGGAATTGCAAACACAAGCCCTATCTGCACCACCGACTCGTGATTTTGTGGCTGCTTTACGTCAAGGTAAAACTAATCCGGCTTTAATTGCCGAAGTGAAAAAAGCTTCTCCCAGTAAAGGGGTATTTAGAGCAGATTTTGACCCAGTAGCGATCGCTCAATCTTATCAAGCAGGTGGCGCTAGTTGTCTTTCTGTGCTGACAGATGTTAAGTTTTTTCAAGGTAGTTTTGAAAATTTATCTCTAGTCCGTAATGCTGTAGATTTACCATTGCTATGTAAGGATTTTATCATCTATCCTTATCAAATGTATTGGGCGCGAATTCATGGAGCAGATGCAGTTTTATTAATAGCAGCAATTCTCAATGATCAAGATTTACAATACTTTATCAAAATTGCCAAGAACCTGAAAATGGCAGCTTTAATAGAAGTCCATAATTTAGAAGAACTAGATCGGGTTTTAGCAATAGATGGTGTTTCTTTAGTCGGGATTAATAATCGTAATTTAGAAGATTTTTCTGTAGATTTGCAAACTACTTGTCAATTAATGACAGCTAGAGGTGAACAATTACAAGCCAAGAACATTCTTGTAGTCAGTGAATCAGGATTACATCACCCAGAGGATTTAAGTGTAGTTGAAAAAGCAGGTGTATCTGCTGTACTGATTGGTGAATCCTTGGTAAAACAACCAGATCCTCAATTAGCAATAACTAATCTGTTTAGTTAATCACACCTTTTCCTTTTTACCTTTTGCCTAACGGCAATTAGTTGTTTCTGTGTGTAACAATTAACTTAGGATTAGTTCAACCTTAACTAATTGAAAATTAAAAATCCCTAAGTTGTAATTTTACAATAAACTACATGGAGCCAATTCCTTTACCTTCTCCTATCCATTACGAACTTATACTTCAACTTTTAGAAAAGCAAACAATGACTTCTATTGGTCCCAACCAAGACCTGCGAAATCAAGTCAATCAACTGATTATTACCCTGCGAAAGGCTGCATCGCAACAAAAGCGACTGGAAGAAACTTTTCAATCTTCCTCTTTACTAATTGATCATCGTTGGTCTATTAATCATTTCGGTGATAAAGTAGATTGCTCCTGATAAAGGCATATTTTAACCTGGACAACAACTCTAACGACAAAAGCAGAGTGTTAATAGACTGACAGTGGTAAAAAATATGATGTAGCAAAACCCACAATGGATTTTAGTGGGTTGTTTTTTGGATTTTTATCCCCTAGAGGGGGTAATTTGTATTGTATTGAAATTTTCAACTAGGACACAAACATGGACGATAAATTGATGCTGATGATTCCTGGTCCTACCCCAGTCCCAGAATCGGCTTTACTAGCATTAGCCAAACACCCCATTGGCCACCGCAGCAGTGAATTTAGTAGCATGATGGCAGAGGTGACAGAAAACCTCAAATGGCTACATCAAACTGCCAGTGATGTATTGATGTTAAATGTTAGCGGTACTGGTGCTGTAGAAGCGGGAATGATTAATTTCCTTTCTCCAGGCGATCGCATTTTAGTTGGTTCAAATGGTAAATTTGGTGAACGTTGGGTAGAAGTTGGTCAAGCCTTTGGACTAAATGTAGAAACCGTTACCGCAGAATGGGGACAACCCTTAAATCCAGCCGAATTTGCCGCCAAACTGCAAGCGGATACCAACAAAGAAATCAAAGCTGTAATTATCACCCACAGCGAAACCTCAACAGGTGTTATTAATGACCTAGAAGCTATCAACCGCCACGTTAAAGAACATGGAGAGGCTTTAATCATTGTTGATGCTGTCACCAGTTTAGGGGCTTATAACGTCCCTGTAGACGCTTGGGGTTTGGATGTAGTCGCTTCCGGTTCACAAAAAGGCTATATGATTCCTCCCGGTTTAGGATTTGTATCCGTTAGTCCCAAAGCATGGGAGGCATACAAAACCGCAAAATTGCCTAAGTATTATTTAGATTTAGGTAAATATCGTAAAGCTACCGCTAAAAATACCACTCCCTTTACTCCTCCTGTCAACTTAATGGTGGCACTACATACCACTTTGGGAATGATGAAGAAGGAAGGATTGGAAGCCATCTTTACCCGTCATGAACGCCAAAAAAATGCTACTCGTGCGGCAATGAAGGCGTTAAATTTATCCTTGTTTGCCGCTGATGAATGTGCAAGTCCTGCCATTACCGCTGTAGCCACCCCAGGCATCGAAACAGATAAAATTCGTTCTTTGATGAAAAAACGGTTTGATATTGCTTTAGCCGGTGGTCAAGACCATCTGAGTAATAAAATTTTCCGTATAGGTCACTTGGGTTTTGTCAGTGATCGGGATATCCTTAGCTGTATCGCTTCTTTAGAAGTTGTCCTTCCCCAAGTTGGACATGAAAACTTCACCCCCGGCGCTGGTATAGCAGCAGCAGCAAAAGTTTTTGCATAATAGTTATTTAGGTTGGTAATGGGTAATGGGTAATGGGTAATGGGTAATGGGTAATTTATTTTCCCTCTTAACTGTCACCTGTCACCTGTCACCTGTCAACTATGCCGTTTCTAACCAATCATAGATTTGTTCTAACTGTTCTAGAGTAATTAACCCATATTGCCAAAGAGTCATGGTTAAAGAACCAGGATCTTGATCACGGTTACGTAATGCTACAGCTAGGGAAGCAGCGGAAATTGCCAAATCTTCCTGAAGAAAATTAATTAGCCGAGAATATCTTGATAGTGTCATTTGTATCTCACCTATTTGAGTGGAATTGATGATTTTAGATTAGTTATCTAATTTTGTGAGTATTCTATAGCCAGTATTTTATTTGTCACTTTGTTGGCAGTAGATTGGAAATTACAGGTTGTATAAAAAAATATTATATTCTTCCAAGTAACCCTTTCGTAAAGCATTAATCTACCTGGATTTACGACCAGACTAAGGTACTCATAATCACGGTGTAAATCCCTAATACAGTGACTTATGTATCCCATCAGGATAATATTTAGGTAATATTTTAACCATGATGTTAGTGTCACCATTAACATCCTCCAGTTTTTTTGTCCTGGTTTAAGTAACAAAGAGTTTATAGAATATACTCCTCTATTGGCGACCATTTACACTTGCGTCAAAAGGGAGATTTTTGTTACTAAACTCTGAAGTTGTAATTTTACAGCGGTAAACAAGGAGATTGTAATATTATTAAAAGCTCAAACCCAGTGATGATAAAGCTTTTAACTTTGCCTCTTGCTTCTGGTATAACTAGGAAAACCTAAAATTTGATGTTATTGAGGCTACTACTAAATATTAACTTCTTTACCACTATTTATGCCAGGTTAGGTAATATTTTTGCAAAAAAATCTGGATCATATCCGAATTTAGAATCAAGACCCATGCTATTTTTGCATAGGCTCATGATGAATAAATGTTGATACTGTTTACTGAATAGCTTTAGGAGTTAAGAAATCAATTTTGACCTGATTTCCTGGCTGTAAACCTAGTTCTGCGGCTCGTCCTGATCTCAGTTCAATTACTTGATCTATAAGTACATCAGGACCATAAGTAGCACAAGGTTCTCTATTACAACCAGGAGCAGATGCTTGTATATATTTAACTATACCTTTCTGGAGAAATACCATATCTAAAGCAACAGGTACATTCTTCATCCAAAATTTTACTGGTTGTGCGTTCGGAAAAATAAACAACATTCCTCGGTTATCTGGTAAAGCAGGTCTATACATTAAACCCATTTGTTGCTGTTCTTGTGTTCGTGCTACTTCTAACTGAATTTCTGTACCTTTAGGAAGAGTAGCAAGAGCCGAAATTGGTAGCATTTGACCAGCATTTACTGGTGTTTGGGTTGATGATTCTGGTGTCACGTCTGGAGATTTAGCCACAGTTGGTGGTGAACAGCCCATCAGTAAGATACTAAGTAATACGGAACATAAACTAAGCCAAGAAATCATAAGTCATAAGGGTAATAGGGAATAGGGAATAGGGAAAAAGTGATAATTTTACCAATTACCTCTGAGCAAATTAGCAATTAAATTATTTACTGCAATTTAGATTCTGACTATCTTACTTAATTTTTGGAAAATTGCCCACAATTTTAGATTTTATTTGTGATTATTTCTTGTTTTATGGATTTTACGAGTCTCTGAGGACGTAACCTACACCGCGTACAGTTTGAATCAGGCGTTTTTGACCTTCTTCTTCGATTTTGAGACGGAGATAACGAATATACACTTCAATGACATTAGACTCACCCATGAAGTCGTAACCCCAAACATTTTCTAAAATTTTGTCGCGGGTTAATACTTCACGGGGATGTTCCATTAAGAACTTTAATAGTTCAAATTCTTTCATGGTTAAGTCAATGGCTTTACTGTTATAAATAGCCCGACGTGTTCCTAGATCCAAAACCAAATCCCCAAAGCGTAATTGCTCTGTGGTATCAATATCAGGTTTAAGATAGAGACGAATCAGCCTTAAAAAATCTTCCGAACGGTAAGGTTTCAGGATGTAATCATCAGCACCAGCGTCTAAACAAGCTATGCGATCATCTACTGTATCTCTAGCCATTAAAATCAGTACAGGGGAACGATTACCAATGTTTCTGAGATGTTTACAGAAAGATAGTCCTGATTCGCCGACAAGCATTCGATCTACAACAATTAAAGCAGGTTGGCGATGGCTTTGTCCGCTGGCGGCATCGCTACATAATTGTAATCCATTAGCTGCATCATGAGTCACAATTGCATCATAACCAGCTTCTTGTAAATCAGAAGCTAACTGATTAGCTAAAGTTTCATCTGGTTCAATTACCAAAACAAAAACAGCGGGATTGTGGGTAGCTATCATAACAGTTGGGCCAAAAAGAAAACAAACTGGGATTGGAGAATTGGTAATTGCAAACAACCCTCACCTATCAGTTATAACTTCTTACCGTTTTACTGACATTTCACATAATACTAACTCAAGTTACTAATTTTCCTATTGTACCTGTATACAAAGTTCCACAATTCAATCACAGCACTAATAATTTTTGCCCAAGTGCTGTCACACATAATGCAACACGAGAATTAATGTCCTGAGTGATGATTAGATAAGCACAGCTTACATTAAGAATATTTTGATCAATAGTTATCAAAGGACAATCATAAACTCTTGCCGTTGCAACAATAATCCTATCAGCAGGATCTTTATGAAATTCACCAGGTAGAAAATAAGATTCAATAGTTATATCTGGAGTAATTGGAATTAATAATACTCCTTCTTCTCTCTTTAATTATAATTCATTCTGATTTCCGACTCCTGAATTCTGTCTTATAACCGAAGTATATATGTTGAGTTTGGAAATAATAATTATTAGACTACAATTATCTGAGCAAACTTACGATTTTCAGGTTTAGGTTTAACTGTAATCTCCACATCACTACCTAACTTGTTTAGATAGTCCATCAACCTATCAGTTGAGAAGCCACTTAATCTACCTCTAATTAGTAGAGAAACTTTTGGTTGATCTATACCTAGAATTTCGGCTGCTTGAACTTGTGTTAAATTTAGATTAGTAATGATTTCACTAATTTTACGGACTAACTCGGCTTTCAATAATCTTGCTTCAGGATTAGATAAACCTAAGTCAGCAAATACATTTCCGCTACTAACCTCAACTTGATTTTCTTCTGGCATTTTTTTACTCCATTTTTTCGGTAGTTTGCTGTAAATAATTTTCTTGAGCGATTTTCAATCTTTTTTTAACTAATTCTATATCTTGTTTTGGTGTAGCAATACCATGTTTTGATTTCTTTTGAAAGGAATGTAGTAAGTAGATAACACCCTCGAATTTAACAGTATAAATTGCCCTATATGTATCCCCATCCAAATCATCTATAATTTCTAAAACACCTGCTCCAGAGAACCCGCTTAAAGGTTTTGCATCAGGGTGTTTTTGTCCATGTTGTGCCAAATCAAGAGCGTAACCCATGACCGAAAAATTTTAGATTTTGGATTTTAGATTTTGGACCCTAGAATTTTCGGTACAGGTTCCCCACCTCTTCAGGGCGGAATTAATCCAAAATCGCCAATCTAAAATTCTCAAGCTCTACACTTGAGGGTGGAGTCAATCCAAAATCCAAAATACTCGCTGCGCTGCGTACGCTTCGCTAACGCAAATCCAAAATTGTTTGACATCCTGTACATCTTCAGGAAACTTCTTTAAATCCCACATTCCGCACCCTAAACTTTCACAGATCAAAAAAGCCAGCCAAGTAGTACATAATAACTAAAGACAACTCA
>JAKOGY010000376.1 GCA_028658405.1 Dolichospermum sp. ST_sed8 | reverse complement strand
AAAAACGTATCTGTTCAGATTATCTCACTTAACCATTACTAGGGATTACTGGGGCGATAGCGAAGCGCTGCTGCAAGCAGTTCGCTGCGATCGTGTAAATAAGAGAAGACAATAGAACCATCACAGATACACCTGGAAATATTCACCTCACCTGATTCAGATCCCCGACTTCTAAGATTAATTATGGATATGATAGAGAAATTTTGAAAAGAAGTCGGGGATCTTTGGGGTGTAGTTTATAATAGGAGTATACCGAAAAAATTTACTCAATTGAGGAGTTAATCATGGTAATAAAAATTGCAGAAATATCTAAAGATATTGACACCTTACCAGAAGAAGCCCAAATCTTACTACTTGATTTTATTCAATTACTCAAAAACCGTTATTCACAACCAGAAAATCATCATCAAGAAAAAAGTATTTATGAAAAATTTGATGAAATTGGATTAATTGGTTGTTGTGCTGTGGAAGAAAATTTATCAACCACATATAAAGAAGTTTTATCTAATACATTACCAAACAAATATGATCATAGTTGATACAGGATTTTGGTTAGCTCTTATTGATCAAAAAGACACCTACCACGCAACAGCAAAACAAGCTTTAAAAAAATACAATGAACCCTTAATTACAACATGGTGTGTTGTTACAGAAACCTGTTATCTTTTGCTAACTCGCAAAGGAGTTCAAGCTCAAGTCACTTTTTTAAATAGTCTGGAACAAAAATTATTTACAATCTTTAATTTAGAGCCTCACCATACTCCGCAAATTATTAAATTAATGGAAAAATATGCTAATTTGCCAATGGATTTAGCTGATGCTTCCCTAGTAATTTTAGCAGAACATTAGGGTGAATTTATTTTAAAATTAATGTGGCATTCGATAACATTCAGGAGCGTATAAAAGAAGCAGCAGCTAAACGCCTTTTATTTCTTCCTCACACCATTCGACAAATATCACGTCCAGAACGCATGATTACAACAAAAGAAATTCAATCAATTGTGATGACAGGAGAAGTCATAGAAGACTATCCTGAAGATACAAGAGGTCATAGTTGTTTGATATTAGGCTTTGGACAAAATAACCGAGCAATTCACGTAGTTTGTTCACCCAAAGACGAATATTTAGCAATTATCACCGCTTACATTCCTGATTCAACACAATGGTCATCTGATTTCACAAGGAGACTTTAAAATGGAATGCTTATATTGTAAAGGACAAATGCACAGAGGAACAGCCCCATTTACCATTGATAGAAAAGGCTATCATATTTCTTGGGATGCAATTCCAGCATGGGTTTGTGATCAATGTGGTGAATCACTTTTTGAAACTCATGAAGTAGAATTAATTCAAGAAGCCCTCACTGTTTTAGATCGAGAAACAGCCGATTTAGTAACTTCATCATCACCTTAGTTAGTATGTTGGGTTGACGCAATAAAACCCAACAATACCCACTATTAATAACACTACAATTACAACCAAAAAACACTGTATCTGTTCACATGATCTCACTCAACCATTACTAGCGATTACTGGGGCGATAGCGAAGCGCTGCTGCAAGCAGTTCGCACCTGAAAACCTTACCCTGTATCTGTTTACATTATTTCACCCAACTATTACTAGGGATTAGTAGAGCGATAGCGAAGCGCTGCTGCAAGCAGTTCGCGTAAATATTCACCTCACTTGAGAATTATCACCCAAAGAAAATCAAATCCTCGAACAACTAAACCCCGTCTAAGATGAAAACCATAGTTATTGAAAGTAGTGGGAGCATCTTGCTCCCTGCTGTTAAGTAGCGAGCAAGATGCTCGCATTACTTCAGGTTTCAACATGGATGAGGTTTAGCGAAGAAAATAGGTACTACTTTTTATAAACATCATGACGATGCTTACATTGAACGAGTAAAACAATTAATTGCTCATCTCGAATTTCATAAACCAAACGATAATCTCCTATTCTAATGCGATATTCATTATCATATCCTTTCAACTTGACAACCCCATCAGGACGAGGTTCTTCCGCAAGTTGGGCAATTTTTTCATACACACGCTCTTGTATATTATTAGGAAGACTATCTAATTGTTTTTGAATAGATTTAGTGATAATAATTTCGTAAGTCATAGTATCTATTTTCTCTGATTTAGATACTGTTGAAAAGTCATATATTCCCCATTTGCATATTCATCACGGACTAATTGAATTTCTCTTTCAGTCTCTTCATCTTCTCGCCAATTTTCCTCTTCAGCATCAGCAATAGCTTCATCAAGAATCCGCCAAAGTTGCTGTTTTTCTGATAAAGTTAGCGCATTTAAAGAGTTAATCAGTAACTCCATCGGAATAAATAGATTTAATCCAGTTTGTGACATGGCTTTTATCATGATGCGATCACTATTCTACATTATATCAAATGATGGTGGATTATTCTATAAAAACCCTGTATCTGTTCACATCATCTCATTCAACCATCACTAGCGATTACTAGAGCGATAGCGAAGCACTGCTGCAAGCAGTTCGCACCTGAAAACCTTACCCTGTATTTGTTTACATGATCTCACTCAACCATTACTAGGGATTAATGGGGCGATCCTTACGGCTATCATGTAAATAAGAGAAGACAATAGAACCATCACAGATACACATAAAAATATTCATTTATATTAAATTCACTAAACCCAAACTAATCTGAATTGCTCTATCTACCTGTTCTATTGTGACTGATTCCAGAACACCCAACCGTTTAATTAATCTTTGTTTATCAATAGAACGAATTTGATTAAGAAGTGCAACAGAATCAACCTGTAAACCTCCTTCTGGTACTTTAATTAGCACTTCAGTAGGATATAAAGGTTCTGTAAACTGAGAAGTAAGAGCAGCTACAATAGTTATAGGACTATATTGATTAGAAACGTCATTTTGTAAAATTAAAGCTGGGCGTGTTTTTTTGATTTCTGAACCTATAGTTGGATCAAAATTAACCAAGTAGATTTCACCACGTTGGGGATAGATAATTTTTCCTTTACTTAACACGCTTCTTCTTCCAGATTAAACCACTCTTCAACTAATCCTAAATCACGTTCTGCTCTTTTAATAGCTCCTTGTTTCAACTGTTCTTTGATATTACTAAATTTACTATAACTACCATTCGCATATTCATCACGGACTAATTGAATTTCTTTTTTAGTTTCTTCATCTTCTTGCAAATTTTCCTCCTCATTATCAGCAATAGCTTCATTAAGAAGCTGCGAAATCTGCCGTTTTTCTGATAAACTTAGCGCATTTAAGGAATTAATCAGTAACTCCATCAGAATGAATAGATTTAATCCAGTTTGTGACATGGCTTTTATCATGATGCGACCACTATTCTAGATTATATCAAATGATGGTGGATTAGTCTATAAAAACCCTGTATCTGTTTACGTTATCTCAGCCAACCATTACTAGGGATTAGTAGAGCGATAGCGAAGCACTGCTGCAAGCAGTTCGCTGCTATCATGTAAATAAGAGAAGATAATAGAACCATGACAGATACACCACCGAAAGATTCACCTCACCTGAGAATTATCACCCTGACCATGAGTTATAATTAAGATTAAAGTCATAACCATAAAATTACTATGACTATCCAAACCTTAGACAAAACCACCACAATTTCCGAACAGCGATTTCTTCTACCTAGTTATTACACTTGGGAAGAATTTGAAACAATAGAAACCTTAACCGCAGATCCAGGACGTTTGCGGATAACTTATCTTGATGGGT
>JAKOGY010000375.1 GCA_028658405.1 Dolichospermum sp. ST_sed8 | reverse complement strand
ATCAACTAATTGAAGACTTGGACAAACAGTAATATATGGATAGTTATGGGGAGAAATTATCAAGCTGTTTCTACCCCCTACTGATCTATTTAATCTGCACCCTCAATTGGTGCAAAACCTTGACGTTGGATGTTTTCTGTGATGTTACGTGGTTCTAGGAATTGCAAAAGATAATCTGGACCGCCTGCTTTTGAACCAACACCAGAAAGCTTAAACCCGCCAAACGGTTGACGGGAAACTAACGCCCCAGTAATATTCCGGTTAATGTAGAGATTCCCCACTTCAAATTCTGCTTGTGCTTGTTCAATATGGGAAGGTGTGCGAGAATATAGACCACCAGTTAAAGCGTAGTTTGTGCCATTAGCAACTTCCAAAGCTTCTTGAAAATCTTTAACTCGAATTACCGCTAAGACAGGGCCAAATATTTCTTGCTGGGCTATTACCCCATTTGCGGGTACTTCGGAAAAAATCACAGGCCCGATAAAATAACCTTGAGTTGGTGCAGGTAATTCTAAAGCTACCTTTGCTTCTTGTTTCCCTTTTTGAATATACTCCAGAATGCGATCGCGGGAATTAGCATCAATCACTGGACCAACTTGGGTACTTGGTAATTCAGTTTCCCCAATATTCAAAGATTTAGTTGCTTCTACCAATCTTTCCACAAAAGCATCATAAATTGGTTCAAGGACAATTACCCGCGAACAAGCCGAACACTTTTGACCACTATAACCAAAAGCAGATTGAACAACGCCGACAACAGCCTGATCTAAATCAGCACTTTCATCAATAATAATCCCATTCTTGCCACCCATTTCTGCAATTACCTTTTTAAGATGCTTTTGACCAGGTTTAAGAATGGCGGCTTCTGCGTAAATTCTACAACCTACTTCCTGCGAACCAGTAAAAGCAATTACATGAGTATCAGGATGATTTACCAAATAAGCTCCGACTTGAGAACCCTTACCAGGGACGTATTGAAAAACACCTTTTGGTATTCCTGCTTCAATTAAGATTTCTGTAAACTTCGCAGTAATGACAGAAGAAGCTTCCGCAGGTTTAAGCAAAGTACAATTTCCCGAAACCAAAGCCGCAACAGTCATACCGCAAGCAATAGCCAAAGGAAAATTCCAGGGAGAAATTACAACAGCGATACCTTTAGGCTGGTAAATATAACGATTGGTTTCACCAACAACATCATAAATTACACCTTTGTCCAGCCGTTCCATTTCGTCAGCATAATAGAGACAAAAATCAATAGCTTCGGAAACTTCCCCGTCAGCTTCCTTAACAGGTTTACCCACCTCCAAAACAATCCAAGCAGAGAGTTCAGCGCGTCTTTCCTCCATTAACTCCCCAGCTTGACGCAAAATATCAGCACGTTGCTTAACTGGGGTTTTCTTCCAAGCCGGAAAAGCAGCTTTAGCAAATTTCATTGCTTCTTCGGCTTGTTCAATGCTGAGTAAACCAATCTTGCCAACAACTTGATTAAAATTAGAAGGATTAAGAGAATCAACAAACGTTGTTGTATTCACATATTCCCCATTAAGCAACGGTAAATAAGTCTTACCTAACTGCTGACGAACGTTTGCAAAAGCTTGATTTGATTTCTTTCTTTTTTCTGCTTCTGCAAAATCTGTGTCTGCTACACCTAAGAACCCCCCCTGGGTCCCCCCCGCAAGCGAGGGGGAAGCAGGAACTGGAATTGGGGGTGCTAGTAGTTCTTCAACGGGACGGTTTTCTAAGTTTTGGCGCAGAAAGGAACTATTTGCGGTATTTTCTAACAAACGCCTAATTAAATAAGCCATTCCTGGTAACAAGTCACCGTAGGGACAATAAACCCGCACGCGATAACCCTTATCTACCAAGGCTTTAGCTATTTTATCACCCATGCCGTAAAGAACCTGCATTTCAAAACGACGACGGGGAACATTGAGACTTTCTGCTATGGCTATGGCGCGAGATTGCGATCGCACGTTATGACTACCTATGGCAGAATAAACATATTGATGATTTTCTAGTAAAAGCTGGGTTATCGCTTCAAAATTGGCATCGGTAGCGACTTTATCATTATAAACTGGTTGCGGCCAATGTTTTTGAGCAGCTTTGATAGTTTCTTGATCCCAATACGCACCTTTAACTAAACGAATGCTGAGAGGATAACCCCGTTGTTTTAACCAAGTAATGATATCTCTAGCATCTTGTTCACTGTCGCGCAGATATGCTTGAATAGTCATGCCGATATCAGTCCGTTGACGAAATTCCTCTTCCAGTAACAGCTTTTTGAGAATGGTAAAAGTAATATCCTTATAGGCATATTGTTCCATGTCAAAATGAACTGCTGCACCCAATTCTTTAGCACGACGGAGTAAAGTCCGAATATTATTACTTACTCGTGCTTCGCTACCTTCAGCATCTAAAGGATCGAATTGAGAATAAAACGCCGTTAATTTCACAGAAACCTGGACTTTGGGGATATTTTCGCCGTCAGCTTCATCAATAGCCGGGATTTTCGCCCAATTTTGCGAAGCTTCCACCAATTGCTGCATCAATTCCAAGTATCTTTCTAAATAAGATTGGGCTTCTATTTCCGTGATTACCGCTTCACCGAGTAAGTCAATGGTGAAAGCCATTTTATCCTTTCGCAGTCTCTCAACGGTTTTGATGACTTGCTTAATATTTTCTCCAGAAATATACTTGTGTGCTAAAGTTTCTACAGCAGTTCCCACAGTTGTGGCTGCTACCTGTGCGGGCATAGAATCAGGGTTAGCAAAATTTAAGATTGCTTTTAACGCTGTGGGTAATTCTACGGAATCATCTCCTAAATATTCTTGCAAATGGGAGGCAATTTCTGATTTACTATGTAAAGCAGGTAAAGTGTCTATGAATCTAAATAGTTGGACTCGTAAACTAGGGTTACTCATAGCCCAGTCGAGTAACTTATCATCAAGGCGCATTTGATCCCGTAAAGCTCCGAAAAATGAGCGATTTTCCCCGGTAGCAGCTAAAACCTGTTTGGCAATTTCTTGGGTTTTCGCTTCGTATCTGCTGTTTTCTACTGATAATACCATAAGTTTGTTAGTTTCCAAACAATATTTTTTTGAAGTAATGTTGAATGATTGTCCAAAAATGGATTACGGTGTTATTTCTAACTTAGTTAACGCCATTTTGTGAACTTTCCTAGTAGTTTTGAATTTGGTTTTATTGAATATCTAGCAAAACTGGGCTTTAGTATCTTTGGTTATAAGTATAGTCCGATTCAACGGTTGCACAATTGCAAGTATGACGTAAAGAAGCAAGCGATACTTGCGGTGGGTATAGCCATCGCAATGGAGAAATTCTAGCAGATAAAGCCAAAAAAAACCCGTAGTATCGGTGAAATTTAGTTATTAAGGGACTTCCAATTAAAAAAATACCCAAAAATTTCTTGTGGTGCGGGCATCTTGCCCGCTAATCATCAAGGACGGGCAGGATGCCCATCCCACAAAATTGGGTAATTTATTTTTTGGTGTTCCCTAAGGGTGAGAGGACAAATGGTAAATTTCTTATACAAGGAATTTCGGACAGGTCTAATACTGCATTCATCAACTTTTACGCATTCACTTTTTTACCGAAAAGCCTTACTGCAAGGACTCTAGGCTACAAAATATTAAATTTAGCTGCGTAACAGCTTAATAATTAAGGGAATTAAGCGGTTGACACTCTCACTGGCTTTAGCCGCTGAGATTCTTGGTTCAACGAGTCCACTTAACTTAGAACCCTTGCGGTATC
>JAKOGY010000374.1 GCA_028658405.1 Dolichospermum sp. ST_sed8 | reverse complement strand
CTGAGCTTTAAACTGGTGCAAATGAGTGTTTCTTATCTGTTCCCTGTTCCCAGTTAAGAGTTCCCTTCTTCTGTAAATAGAATTATTTCTATAATCATAGTTAAGTGTAGACCGTTTTACTAACTAACCATTCTATAAATACTAGGTTCTGGTAAAGATTCACCATCAACTTCATAAGAAATAATTAAAGATTCTAAGGCTTCTTTTCCATTAGCAACAGCCTCTTCATAAGTCTCTCCATGAGTGCGCCATTTCTGACCAGGAAAATCTGGTAAACCTACCAAGAAACAATCATCCTTTTCTGACCATTGGATGATCATTTGATATTTTAATTTATCCATTGTCTTGTTGATTTTGCTCATTTTATTTTACTTTAATAATTTCTATTGCTTCTATAATTTCACTTTCTTGATAAGCTTTAGCATCTTTACTATCTTTACCAGAAATTGTAATTCTTCCAGAATATAATGAATGAGTTCAGTTAGTGTGACTTCCTTTACCTGGTCGTTCGCTAAAACCTGCTTTTTTGAGCATCTTTTTTAATTCCCTAATTTTCTTAGGCATAATTAATCTATAGCGGTTATCGCCCTTGATGCAATACTATCTAGGGCGCAGGGACTGCGCCCCTACAGGTTTTTCTATTTACTGACTGTATCTCACAAAGAGTGCATACCGCTATAATAATTTATAAAAAATCTGAAAGTGAGAATGTAAAAAAATCTGAGCAGCTATAAAAGTCGCTCAGATCAGTTAAAAATTTTTCCGTCTGTGTCACGGTTAACTACAAACTCAAAAATCACCTTTTCGGAAATTAGTGGAAAATAAGTGGGAAATAAAATTATATTTTCTAAAAGGTTGACTGATTCGGTATCTATCAGGTACTATAAGAGATTGTCTGTCTAATTCCGGCTCGGATCAGGTAGACATACTGCAAAAGCTGGCAAAAGCTATAAATAGCATCTCTACAGGAGATTATAGCCAGCTACCTGTACGGCAACCTCAAGGACGATTTAATGACTTACGCGATTATTGAAACCGGCGGTAAACAAATGAAAGTAGAAGCAGGTCGCTTTTACGACATTGAACTACTAACCGCTGAACCAGATGAAAAAGTTACTATCAACGCAGTATTACTTGTACACCACGAAGGCGCAGTTTCCATTGGCCAACCTTTAGTAGAAGGCGCAACAGTGGAAGGGACAATCATGCGACATTTCAGAGGTCGCAAAGTCCTGGTGTATAAGATGAAACCTAAAAAGAAAACCCGCAAAAAACGGGGACATCGCCAGGAAATCACCAGATTTTTGATTAATTCCATCAATCTTAACGGCGAAGTTTTAGCTTACGAAGAAGCACCAACTAGTCCTGAACTTCCAGTTATTGATAGTGGTGATAGCGACTTCGTGGCAGAAACCGCAGAAGAATTATCTGAAGAATCATAAATAAGGTTAAGTTGCTAGTTAGGCACTCATGCAAGAGGTGATAATAGGGTAATTACCAATTATCAATGACCTTTTTCCTAGCTTAAACTAGATAACTAGCAACCTGGGATAAATAAAGTAAATAGAAAAGAGGGAATTATGGCTCATAAGAAGGGAACTGGTAGTACGCGTAACGGACGCGATTCTAATGCTCAACGTCTTGGCGTAAAACGTTACGGCGGACAAGCCGTACGCGCAGGTAATATCCTCGTCCGCCAACGTGGTACTAAGGTTCATCCTGGTAACAACGTTGGTATTGGTAGTGATGATACCTTGTTTGCTTTGATTGATGGTGTAGTAACCTTTGAAAGAAGAGGTAAAAGCCAGAAGAAAGTTAGCGTTTATGCAGTAGCTGTAGAAGTCGTAGAAGCTGTAGCTAGTTAGTTATTTGTTAGTTATTGGTCATTAACTACAGCAGATCTTGATTGAGTTAGGTACATGAACCCCACCCCCAACCCCCTCCCCGCAAGCGAAGAGGGGGCTATGATGGATATCATAATAGCAAGAAGTGCTGTAAATTAATGACTAATAACTAATGACTAATGACTAATGACTAATGACTAATAACTAATGACTAATGACTAAATGTAGTGATTAATAAGTGCGCCCAATCCTAGACCTATTAGTGAGCAAGAAAATATACAGCCAAAAGCTAGTGCTGGTTTTAAACTAACTGCTTGAAAGTCTAGTCTGGCTAAAATAGTCGCGCATATAATGAGTAGAGTATCAAGAAATACCCGAAACCAGGCAATCATTAGAAAAAATAGGAAAGCTGCTAAGATAGCCATACCAAAAGTCCTAGCGTTTGACTTGAAGAAAATCTGAGAATAATCATCTAGTTTTAACCAAGGATTGGTGATACAGATTAGAGACAGTAGGATTGTCACCACAGTTATCAGCCTTACATACCAAGGGGCTTTTTCTTCAAATATCAGCCAGCCCAATGTACTGTAACTTAGTAATACGAGTATTAGAGAAAACCAAGGAATCTTTTTCAAAATTGACATATAGCAGGAGTCAGGAATAAAACTGGCTTGAGGCAGTTGATAAATGTAGAAGTTTTGTACCTTACTCAGTTACAAATCGTTATATACTAATATTTTGAGTATCGGTTGCATTCATTATTTCACAGGTTTACTGAACCCATAAAGTTTCTAAATGTTGAATTTCATCCCTAATTCCCATTTTTAGAGAATAAAGATCAATATTTAGTTAAATAGGTTCATAAATATTTGTAAACTGTTAGCATTTGATTAGACATCTGGCATATCATTAAGGATTGATCATGGGACAACTTGTTATCGTCGAGCGCTTATGCCTAATTGGTCATATCGTTTCCATGGTATTTGGACTGGTAGGGATATTGATTGTTATTCCCAATGCTGAACTAATTGTCAGCTTATCAGAGGTCGGACAGAGCGTCATGCAGTGGAGTATGGCGGGTGGCGGTGTGGTATATATGATTTTGGGAGCGATGGGAGTGTTCCTCTATGCTTACCGAACTTTGGGTTTGGGACGCGCTTTAGGATTTTTAATACCATCTTTATCAATTTCCCTAACCAGTGAATTACTAGGAACTAGCACAGGCTTTCCTTTTGGTCACTACAGCTATTTAAGTGGATTGGGATATAAAATTTCTGGGTTAGTACCTTTTACAATACCTCTTTCATGGTTTTATGTGGGATGTGTTTCTTATGTATTGGCGCGTGCAGGTTTAGAAGTAGATAAAAAACCCAGTCTATTCCGTCATATTGGAGCAATTGTTTTAGGGGCTTTACTGCTCACTTCTTGGGATTTCGTGCTTGACCCCGCAATGAGTCAAACATCCCTTCCATTCTGGTATTGGCAACAACCTGGGGCTTTCTTTGGAATGCCTTACCAAAACTTTGCTGGTTGGATGGGTACTGGTTCGTTATTTATGACTGTAGCGGCTTTGTTATGGAGCAAAAACCCGATTAAATTAGAGCATTACCAACTGAATGTACCTTTATTAGTTTATTTAGGTAACTTTGGTTTTGCCACAGTGATGAGTTTGGCTGCTGGTTTTCCTATTCCGGTATTATTAGGTGTGGCACTGGGTGTAGCTCCGGCTGTGCTGCTGTGGGCTAAAGGTTCTAGTGCATCTGCAACATTAAATATTGAAGCAGCTACAAAGGAAGTTGCTGTTGCTAATGTGAAAGTCGCTTTTAAGTAAGGAAATAGGGAAGAGGAAATTAGGAGAAGAAATTTTTTTAACATATCGCGGCAGTCCCCACAAGAGGAACACGGGAAGGTTGGGAGCTTCGTGTCTTCAGACCTAAGGGGAAAACCGACAAATGC
>JAKOGY010000373.1 GCA_028658405.1 Dolichospermum sp. ST_sed8 | reverse complement strand
TTAGTCATTAGTCATTAGTCATTAGTCATTAGTCATTAGTCATTAGTCATTAGTCATTAGTCATTAGTCATTAGTCATTAGTTATTAGTCATTGGTCATTGGTCATTAGCCATAACTTAAAGTAAAATCTCATGTTACAGCATATTCAAAAAATATTTAGGCATATTCTATTAGTGGGAATATTAACCACATTTATATTCCTAAACTTAGCAAACCTCACATCTGAAAAAGTAATGGCTGCGGTTACTCAGTTAGGAAATCCCCCAGGAGAAGTTATTTATCGCTCACAAACAAAATTAGATGATCAATCAGGAAAAGTTTGGCAGGTTGTCTTATTTAAACAAGTGTATTCTGAGGAAAAATCTAGGACAAATCTTCGCTTAGTTGGGTTTCCTAGTATTGGTGAATTAATTCACCCCCAACCTTTAAAAATTACCTCAACTACAGGTCAAGTTTGGAATGCTGCTGATGTATTTTTAGAGGAAGCCCCAGCCCCCACTATTGGTCAATATGACTTTACAGATATTTTGCCCCAATTACCTCCAGAATCTTTAATTTTGTCCATACCTTTAGCTAGTACAAAATTAATTAATATCTTAGTTCCTGCTTCTATAGTTAAAGAATGGCAATCATTAATTTAAACTGAAAAGCCAAAAATATGACTAAAATCAAATTAGCAACAGTATGGTTAGGTGGTTGTTCGGGCTGTCATATGTCCTTTCTCGATTTGGACGAATGGTTAATTGATTTAGCCGCACAAGTAGATATAGTTTATAGTCCCATTGCTGATATTAAAGAATATCCAGAAGGTGTAGATTTAGTATTAGTTGAAGGGGCTATAGCTAACGAAGAACATTTAAAATTAATTTACAAAATCCGAGAACGAACTAAAACCATAATTTCCTTTGGTGATTGTGCTGTTACTGGTAATGTTACAGCTTTACGGAATCTGGCTGGTGGTGCTGAACCAGCCTTACAACTAGCTTATATTCAACAATCCGATGTTAACCAACAAATTCCCAATTTACCGGGTATTGTTCCCCCTTTATTAGATAAAGTTGTCCCCGTTCATTATGTAGTAACTGTTGATATTTATTTACCCGGCTGTCCCCCTTCAGCCCCCCGGATTCGTGCCGCACTTGAACCATTATTAAAGGGAGAAAAACCAGAAATACAAGGACGCGAAATGATTAAGTTTGGTTAATTAGTAATTACTAATTATCACTAAATAAATTTCTTCTTCCTTTTTCCTTGTTCCTTCTTCTTCCTTGCTTCTTTTATCCTGACTCCTGACTCCTGACTCCTGACTCCTAACTCCTGACTCCTAACTCCTAACTCCTGACTCCTGACTCCTGACTCCTATTTTCTCCGAGGTAACTTATGTTAACAGCAGTAGATGTAATGACTAAAGATGTGGCAATGATTCGCAGTTCAGCTACAGTTAAAGAAGCAGTTGATTTAATGCGAGCGAGAGATTGGAGAGCGTTAATTGTAGATCGTCGTCATGAACAAGATGCTTATGGAATTATCACAGAAAGTGATATTGTTTATAAGGTAATTGCCTATAGTAAAGATCCAAATAAAGTCCGTGTTTATGAAATTATGACTAAACCCTGTATTGTAGTTAATCCAGAATTAGGTTTAGAATATGTAGCCAGATTATTTGCTAATCATCATCTTCGTCGTGCGCCTGTAATTAGTGGTAAACTATTAGGAATAATCTCACTTACTGACATCTTAGCCCGCAGTAGTTGTCTAGAACAACCGCGCTCATTTTTATTAGAACAAGAATTGCAAGATGAAATTAAAAAAGCTCGAATTGTTTGTACAGACAAAGGTATAAATTCCACAGAATGTGCAGCCGCTTGGGATGTGGTAGAAGAAATACAAGCCGAAATTGCTCACCAACGCGCTGAAAAACCTCTCAAAACTGCCTTTGAAGATTACTGTGATGAATATCCAGAATTTATAGAATCTAGGATTTATGATTTGTAATTTGTAGGTTGGGTTGACGGAAGGAAACCCAACATTTATGGAACTTTCGTTGGGTTTCACTTCGTTCTACCCAACCTACAATTTTGTGACAACTAACTAATTATGAAAACAATCATTATTGATCCTGTTACCCGCATTGAAGGACACGCCAAAATCAGCATTTATTTAGATGATGAAGGTCAAGTAAATGATGCTCGTTTTCATGTCACTGAATTTCGCGGATTTGAAAAGTTTTGTGTTGGTCGTCCTTTTCCAGAAATGCCGGGAATTACTGCCAGAATTTGCGGTATTTGTCCAGTTAGTCACTTATTAGCATCAGCCAAAACAGGCGATCGCATTTTAGCTGTCACAATTCCCAAAACAGCCACTCAATTACGCCGTTTGATGAATTTAGGTCAAATTCTCCAATCCCATGCTCTCAGTTTCTTTCATTTGAGCGCACCAGACCTATTATTAGGTATGGATAGTGAACCTGAAAAACGGAATATTTTTGGTTTAATTGCGGCTGTTCCAGAATTAGCTAGAGGTGGGATTCGTTTACGGCAATTTGGACAAGAAATCATTGAATTATTAGGAGGGAAAAAAATCCATCCTTCCTGGGCTGTTCCCGGTGGAGTTCGTGACCCTTTAACCGAAGAAAATCGCACTCATATTCAGCAACGGATTCCTGAAGCAAAGACCACTGTAATTAATGCTATAAACTTATTTAAAGGCTTATTAAAAGATTATGAAAAAGAAGCTCAAACCTTTGGTAATTTTCCCAGTTTATTTATGGGTTTAGTAAGTTCTGAAGGTTTATGGGAAACTTATGATGGAAATATCCGATTTGTTGACAGTGCCGGAAATATTGTTGCTGATAAACTTGAAGCTGCTAACTATCAGGAATTTATTGGTGAAGCAGTGCAAGCAGACTCTTATTTAAAATCGCCTTACTATCGTCCTTTAGGTTATCCTGATACTACAGATCATTGTCGTTTGGATAGTGGAATGTACCGCGTTGGTCCATTAGCAAGATTGAATATTTGTACTCACATTGGTACACCTTTAGCAGACGCAGAATTAAAAGAATTTCGCTCTCATGGAAACGGCACTGTTAAATCATCATTCTTCTATCACTATGCGCGGTTAATTGAAATTTTAGCCTGTATTGAACACATAGAAATTATCCTTGATGATCCTGATATTTTATCAACTCGTTTGCGTGCAGAAGCTGGGATTAATTGCCTAGAAGCAGTTGGGGTGAGTGAAGCCCCCAGAGGGACATTATTTCATCATTATCAAGTTGATGAAAATGGTTTAATGTTAAAAGTGAATTTGATTATTGCCACGGGTCAAAATAATTTAGCAATGAATCGGACAGTTGCCCAAATTGCCCGTCATTTTATCCAAGGTAATCAAATCAAAGAAGGAATGTTAAACCGTGTAGAAGCCGGAATCCGGGCTTTTGATCCTTGTTTAAGTTGTTCAACTCATGCAATGGGACAAATGCCTTTAATCATAGAAGTAATAAATAAAAACGGCGCTGTAATTAATCAAATTTGCCGTAATTAAATCTGTATGGTGGGCAATGCCCACCAAAACCTTTACTTTATCCGTTAGGTATTGTCCACCAAAACGCTTATCCGGTGGGCAATGCCCACCCTACGTAGGGTTTGCTGAAAAAGTCTTCTCGTGAAGGCTAGGAGTCAGGAGTCAGGAGTCAGGAGTCAGGAGGAATAAAGAGGAGGAAGAAGAAGGAAGAGAAGGTTGGACAATTAGTCCTCAAATTTACGCGATTATTTTTGATGAAAATGCAAGGGTTTTAAACATCTATTGTCAATAATCTTGCACTTGTTTG
>JAKOGY010000372.1 GCA_028658405.1 Dolichospermum sp. ST_sed8 | reverse complement strand
AAACCACTGCTAACCGTACTAAGCGTTCTAAAGGTTGGATAATTAATGATGCTCTCCGTCGGTATATTGAGCAGGAAGAACTTAAACAAAGGATATTGGCAGAAACTCAAGAAGCTTTAGCTGATATTGAAGCCGGTCGTGTAGTATCAGGAGAAGAGGTGATGAAATGGTTGGAGACTTGGGGAACTGCGGGTGAAACTAAGGCTCATTTGCTATGAAATTAGAGTTTTCGGAAAGTGCAGTTCAAGATTTGATTCGGTTACGGGAGTTTATCGCGGTTCATAATCCCAAAGCGGCAGAACGCATATCTCTGCGGCTGCGACAAGCGATTGCAAAACTTGTACTACATCCCGATATAGGGCGTTCTATACCGGAGTTTGAAAATGTCCGTGAACTTGTAGCTGGTGATTATGTTGTGCGATATTTACGTCTTGAGGATGGGATTTTTGTATTACGAATATGGCACGGTAAGGAGTTTCGTGATTTTGGGTGAAAACTGAAACTAGATAGAGACTATACGGGCTTTTTATACGAAACTTGATCCAAGTATTTTGGAAGTTGCAGAAATGGCTAAAAAATTTATAGAGGTTATAATACCGTATTATAACAAATTAAACAATAGTTTTATTACATGGTTCGTGTCTATAAATTAAGTAAAGTACCCTCTACGGCTGATTATGTTGCAGGATTGACTGCTATTCAACTTCGTATCAGTGATACACAACTTCGTTTACTTAAAGCACAGTATCACGCTCCCGACCGTAAAGTAACAGCAACGAGACTTTCAGAATTAACTGGTATTAAAGGTGGTTATCGGGGTGTTAACCCTCTATATGGAGGGCTAGGACGTTTATTTTGTGATGCAACTGGATTTGATGCTTCCAAACATATAGATAATAAAAATCGTTGGTGGTCTATTTGGTCTATTGGTCATGCAATTCGTAATAATTTTATATGGGAAATGCACCCAGAAGTTGCTGAAGCTTTAGAGTTATTGGGTTGGGTTACTAAAGATAATTGCAAAAAAATCTTTAGCCGCAATAATTTAGGTGTAGAGACGTTCCATGGGTAGGGATTCTCGGCTCTACAATCTTTACCGGAGATGTCTAATAGCAAAACTAGCGCAGATATAACTATTGCCAGTTATCTGTGCATCACCCTTATTGAGATAATACTTGGGACTAAATAGAAACTACAGTTTGTTGACCGATTTATCGGTGATTGTTTTAGTAGTATTACACGGACAGAAAGAAAATTCAAGTAGTTTGACAAAAAAATAGATATTTAACTAAATTTATGGCTGACTAATGATTAGTATATCTAAATAATTGTTAAGTTATACTTGAAGATAAGACGTAAAATCAAGAACTATGAATACAAATACTGATATTACTGGTTTTCATGCACATATTTATTTTGATACCGCTAGTCGTGAAGCGGCTGCTCGTGTAAGAGAAGGTTTAGGTGCCAAATTTGATGTAAGATTGGGACGTTGGCATGAACAACCTGTAGGACCACACCCAAAATCAATGTATCAAGTAGCATTTTTACCACATCAGTTTGGTGAAGTTGTGACTTGGTTAATGCTTAATAGAGAAGGTTTAGATATTTTGGTTCACCCAGAAACGGGAGATGATGTCAAAGATCATACCGATAATTCTCTGTGGTTAGGGGAGAAGCTACAGTTAAATATTGAGTTTCTACACAGGTTGAAAACTATTTAAATTTACCAAAATGCGTTCTCACACAGTCCTTTTTGACCTAGACGGAACTCTCTCTGATCCTAAACCGGGGATTACTCGCTGTATTCAGTATGCTTTGTCGGAGCTTGGTTATAAACCACCAGATGCTAATGAATTGCTTTGGTGTATTGGACCACCACTGAAAAGCAGTTTTTCCCAGTTATTGCAAACCGCTGATGACACATTACTGGAGAAGGCAATTTTACTATATCGTAGTCGCTTTTCTACGATTGGGTTATTTGAAAACTCCCTTTATCCGCAAATTCCCGAAACCCTAAAAATTATTCGTGCTGCTGGTTATCAGACTTTTGTAGCGACTTCTAAACCTCAAATTTATGCTACACGCATTATTGAATATTTTGATTTAGCACCTTTTTTTGATGGTGTTTATGGTAGCGAATTAGATGGTAATAGAAGTGTGAAAGGTGATTTAATTTCCTACATTGTAGAGAGGGAAAGTCTTTTACCTTCTACTGTGGTTATGGTAGGTGATAGGCTTCACGATATTATCGGAGCTAAGAAAAACAATATTGCTTCAATTGGTGTGACTTATGGCTATGGAAGTAGGGAGGAATTGGAAACTCACAAAGCTGATTTAATTGCTGATTGTCCAGATGAGATTGCCACATTATTGCAAACGCCCAGACCGATTATAGCCTAAGCGTTTGACCATTGGGTCGCAGATAAACTTCTGCAAGTAAAAAATAATTAAACAGGCATCATTTGCATGGATCTGCACGATTCTGCACATCTACGACAAGCAGCAGCACATTCCATCATCTTGCTATCATCGCTCATTTTTTCGCAGGTTATTGCACAGCGATCGCACATTTCCGCACATAACATACAAGTGCGATCGCTGAACTCAGAACCAGCCATCATCATATTTGTACACATCATGCACATTTCTGCACAATCTCGCAGCATTGTCATCATGGTCATATCCATGTACTTACCACCTTTAGTCATACAGTAAGTCATGGTTTCCATGCACATTTTATGACATTCCATGCAAGCGTTCACGCACATTTGCATTTCATTAGTCATAGATTTGGTCATCATCATCATCATAGTAAATACTCCTTGATTTTTTGATATGTATCTTCAGTTCTGATCCGAACTAATTACAACGCTAATTCAATTTTTTGAAAAATCAATGGGGTATGCAACCCTGAATTAAAATTGATAATTCCGATAGAATTACCGGAGTTTGTGTAGCATTGGTAGATAAATTAATGATATTTTTTTGATGAAGTTCTGATTAAATAAGGTTTACAAACTTTATTTTAAAATTTTTGATTCAGTAAAGTTATTAGCTTTTCAATTAAATGTATCTATACATATTGATTTATTAGAAAATATTGATATTTATTATTTCTTAATATAAGGCGAAAAAACAGCGTTAATTTTTTCTATAAAAGCAGAAGTTATTAACTTTAACTAATAAACTTCTGCCTTTTTATCCTCTATCTTATTGCTGATTATCAAGATAGAGAATTTTCTAAATCAGCTTGCAAATCTAGATAATGCTCAATTCCGACTGACAACCTGACTAAATTATCCTTAATACCCCGTTTAAGTCGTTCTGGTTCTGGAAGTGAACCATGAGTCATTTTAGCAGGATAGCAAAGAAGTGATTCAACACCTCCCAAACTCTCAGCTAAAACAAATAACTGCAACCGAGAGGCAAATTTTTCCACTTCTGAAAAACCACCTTTTAGTTCCAAACTAATCATCCCCCCAAAGCCGTAGCTGCGGCTAAACCAGAAGCAAAAGCTAAACCAAACTTACCATTTTCTAAAGTAGCTAAAGCATCTTCTAAAGCTTGACGGGTGGGGTTTCCCGTGCGCGAATATTCATAACCTGTATGTTGTCCAATTGCTTCTTGCTGATAGGTAGAAGTTAAATAAATTGGTACAATTACCGCACCAGTTTGGGCATCTGGTTTTTGTCCTTCATGAATGGCTTTAGTTTCAAATTCCATTGTTTTCTCTTTTTTATTCGTGAGTTTGATTAATCCAATATTTAATTAAATTGAAGGGGGGACAAGGAAGGTAAAACCAATGTAATGAGTTTTCCACACCCCAATGGCTGGTG
>JAKOGY010000371.1 GCA_028658405.1 Dolichospermum sp. ST_sed8 | reverse complement strand
AATTAAAACCGTCCCTAACACAGCAGCAACGGTTAAGGGAATTTGTTGATCAACTAATTGAAGACTTGGACAAACACCGTCATCACCGCAAAGTTCATTTCACAAAGCTTTGAGCGTGATTTGCCAAAGTGATCTGCCTTCCTCTATCATGGCTTGACCATTTTTTTCTTGCCATAAATCTTGAAAAGCCGTTTCCATATTACCCTTGTGCTTTTCTAAATGATCTATTGCTTCCAATCCGGGAGGATAATCGGGCATTAATTCCCGCATAGCTTGGATTTCACTGCTGGTTACTTGCATAGCTGATTCAGATTTTTTACTGAATGGTTTCCAAATTAACTACCTGATCGAAAGGGTTTATTCATTAAGAAAAGATAAAATACCCCAAATACACACAAAAAGTTTGTACTTTTATAAAGTATAATTAAGAAATAGATAAATAAATCTAGGGAAATAGGCCTAGTTAGTCGCCTATTGCTCCTAGATATAGTTAAAGTTTGTTTCTAAACCAAAAACAACTATTTTCCTGTGGCAACAACTAAGTTAGCATTCAGGAGATTGTTCAGTATGTAAATTTCCCAGTTTGAGAGGTAAATAAAGGCGTGGGTCAGTATCAACTTGCTGAATTAAAGCAGTATAATCCAGAGGCGATCGCTCGTTACTTTCGTTACCGTCCCTGGTTAGCTTGGGGACGACTACTGGTAATCATCTGGTCTTTTGCCGGATTTATATTCAGTCTTAAGTGGGACGACTGGCAAGACCAGGTAGAGGAAAATCAAGGAAAACGCGCTACCCAGTTGCGAACCCTGCTTACGGATCTGGGTCCGACATTTATCAAAGTTGGTCAAGCTCTCTCCACTCGTCCCGACTTAATCCGCAAAGATTTCTTAGCGGAACTAATCAAGCTGCAAGACCAGTTACCACCATTTGATAATGATCTGGCATACCAGATTATTGAAACAGAACTAGACCGTTCAATTGGCGAAATTTTTCGGGAACTTTCCTCTCAACCCGTAGCAGCAGCTAGTTTGGGTCAAGTCTACCGGGGTCGCTTACTCAGTGGTGAAGAAGTGGCTGTGAAGGTACAGCGCCCCAATTTACGCCCCTTACTGACAAGAGACCTGTATCTCATGCGTTGGGCTGCCAGTTGGCTTGCTCCCTGGCTACCCCTGAATCTCGGTCACGATTTAACCTTAATTGTGGACGAGTTTGGCACAAAGTTATTTGAGGAAATTGATTACATCAATGAAGGACGGAATGCGGAAAAGTTTGCCCATAATTTCCGTAATGACCCCCAAGTAAAAGTTCCGGGTATTTACTGGAATTATACTAGTAATCATGTTTTAACTCTGGAATGGATTAATGGTTTTAAACTCACAGATACCCAGAATATCCAATCTGTAGGTTTAGACCCGGAAGCAATCATTCAAATAGGTGTAACTACTGGTTTACAACAACTATTAGAGCATGGTTTTTTCCACGCCGATCCTCATCCTGGTAATTTGTTCGCTATGGCCGATGGTCGCATGGCTTACATTGATTTTGGGATGATGGATCAATTGGAGGAAACAACCAAAGAAAGTTTAGTTGATGCCTTAGTGCATTTGGTAAATAAGGATTACGCTGACTTAGCCGAAGATTTTGTCAATTTGGGCTTTTTGGCAGCAAATACTAATATTGCGCCGATTGTGCCGGCATTAGAAGCGGTACTAGGAAACGCTATTGGTAAAAATGTCCAGGATTTTAATTTCAAAACCATTACTGATGAGTTCTCGGAATTGATGTATGAATATCCTTTCCGCGTGCCGGCAAAGTTCGCTTTGATTATTCGGTCTTTGGTGACACAAGAAGGGATTGCGCTGAGTCTCAACCCGGATTTCAAAATTGTGGAAGTGGGTTATCCCTATATAGCACGGCGCTTACTAACTGGAGAATCTCCCGCATTACGGCGACGGCTATTGAATGTGTTGTTTAAAGATGGTAAATTTCAGTGGCAACGGTTAGAAAACCTAATTACTATTGCTCGCACTGATAGTCAATTTGATGTTTTACCAACAGCAAAAATGGGTTTGGAATTCATTCTTTCCGAAGAAGGTAAATTTCTGCGTCGTCAGTTGGTATTAGCTATTACTGAGGATGACCGTTTGCACACAGAAGAAGTCCAACATTTGTGGGATTTAGTTAAGGATGATTTGCCGCCAAATCGCTTACTAAATGTGGCAATTAGCCTATTAACAGAGTTTTCTAGGGAAGGGGTAGCGGCTATTTTAGCCAAATAATCTGTTACCAAATAAAAACGAATTTTAATAACAATCAGGAGTTTTAATGTACTATTACCCTCTGCAACCACCTTACTTTTTACTATTAGTTGGTTTTCTCACTGCTTTCACTTCTGGGTTAGCTTTATCTGGGACATTAAAGGTAATTGTCCAGCAATGGCCACAGGATAAGTCTCCTCAAGAAAAGACTAATACCCGTTCTTTTTATAAACAATTATTAGTACCTTTTATTGGTATTACTGGTGGTTCTTGTTTATTTCTTTCTTCTGGTTTTGAGATATTTGGTTTTCCTCCAGGAATGGCTTTAAGTATCGGTTTACCAATGAGTTTATTAACTTGTTTCTTTATCTGGCGGCAGTTGGGAGGTTTATTAGATTATGTTAAAAGTGAGGGAATGCAGTCTTTGGATTTAGATTCTTGGTCTTAGATATAATACAATCTAGGGCGCAGACCCTGCGCCCCTACATTTTAAAAAATATTTCAGGAATTAAATTGGATTTATATAACTAATTATTTGCTATGGGATTAATATTTGAAATATTATGTAGGGTGGGCATTGCCCACCGACAATACTTAAAATTATTAAAATTGTAGAGGAAAAGCTCATGCAAATCATTCGTTTACCGGTACTTTCGGATAATTATATATTTTTACTCCATGATCCACTGCGGAATATTGCGGCTGTTGTTGATCCAGCCGAAGCACAACCAGTTTTAGAGGAATTGAGAAAACTTGATGCTCAATTAGTGGCAATTTTCAATACTCATCATCATGGTGATCATGTGGGTGGGAATACACAGTTAATGAAAGCATTTCCTGATGTGAAAGTTTATGGAGGTGCGGAAGATCGAGGGAGGATTCCAGGACAACAGGTGTTTTTGCAGGAGGGCGATCGCATCCAATTTAGCGATCGCACTGCTAATATATTCTTTGTACCTGGACATACTCGCGCTCATATTGCTTACTATTTCCCCCCAGTAAGTCCAGGAGAGCCGGGGGAATTGTTTTGTGGTGATACATTGTTTGCGGGGGGTTGTGGTCGCTTGTTTGAAGGTACACCGGGGCAAATGGTAGATTCTTTAAGTAAACTCAGAGCCTTACCTGATCATACTCGCGTCTGGTGCGCCCATGAATACACTTTAAGCAATTTGCGGTTTGCGGTGACTGTGGATGCTGAAAATGTAGATTTACAAAAACGTTACCAAGATGTTAAAGCTCAACGAGATAAATTAGAACCAACAGTTCCATCAATTTTAGGACTGGAAAAACTCACTAATCCTTTTTTACGTTGGGAAGAACCTTCTTTACAAGCAACAGCGAAGAGTGATGATGGAATCCAAACCTTTGCCCGGATTCGCGGCATGAAAGATATGTTTTAGTTAAAGGATTTCGATAAAACGCTAAACTTCCTAATCAAAAAGGTAAACTTACTGCAAAGCCTACTTGAAGATGGATTCTTCAATGTTTTCAGTCGGTTCATGAGACCTCGCGGTAAGTGGGAAACTCAGTGGCTGTCTTCCCAACAGAGGGAAGCGACACGAGGGATTTTAATCCCTGTGGTATGCTAGAATGAAATC
>JAKOGY010000370.1 GCA_028658405.1 Dolichospermum sp. ST_sed8 | reverse complement strand
TTCCGTATAGAGTGACACTGTTTTTTTCGGGCTACGGATCTTGTGAAAACATCTTTTTTTTGACTGAAGCTCTAAACTGGTGCAAATGAGTGTTTCTTATTTCCAGTTAAGAGTTCCCTTCTTTTGTAAGCCACAAAGTCTAATTTGCTTCACAAATAAGTAATTTTTGTAGTCAAATTTACTATATTTTTATGAAAGTTGAATATAATAGATATTACAAACCTACCATTTAGACAAATATGGTAGCATTTACCAATGCAAGGAGAAACATCCTATGCAAACAGTGTCACTCTATACGGAATTAGAATATGCTTTTCTGTTTACGCTCAGAAAGGTAAACTCCATTAATACAGCGGGTTTTCAGCCATTTTTTCAGAATTTACCAATTGATCCTTATGTTAAGGGTGAATATCGCTCCCGCAGGTTATCCAGATTTAGAGTTTCTGGAGATAAATTGGTTAAACTCCCACATGGATATCTATTGCAAAGTAAAGACTATAATCCTTTGTTGGGAGGGATAAAAAGGGAGTTTGCAGAATTAGATCATGCACTCATAGAACTAGAGATTTTTAATAACCTGATTTTCGCATTCTATGATTCTTGTAAACTGCATCCAGAAGCGGAAATTGATGTTCATCAAATTAGAACTACCTGTTCAGTAAATAATTTAGGAAATCCTGCTCCTGAAGGTATCCACCGAGATGGTAGTGATTTTATTGGCATTTTTTCCGCTGGCAGAGATAATATTCAAGGTGGAGAAACCCATTTATACTCTGCTAAAAAGGAAAAGCCTGTTTTTAACAAGGTTTTGCAACCCGGAGAAATTATTTTAGTTAATGAACATCAATTTTTACATTTTACTACTCCTATCAAACCGGAAATTCCTGGATTTGGCAGTAGGGATGTATTTGTGATCAATTCTCCTAGTTTAATGTCTGACTTTTGAGAAATTTGCTGACAAGAATCTATATCCGGTGGGCATTGCCCACCCTACAATTTTTAATTGTTATTAATCTATAATATACTTAATATGATGAGTAATTGATTCTTCTCAATCACCAATATGAATGACGAATTTTATCATCGCGGATTAGAAAAAGCCCAACAAAAAGATTATACAGGTGCGATCGCCGAATTTACTGCTGCTATCGGGCAAAATCCTGATTTTAGTCAGGCATATATCCAACGGGGTTTAGCATATTATGATTCTGGGGCAATTCTGCAATCAGTTTATGATTATAGTGAAGCTATCAAATTAGATGAATCTAGGGCAGAGGCTTTTTATTGTCGCGCTTTAGCTAGATTAACATTAAAAAATCTTCCTGGTGCTTTAGATGATGTAGAAAGGGCAATTCGTCTTAATTCTGATGATGCTGCTGCTTATGATTTGCGGGGGATAGTGCGACGAAAACAAGGATATATTCCAGATGCAATTGCTAATTTTAAAAAAGCAGCCGAATTATATTTAGGACAAAAAGATCAGGAAAAATGTCAAAGTTGTTTGCAGAAGATTAAACAGCTACAACCACCAGAAAAACCAATAAAACCACTAATTAAATCTGTACCTAAATCTATTATTTCTACTAATCAATATTTTCAGCAATTATTAACAAAAGCAGAACAGGGAAACACTAGAGAAGCCATTGCTGATTTAAATTGGGTATTAAAGGCTGATCCCAATGATGCTCAAGCGTATTGTTGTCGCGGCATAGTGCAATGTAAAATTGGTAATTATCGAGAAGCTATAGCGGACTTTAATCAAGCACTAAAACTGAATTTTCAAGATGCCCTTATTTATCGCAATCGGGGAAAAGCTCGTTCCCAACTTGGTGATTATCAAGGTGCATTATCCGATTTAAACCAAGCATTACAAATACAGCCTGAAGATCCTTTAGTTTATGTTGGTAGAGGTAATATTTATCGAGAAATGGGTAATTATTTGGATGCAATTCAAGATTATAGTCAAGCACTGCAAATAAATCCTGATTATCCTCCAGCTTACTATAATCGTGGTCTTACCTATACATTGTTAGAAGAAATGCAAAATGCTATCTCTGATTATCAAAAAGCAGCTAGTATTTATTGTGAACAAGAAGACTGGGAAAATTACCAACAGGTATTAAATAGGTTACAAAAAATCCAAACATCCCCTTCTGAAACCAAAAATCAGAAATATGAAATTATCCGTCAGCGGCTTTTGCGGTTAGTAGGGGGACAGTGGGAAATAGCAGAACGTTTAATTCAGCAACAAGAGTATAATTATCCGGGAATGTCAGATGATTGGTATTTGCAAAGAGTGATTGATCAATTAGAAAGAGATCGTAACTAAAAAACTTAATACCCAGATACCTAACTTCTTGAAGAAGTCCGGTATCTATAGGCATCATCAATGATATTTGAAAAATTTTAAGTAGGGTGGGCATTGCCCACCAAAACCCTTACAGCAATTCCCGGTGTTATGAGGTACACATCTAGCGGTTAAGATGCCTACACCACAAGAGTTTCATTATTTAAGTTTGTGCCTCATAACAGCGAAATCCGCTGTATCCGGTGGGCAATGCCCACCCTACGTATTTTTCAAAAATCAAATATTAGTTCTATATCTTTTTACATTAATTTAGTTAATTTGCATACAATTCTTAGTTTGAAAACAAAGTATAGATAAAGATTTTGTGAAAACTTATCCTTGAGTATGGCAGGTTATGATAATTTCTCGTACCATTTGTTTTTGTGAATGTAAATCATTCATTCAATCAAAGGAAGTAAAAATAACTGAAAAAGATATCAAAGAAAATTCACCAAATCAATCTATGTTGGACAAGAGTTGGTTTTTCTGTGATCTAAATTTTGAATTAAAGCCACCAACTTTTTTAGATTTAGGATTTTCAATCTAATATCTGCTTATAAGGCTAGATTTTATATACCAATGATTAATATGTATCAAACAATTTCCCATACATTATTTCCACAAAAGTTTGTTTGCAATCGTTTAATTATTCCACCGAGAAACTTTATAGACTTTCCCAAGTCAGAGATTGAACAGTCAATCCCTAGCCGATTTGAAAAACAAGTTAATAAATATCCTCATGCTATTGCTATCAAAACCCAGAATAAAACCCTTACCTATACACAAATAAATAACAATGCTAATCGGTTAGCAAATGTCATGCTTTCCCAACGAGGAAACAAACTAGAAGTAATAGTATTATTACTAGAAAAAGGCGCGGATTTCATTACTAGTATTTTAGGAGTATTGAAAACAGGGAAAATTTTTGTTCCTTTAGATCCCACATTTCCCGTTGAGAGACTTGCTTATATTATTGAAGATTCTCAAGCCGTTGCATTTATTACCAATAATCTGAATTTAGACTTAGCTAAAAAACTAGCGGCAGTTGCTACTAATAATTGTCAGTTATTCAATATAGACAATATTGATAGCGATCATTCCTGCAAAAATCCCATTATTACAATATCACCCGAAACACCAGCTTATATTATTTACACAAGTGGCTCAACGGGTAAACCTAAAGGAGTATTGCAGAATCACCGTAACTCCTTTGGTTGGGGTGAGATCATCACAGGTGAATTAGATGTTAAGTACATTCCTGGTTCTCACCTTTCCCTTCTCAATGAACCCAATGTTAAGGTATTGGCCAAACAAATGAAAATTTGTCTAGAACAAGCTCAAAATCGAGAATAGTACCGCTGGAATTCAAAATGCGTTTTTTAGAATCTTTGTAGAGACGTTTTTTGTAGAGACGTTCCATGGGTAAGGATTCTCGGCTCTACATTATTTTTCGGAACGTCTCTACATTATTTTTCAGTCTAGTAGTCTGTCAAATAAATTTTGACGGATAAGAAACGAACCACGAAGGCACGAAGGACACGAAGGAAGAAGGAA
>JAKOGY010000369.1 GCA_028658405.1 Dolichospermum sp. ST_sed8 | reverse complement strand
GCGGATATTATTCGAGCAGTTGTCTTTACAACTATTCGATTAAGAATCCCCGTGTCTTTAGACCGGGGAGTGTCAAGAGATCAAAAAAGAAGTCAGGGATCTGGGTATTAATTGTTAATTACTTACCCAATTCTTCAATATTCTTCATTGCTTGTTGATACAAGTCCTTATTTCCTGCTTTGTCAAAAATAGCTGCTGCCCGTTGCAAGTCTTTCAATGCCCCGCGTTTATCGCCAATTATAGCATAGGCGTTACCACGATTATTAAAAGCAGCACCGAAGTTAGGATTAATGCGAACAGCTTCATTATAATCAGATATTGCTTTTTGTGCTTCTCCCCTGGAAGCATAAGCATTACCCCGATTATTATAAGCCACAGCATATTCTTGATTGATCCGAATCGCTTGAGTATAGTCCTCTAATGCTCCGTTCTTATCACCTTGGTTAGCACGGGCATTACCCCGATTATTGTAAATTTCGGCAGACTTGGGCGTAATATTAATTGCATTATTATAATCTGCAAGCGCTCTTCTATAATTTCCTATAGATGCCAAAGCATTAGCACGATTATTGTAGGCTTCTGCATCCTTCGGATTTAGCTTTAAAGCCTGATTATAATCCGCGATCGCTCCTTCTTTATTCCCAGTATCAAAATACACTAATCCCCGCCCCTTAAAGGCTTCTGCATATTGAGGATTGAGACTAATTGATTTACTATAAGCAGCAATAGCCGCTTGGGAATTACCTTTGAGATGTTGAGTTTGTCCCTGAACATAAAATTCCCCAGCTTTAGATGATCTCCCTATCCGTGGATTTGGGGTACTTACTCCTCTTTCTGTCACCAATACATCTTGATTATTACTGCAAGAAACGCAAATAATACCGCTGAAAATTGTAAACATCGCTATAGTCAATGCTTTGTTTACCCCTCGCTGTTTTTTTGTCAATAATTGCCATTTCATAATTTACTATAAATCGTCATTATCCGTGGAGTAAATCATTCACTACATTGCTTACTTTGGCAATATTCTCGCTTTTTGATTAATATTCAATTCAAATAACAAAATTCCCTGAAGTTATCTGGAATTAATGAATAAATTTATCCAATCAATTACCGGATATTAGTAAATATTAAAAATAAAATTCTTTATACCTACACTTATATTATTACAAAACTACCTCTGATAATTCTGTTAATTTTGTTAGCACTTTTAGAAAAAGTTTTATACCAGTATCAGGAAGTAGGATTAAAATTAGTGCTTAATCTTCCTGACTTTCTTGATTCTTAGGAGTTATTTTCCAATAAGTATTTGTATCAACATTTAGAGGTAATTTTTCCAGATTTACTCCTAAATTTTTGCGGATATCTTCGGTGAGAGTAATTGTAAAATCTAAATCAATATCTTGATTTTCAATCAAATCTACCAATTGTTGAAACTGCGTCTTGATAGTTTTTCGCTCATAACTAGTAAGTTTGCAATATAATGTTTCAGAAATATTCTGGACTAACATCGCTTTTTTTACCCGTTCTTGTAAATGCTCAAATTCTGATTTGAGTATTTTTTGTTGCTGTTCAATTTCTATATATCTAGCAGTCAATAAACTTAAATCTTCCTGAATTGGCTCTATGTTAAATTCTGCCTTTAAGTCTAATAATCGCAAATGTACTTGAGCTAAATAAATACAATCAAGATAAGCATATTCTATTTGTGCTTCAGTTAATGGTCTTTTTCCCCAATCGCTGATTTGTTCTTGTTTATCAATATGATGAAAATTACAAAGTTCAGTAGCTAGGGTTTTCAGTTGATAATTAGGTAATGGTAGTAAATAGACAGGAATTTTCCTCGCCATTTCTAAGGTACAAGTAATATTTTTGGCTTTTTTACCTCCTAAATACTTTACATCATAACAAGAATTATGAAAAACTTTTTCAATAGTATCATTAGTCATAATCCTTTCTACAAAATCAGCAATCACATCTGATTTATCGAGAACATCTAACAAATAAACACTATTACCAGTCATATCTTCTGGATGATCCAACACCTGAATTAGTGATAATCTCGGATTAGGAGTTTTATAATCAGCTACTTCTGTATCTATCCACAGAGTTGTAGCTTTGCCATATTCAGTAATTAGGGAACGAATTTCCTCAGCGGCAGTAAGATAAGGCATTGGTAGATGTCGAGAAATATCAATTAGTTATAGTTTTCTAAATTAACATTTTATGACTAATCATCATCATGCTGACAAGATTCGTAGGTTGGGTTGAAGAATGAAACCCAACAAAGCAGAAAAATGGCGAAGATATTGCTACATTAACATTTTATGACTAAGTAGGTGAATATAAAAATTTAAAGGTATGTAAAGAAAAGTAAAATCTCCCAAAACCTCTTCACTCTTGCCTTGCATAACGACAATTTTCAATGCTAACCTACTTAATCATCATCATGCTGACAAGTGAATTATAGGTAAAAGACGGGTTTTGGTGGGCAATGCCCACCCTACAACTTCAGAAATTATTTGGATATACCATTTAGTGAAATGGGTTGAAAACTGCTATTGAGAAAATTTTCTAATAAAAAAGCTCAGGCGTTTATTCCTGAGCTTAGAGGCAGATATTTATCTATCTACCTAATAGTTTATGGATATTAGTAGCGTCCGCGACCACCGCCACCAAAGTTTCCACCACCACCACGGTTTCCACCACCACCAAAAGAACCAGTGCGTTCTTCTCTTGGTTTAGCTTTGTTCACTTTTAAATCACGTCCCATCCATTCAGCACCATCAAGGGCTTCAATGGCTTTTTCTTCTTCTGCATCTGAATCCATTTCTACAAAACCGAAACCGCGAACCTTACCTGTTTCCCGGTCGGTAGGAAGTTGAACACGTTTTACAGTGCCATACTCTTTAAAAATTTCGCTCAAGCCATCTTGGGTAACTTCATAAGAGAGGTTGCCTACATAAATTGACATAGATTTTCTCCAAAATCATAAGAGTGTAGAGATTTAGATTTCGGAGAAAAGTCTGTAAATACCAAAGGGAAAAAGCCTATCAATACTAAAAACAAACGAGGTCCACCGAATTACTTCTCGACTTCTATTATTGCATAATAAATAGATATATAGGCGGATAAATTCAAAAAGATTTATAAAATATTTTTTTATACATTAATTAGCAATTACAGAATCAGCTTTTCGTTGTATTCTCTCGTTATACTTAGTTTAGTGAATTTAGAGCCGGCAGAATTATCAATTTTCGTGACTTTATCTAGTTTATAGTCCGTTTAATCGCCCTTTGCCTGAATCTAAAGGCTCAATTTTAGGTTTTTTGTTCATGTTGCACTTTAAACATTCCTCAATCATTAACGCCCCAGTAGAAGTAGTTTGGAAATTCCACGAAAGATCGGACATACTGCAAATACTCACACCACCTTGGCAACCTGTACAAGTAGTCAGACGTGAAGGTGGACTAGCTCCCGGTGCAATTACAGAATTTCGGCTTTTTCTGGGGATTTTACCCTTAACTTGGTTAGCGCGGCACACAGACTATGAAAAATATCATCTGTTTACCGATGAACAGATATCTGGACCTTTTGAGTCCTGGGTACATCGTCATGAGTTTACAGAAGAAAACGGCAAAACTAGATTAACTGATAATGTTAACTATGCCATGCCTGGTGGTAATGGAGTGGAATTTATGAGTGGTTGGTTAGTACAAACACAGCTAGAAGCAATGTTTCGCTATAGGCATTATGTGACTAAGCGCGAATGTGAAAAGTGAAGACAAAAAAAACGCCCTCCATGATTGGAGAGCGTTTTTTATTTAACTAAACTTATTAACCGTTGATAGCAGGAGCGGTTAAAGCAACAGGAGCAACTTCACTAGCAGCTAAGTCTAGGGGGAAGTTGT
>JAKOGY010000368.1 GCA_028658405.1 Dolichospermum sp. ST_sed8 | reverse complement strand
CTCAGGGTGGTCTGGTCAGTACAGCTTGTTTGATTTCTCTTGCAAGCTCAGTCCCTTTAGGGCTGGGTTACTGACAATTAATTACTAGGTATTGGGTAACTCAATTTTGGATTTAGGTTAGCGAAGCATAAGCAGCGCAGCGAGGATTTTGGATTTTGGATTTTGGATTAAGAGAACTGCACAAAAAAAATGATCCAATGGTATCTTTCCTATGGTATCTTTCTTATGGTATCTTTCCTATGGTATCTTGCCCGTCCTCGTATTATTAGCGGGCAAGATGCCCGCACTACAAGGAATTTTGGGATATTTTTTAAATTGGAAGTCTCTAACTTCACTCTAAAGTGTAGAAGCTCGAAAATTTTAGATTTGGGATTGACAATTTTTCCGTCGAAGAATGACGGGGCTTGTACCAAATTTTTTAATCTAAAATCTAAAATCTAAAATCTAAAATTTAAAATTTAAACTTCCCCCGGCGGTACTCAAGTCTTTTCTGCAAAGGAACTTGAGACCGTAAACTCATGTCTTTAAAGGTATTTAGCAATCTTCTCTAATTGCAATGTCAAAAACAGCGTTGACGACAGGAATCATAGTGATACTCTGCGTTACAGCCGGATTTAATCCCGTGGCTCATGCTCAACCAGCCTCACCGATTTTTGAAGATGTGACTATTCAACATCCACTTTCTCCAAATCCATTGACAGTCAGGGGTATGAGTGGTGGTGCAATACCGGGAAACAAAATAGCGGGAAAAGCAGAAACACAACCAACTGGACCCTGTAAAGGATTTATGGATGAAGTTCCAAAGCATACGGTGAAACTCACTAGTAAATTTGACTACCTAAAATTCGTAGTCCAAAGTCCTGCGGATACCACCATGATTATTAAAGGCCCCGGTGGAACTTGGTGTAATGATGACTTTGACGGTAAAAATCCCGGTATTGTTGGGGAATGGCTACCAGGTACTTATCAAATTTGGATTGGTTCTTACGAGAAAAATCAATATCTACCTTATACCTTAAAAATTACGGAAGTTAAGTAAGCAGAGGTTTTCAACCTTTTTTAGATCAGCTTTTACCCTGAGCTTGTGCTTGTAGGGCAAATTTGTATTAGAATTAAGTTAAGTTTAATTAAGATTCCTGATAAAAATCCTGGATCTAACATAGAACATCGTCTGAACTATGATTTTTGTGATTTAGATGATTTCTCTGATTCAGGTGATTTCTGTGATTAATTGCTTTAACAAATTAATTAATCATCGTCTGAACTGTGATTTTTGTGATTTTTGTGATTTTTGTGATTAATTGCTTGCTTTAACCGATTAATTAATCATCGAAATCACATTAATCATGCAAATCATAGTTCAGACTGTGATTAATTGCTTGCTTTAACCGATTAATTAATCATCGAAATCACATTAATCATACAAATCATAGTTCAGACAATTAACATTTAGAAGGAAAATTAAAGATGAAATTCTCTTGGAGAGTCGTAGCACTCTGGTCAGTGCTGGCTTTGGTAATTGGCTTTTTCTTTTGGCAAGGTGCTTTTGCAGGCGTTCCTGCGGATACAGGTAAAAATACCGCCAATACCCGCATGACCTACGGGCGCTTTCTAGAATATTTGGACGCAGATCGCGTTACCAATGTGGATCTTTACGATGGTGGTAGAACAGCAATTATTGAAGCTAATGACCAAGACATCGAAAACCGCACTCAACATTGGCGGGTAGATTTGCCGATTAATGCTCCTGAATTAATTCAAAAGCTTAAACAAAAGCAAGTTAGTTTTGATGCCCACCCAATGCGGAATGATGGGGCAATCTGGGGACTTTTAGGTAATTTAATTTTCCCAGTATTATTAATTACTGGATTGTTCTTTTTGTTCCGTCGTTCTAATAATCTTCCCGGTGGTCCTGGACAAGCAATGAATTTCGGCAAATCCCGCGCTCGTTTCCAAATGGAAGCGAAAACTGGCGTGAAATTTGACGACGTAGCCGGAATTGAAGAAGCCAAAGAAGAATTACAAGAAGTTGTTACTTTCCTCAAACAACCTGAAAAGTTTACTGCTGTAGGTGCGCGGATTCCCAAAGGAGTATTATTAGTTGGACCTCCTGGAACTGGGAAAACCTTACTCGCAAAAGCGATCGCTGGTGAAGCTGGTGTGCCTTTCTTCAGTATTTCTGGTTCGGAGTTTGTAGAAATGTTTGTGGGTGTGGGTGCTTCCCGTGTCCGTGATTTGTTTAAGAAAGCTAAAGATAATGCTCCCTGTATCATATTTATTGATGAAATTGACGCTGTGGGTCGTCAACGGGGTGCGGGTATTGGTGGTGGTAATGATGAACGGGAACAAACCCTCAACCAGCTATTAACAGAAATGGATGGTTTTGAAGGCAATACTGGGATTATTATTATTGCTGCTACTAACCGTCCTGATGTCCTAGATGCAGCTTTGTTGCGTCCTGGTCGTTTTGATAGACAAGTACAGGTAGATGCACCAGACATTAAAGGTCGTTTAGAAGTATTACAAGTTCATGCTAGAAATAAGAAATTAGATAAGAGTGTATCTTTAGAAGCGATCGCTCGTCGGACTCCGGGATTTACTGGTGCAGATTTAGCTAACCTGCTCAATGAAGCCGCTATTCTCACCGCTAGAAGACGCAAAGAAGGCATCACTTTACTAGAAATTGATGATGCTGTTGATCGGGTAGTTGCTGGGATGGAAGGTACTCCCCTGGTAGATAGTAAGAGTAAGCGGTTGATTGCTTACCATGAAATCGGTCACGCTTTGGTCGGTACTTTACTCAAAGACCATGATCCTGTACAAAAAGTGACTCTGATTCCTAGAGGACAAGCACAGGGTTTAACTTGGTTTATGCCTAATGAAGAACAAGGTTTAATTAGCCGTTCTCAGCTAAAGGCTAGAATTACAGGGGCTTTAGGTGGCCGCGCTGCTGAAGAAATAATTTTTGGAGCAGCAGAAGTTACAACTGGTGCGGGTGGAGATTTGCAGCAGTTGTCAGGAATGGCACGACAAATGGTAACTCGATTTGGGATGTCTGATTTAGGACCTTTATCTTTGGAAAGCCAACAAGGTGAAGTTTTCCTCGGTCGTGACTGGACAACCCGTTCTGAGTATTCTGAAGCGATCGCTTGTCGGATTGATGCCCAAGTGAGAATAATTGTGGAAGAATGTTATACCAACGCGAAGAAGATCATGCGTGATCATCGTAGTCTCGCAGATCGTTTGGTTGATTTGCTGATTGAAAAAGAAACCATTGACGGTGAGGAATTACGTCAAATTGTCGCTGAGTACGCGGAAGTACCTGATAAATCTCAGTTTGCACCGATGCTGTAAGGGTTGATTTTGAATCAATCAGATCCCCGACTTCTTTAAGAAGTCGGGGATCTTGTCGTTTTATTAGTTAAATTAGTCGAGATAGTTCTTCCTTATCAATTTTATGATAACATTTTTAAAATTGTTTGTCAATACCTAAAATCTCTTTTTTTCGGTTGGCGTTTTTGCGTTTTTATGCGAAACATAATGCTTTTAAATTTTATTTATCAGCAAGGAAGAAGCCAGGGAATAAATTCCCTGTCTGATAGCTAAAGTCGGTTAAAACCGACTGGGTAGATCATACGTTTTTTGTAGATTGGGTTAAGTGACAGCGCAACCCAACAAATGCGTTGGGTTTCATGCTATTGCTTCGCAACGCTAACGCGGATAACCCAACCTACGAATCTAAAGTCGGTTAAAACCGACTGGGTAGATAAACTACAAACTAGTTAAAGAGGAAATTACCGCCAAAGAGGTTTAAATTCGCATTGGCGCTGGTAAATCCAGATGTCGCTGATAAGGTCACTAATAACTGACCAGTACCAAAACCACTATTACCACCAATACCATCACTAACTCGTAC
>JAKOGY010000367.1 GCA_028658405.1 Dolichospermum sp. ST_sed8 | reverse complement strand
TTTTTCTTTTTTGTGGTGTAATCACAATCCTGTTACCTTCCACACTAAAATTTAAATCTCGTTCTTTCTCACGCTTTATCCAATCTTTTAAGCCTTGGATTATCTCTTTCTCATCCATAGTCTGTTTTTCTCCTGATAACGTATTCTGTATTGTATTTTAATGTACCATAACTTTCTTAGTTTTCTTAGTTTTCTTAGTCAATATACTGGTTAGCAATCAGTGTTTACAATCACATTAGCCTCAGAGATACTTAGTCGTATAAACAGAAAAACGAGGTTGACAACATGACTAACCAAAATTCATCCGCAGCTAAAATTCATACTTCAGTAATTTACCCAGCAGAAATGACAAGTGTCTCTAAACACCACAATGCCACTTATTATTTTATGCCACTACAATCACTGTCCGTAAAAAATATGTTATTTACACAGAGTTATCAAGGAGGGGATGAAGATGACCCCATTGTTCCTACTAATTAAGTGCTTGGATGTTTTTGAGCTTGAGACTTAACAATTCTCATGGCTTCCATTTTCCAAACATCCAATTCTGGTAACTTACTACTGACTTTTTTAAGTTGTCGATCCTGAGAATAAAATGTGAGAAAATTTTGCCATGATCCTATAGAATCTTGTTGTTTTCCCTCTGCTGCTTGCACTTGTGCTAATAAACAATAAGCCGGAGCATAATTATTTTCCAATTTTAAACAAATGAGTAAATGCTGTTTTGCTTGTTCATAAGAATTTTGCTGAAAATATGCCCAAGCAAGATTTTTGTGTAATGTTAATTTAACTATGGGATCTTTTGCTTTTGGTAAAATTGCTTCAATCATTGTCACTGCGTCCGCGCTATTTCCCTGGAGAATTTGTAATCGAGCTAAGTTATTAATAGCAGCATCAGCAGCCCGATTCTGATATTTAATAGCAATTTGATAATGATGACAAGCTTTTTCTAAATCATCTAATTTTTCATACGCTGACCCTAAATTATAGTGAGCAGGTCCATGATTTGGGTTAAATTCAACTGCTAATTCTAGATGCGATATAGCATTTGCAAAATCATGATTTAGATAGTGTTTATGTCCTATAAAATTAAGAGATTTAGCAATTTCTTTTCTTTCTTGAGGAATTAAATTAATCCTATCTAGCAACTGTTTGAAATTTTCTAATTTGGACTCATTAATGGATAGCAGATTTAAGATATATTCGATAACATTTACATTGTATCTATCTGGTTCTGCTTCTATTTCTTTTGTAACTGGAGCTGGATTTCGCGTCAGTAATTCAGGTTTATATTTAGCAAATAGTGCAACTAGTTCTGAGCGTTTGTAACGACGGTTATCACTAGGTTCATTATTGAGTCCAAATTCGTAACATATTCTTTCAATATATTTTCTCACAGATGCTTCTCCAATGCCCATAGATTCAGCTATATCTCTATCTGTTACACCTGCTAGTATCTTTTGCAATACTTCTTTTCGTCTGTCTGTTAGGTTATTAAATACGCGCTCAAACTCTTTTTGATTCATCTCGCTTCTTAATAGCATATTTATTCAATTCACGTCTGTGACTATTTTCCAAAATTTTAACACCAATGATTCTTTTTAGGTACTTATGACCGATATATTAGGTATTAACGACAGAAGCAACTAATGCGGACAAAACTCCTGGATAGGTAAGGTGAGGCCAATCTCAAATTCGTAATATCAAAATGGTTGATAGCGCACTGAAAAATTAAAGCCATTATCTGGTAGAGAAGTTCCGCTATCGCTTGTGCCAATAAACGGTATTGGCATTAAAAGCATCAATACCAAAACTAAATTGCGATCGCGCCGCTAGGACACTGTTAGTATTACGTTTTCAGAGGGAACAGGGAACGGGCAACTTTCTAACAGGAAAAACTCATGTTTAAAAACATGAGATTGAAATAATGACACTGTTTTTTTTGTGCTACGCATCTTAAAAAACATCTTCTTTTTGACTGAAGCTCTAAACTGGTGCAAATGAGTGTTTCTTATTTCCTGTTAAGAGTTCCCTGTTCCCTTCTTCTGTAAAAAACCTACACCTGTCAGGGGGTTGGGGGTGGGGTTCTTGTGTCTCACTCAACAAAAGAACCGCCATATAAAATTTTTCATAAAATTAATGCTTCGAGCTTCGCTTGTACTTCTTCTATTAAATCTTGTGCAACACTTTCAATAAATTTTACCTTTCTAGCTCTCCAATCTAGTGTTTTAATTTGGTCAGCTAACACAACTCCTTTTGTTTGCATTCCCTCAACCAGTGGAACTTCAAAACTAAGCCCTTTTTGATTGCTAGTTATAGGACAGACTAGAACTAAAGAAGCCATTCGATTATATTTAATTGGAGATATAACAAGAACCGGGCGATAGCCGATTTGCTCACGCCCTTGTTGTTGTAGTTCGTTATTTAATATCTTAGCAATATCATCAACAGACATTCCTGATGCTTGCAGGGAAAATGCACGCCTAATTGAATCAGCCGTAAATTGCTGTGTGTTCCCAAATTCTAATTTGACAATATCTCCTCTATTCGGAAAATAAGAATTAACTACCAATCTTCACTCCCCACAGCGTTTCCAGTTTCAAATTCAGGATGAAATTTATCAGGAGTCATACCTTCAAGCAACTCATCAAGCGTATATTTTTTTCTTTTTTGTGGTGTAATCACAATCCTGTTACCTTCCACACTAAAATTTATCGCTATCCCTTCTGTTACTTGCGCTTGTTCAGCTACATATCTGGGAATCCGAATAGCTAAACTGTTTCCCCATTTTGCAACAACTGTCGTCATAGTTATTCTCCACAACTTGGCTTGATGTATATACTTTAAATATACATATTGAATTAGCAAGTGTCAATAACTGGAGATAATTCCGTGAAGCTGTTCTGGATAGAACTGGTATCAGGTGCGTTAATGTTAATTACACCTGCAATACCTAATTCGGAACTGGCAGTAATATCACTTTTTTCAGTTAGCTTTGCACGTAACTCAATACCAAAGATCGCTTGAGAAGTTATTTCGACCTTTCCACCTGTTCCTGTGTTGGCATTAATCGTAATATCTCCACCTTGACTATTTGGAGTACCTAAACCTGTATCTATTCCCGCTCTTAATTTATTGATGCTCAAAGGGGTATAATGGCTAACAATGCTTTATACCTTTTATTTTATGGAGCAACCCAACTTTACCGAAAATCTGCAAGAGCTAATGCAAAGAGTAGGTTTTACTAGTTTTAAATCTTTAAGTCGTGCTGCTGGTGTTTCCCATTGGCAAATTTTGCAGTTGCGGAGGGGGAAAATTGGGCAAATGCGGCTTGAGGTATTAGTGAAACTGGCAGAGGTTTTACAGATATCTTGGCCGGAGTTGGTAGAAACTTTTAGCTTTGGCAGTTCATTTTCAAGCTTGAACAAGACTCAACCTTTTAATCAACATATAGACTTATTAAAGCAAATTACAGATTTACAAGTTGAGTATGAGCGAATAACGTTGTCAATGGGACAACAACGGGAAGTATTAAAACAGGAATTTCAGCGGTCAAGTTTACAAATATTGGAATCTTTGCTACTACAATGGCCAACAGCAGCACATAGAGCCAGGGAAGATCACCAGTTAGCCGCAGTAAAAATATTACCTTTGGTAGATAAACCTCTACAAATATTATTAGAGACTTGGGATGTGCAAGCGATCGCTTCTGTAGGTGCAGAAATTCCCTATAATCCCCAATTTCATCAATTATTGGAGGGAACAGCACAACCAGGAGAGATAGTTAAGGTTCGTTATACAGGCTATATGCAATATGATCAGCTTTTATATAGAGCTAGGGTAAGTCCTATCTAACCCACATTCCGCACCCCAAACTGTTCCAGAGGGAAATTACAGAGATGAAAAATCAAAGTTAGCATAAAAACAG
>JAKOGY010000036.1 GCA_028658405.1 Dolichospermum sp. ST_sed8 | reverse complement strand
TTGTAGATGGTTTTTGATGCTGAAGATTAATTCATTGTCTGAATCAGGATTTCCAGGATTTAAGGATTTTCAGGATTAACATAAATCTCTCCTAAAAAATATTCTCAAAAACCTTAACATCAAATAAACAAAAACATCCTGAAAATCCTGATTCAGACCAAAAAATGCTCAAAAACATCCTGAAAATCCTCAAATCCTGGAAATCCTGATTCAGACAATGAAATCTCAACCATGACAAACACCCCACAAACAACAATCCTAAAAATCCTCAAATCCCGGAAATCCTGATTCAGACAATGAAATCTCAACCATGACAAACACCCCCCAAACAACAATCCTAAAAATCCTTAAATCCTGGAAATCCTGATTCAGACAATAGCATAATATGGAAACGTTTTATGCAACGTCTCCACAAGGTCAATTGAAAAGTAATAGCCTCAAACTATACTTCAATAGTTCTAGATTCTGAATTCTTTGGATAACATCTATCTACAAAATTATTAGCTAAATCTAACAATTCCAGATCATCAATATCAAAATCAATATCATTTGCTAACACCTCTTTTACAGCAGATGTTTTATCATTTTCTCTAGATATTCTCAAACATTCTTCTAAGTCTACTGCTAAATCAAACAATGATGTATCTCCTACATACTTTCTAATTTTGATAGCTACATCATCATCACTAACTAAAAAGTCTTTAATAGTATCAAATAAAGGATTGGATATTTCATCATCTCCCCAACTTTCTAGCCAATCACTTTCCACATCTTCCACATAAATATGGACAAAATTAAGTCCATAATTTAGCCAATCTTGCTGCATATTCCTGGCTGCTGTTAACGCTGCTGTCAAGTCTTCGAGTTGAGCGCTATTATTAGTCTGTTGTTGGTTAACCATAAATGGTATTTTCAGCGGATTAATGATGTTGGCTAGGACACAGATTTCGATTTCAATATTTGGGAATCAGGAAAAATTCACATACTTTCCTTCGTCAAGATGATCACTGTTATACAGTGCCACATTGACCAACTGATGGATAAAATCATTTTCTTTGGGATTGTAACTGAGAAACAATCCTCGTTCTATTTCCCACAATTGCAGTGAATTTTGCCACTTTTGATATTTTGTGTTATGGAATTCTTCACTTACACTGGTAACTTGAATACAGAGTGGTTTATTTTGTTGATTGCTAACAATTAGGTCTGTTGCCATAGAAAGGTCAGCTATATAACGCCGCCAAAAATCTCCTTCTCGGTGAACAACATCCTGAGCTATATATTTAATAATATCACTATCAGCTTGATTAAACTCTCCCGCCATCATTTTTTTCTTCCAAATATAAAATTTGGTGTCTGTGGCATTTATCCATTTAGGAAATAGATAACCATACCAATACCTCTCATTGGCGGTCATTTGCTCAAATTGTAGCCTTTGGTCTTCCTCCGAAGGTAAAGATTTAATTGCTAACCAAACCTTAGAGTCCGTAATTACTTCTAATAAAAAAGCGACAACGATGGGTTTGGATATCAGAGAACCAAGCTTGATATGTTTAATCCAACGGTCTATTTCTCTTAATCTTGTCGTGAGATTTGGATCTATCCCCGAAGCTCGCTCAATCAGTAAATTTAGTTTATCCTTAATTTCTCTTGCTTGCAAACTATACCCTATTGTAAAACACTAACACAGTATCTAAAGATTTATATCCTAGTGAACTACCACACACTGACCTTCGGTACAGTGTTGGCTTCCCAATTCATCGGGAATAGCCTCCAGAACTTCATAGTTCTATTGGTCTGACATTCCCTCCAAGGGCAGAAGTCCTGATTCCCAAGACCCAAATCTTTCTCTTGTGACACTTACCTATCAGCTTGGTTTTCGCTTACGGCATTGGTGGTCAAGAGCCTATAATTTTATCACAAAATTTTGGGGATTCTTCACCCATGTAATAAATAATATCTGGAAAAACCTCAAATGTTCTTCGCTGTTACTTGGCTTACGCCGATACTGAATAATTCAGCATTAGTTAATTGTCGGACTAAAGTAAGACTAGATTAACATATCCGTAAATAATCTTTACACTGAGCGCGATTTCATGAAACTTTCAAGTTTTTTTGCACAAATTCGTTAAAAATAGTTTTTAGTCACAATATCATTTGCATCCATCATTATGTCTCAACCAACTATAGAATCCATTTTACAGGAAAAGCGGCTATTTCAGCCTGCTAGTGATTTTTCGGAAAAAGCGCAGATAAAAAGTTTAGCAGACTATCAGCGTCTTTACGACAAAGCAAAAGCTGATCCTCAGCAATTTTGGGCAGAATTAGCGGAATCTGAGTTAGATTGGTTTCAAAAATGGGACACTGTGCTAGATTGGCAACCACCTTTTGCTAAGTGGTTTGTTAACGGTAAGATTAATATTTCTTACAACTGTCTTGACAGACATCTTACCACTTGGCGGAAAAATAAAGCGGCTTTGATTTGGGAAGGTGAACCGGGAGATTCACGGACTCTGACTTATGCCCAATTGCACCGGGAAGTTTGTCAATTTGCTAATGTATTGAAGCAGTTGGGGGCAAAAAAAGGCGATCGCATTGGTATCTATATGCCAATGATTCCCGAAGCAGCAATTGCCATGTTAGCCTGTGCGAGAATTGGCGCACCTCATAGCGTTGTATTTGGTGGTTTTAGTGCTGAAGCTTTGCGCGATCGCTTGAACGATACAGAAGCTAAATTAGTAATTACAGCCGATGGTGGTTGGCGCAAAGATGCAATTGTCCCTCTCAAAGAGCAGGTAGATAAAGCTTTAGATAATAACGCAGTCCCCAGCGTTACCGATGTGCTAGTTGTGAAACGCACAAATCAAACAACACCTATGGCAGCAGGACGTGACCATTGGTGGCACGATTTACAAAAAGGCGTTTCTGCTGATTGTCCCGCTGAACCAATGGACAGCGAGGATATGCTGTTTGTTCTCTACACTTCCGGTAGTACGGGCAAACCTAAGGGGATAGTTCATACCACAGGCGGTTATAACTTATATAGTCATATCACCAGCAAATGGATTTTTGACCTCAAAGACACAGATGTATATTGGTGTACCGCTGATGTAGGTTGGATTACTGGACACAGCTATATAGTTTATGGTCCCCTTTCCAACGGTGCAACCACTCTCATGTATGAAGGTGCGCCCCGTGCTTCTAATCCTGGTTGTTTCTGGGATGTGATTGAAAAATATGGTGTAACAACTTTTTATACTGCACCAACAGCAATTCGCGCCTTTATCAAAATGGGTGAACATTTGCCCAAAGCCCGCAATCTGTCTTCTCTGCGTTTATTGGGAAGTGTGGGTGAACCTATCAACCCCGAAGCTTGGATGTGGTATCACAAAATCATCGGTGGTGAACGCTGTCCGATTGTGGATACTTGGTGGCAAACGGAAACAGGTGGAATAATGATTACACCTCTACCTGGGGCAATTGCCACTAAACCAGGTTCAGCTACCCTGCCTTTCCCTGGTATTATTGCGGATGTGGTGGATTTGGAAGGTAATTCTGTTCCAGAAAATGAAGGTGGTTATTTAGCGATTCGTCATCCTTGGCCAGGGATGATGCGGAATGTGTATGGTGATCCAGATCGTTTCCGTCGCACCTACTGGGAACATATTCCACCCCAAGATGGTCATTATACGTACTTTGCTGGCGATGGTGCAAGAAAGGATGAAGATGGCTATTTCTGGGTAATGGGGCGTGTAGATGATGTCCTGAATGTGTCTGGACACCGCCTAGGAACGATGGAAGTAGAATCTGCTTTGGTGTCTCATCCGGCGGTAGCTGAGGCTGCTGTTGTGGGTAAACCGGATGAGTTGAAGGGTGAAGAAGTTGTGGCTTTTGTGACTTTGCAGGGGACTTATCAAGCCAGTGAGGAGTTGAGTAAGGAACTCAAGAAGCACGTTGTTAATGAAATAGGGGCGATCGCTCGTCCTGGTGAAATCAGGTTTACTGATGCTTTACCGAAAACCCGTTCTGGTAAGATTATGCGGCGTTTGTTGCGGAATCTGGCAGCAGGGCAGGAAATATCCGGGGATACTTCGACTTTGGAGGATCGTGGTGTTTTGGATAAGTTGCGGGAAGGGAATTAATTTAGGTTAGTCTCACGCAAAGACGCAAAGTGTTTTTTGTGTCTTTGCGTATAGTAAAGTAAAGTTAAAAAATGGTAGGTTGGGTTAAGCAATAGCGCAACCCAACAAAAACTTTGATAATGTTAATGTTTGGGTTTAACTGAACTGTATTAAAAGTAACGGAAAAATAAACCACGAAGACACGAAGGACACGAAGGAAAGAGGGTTTTAGAGAAATTTTGCGTAAGTCCTGAAGTATTCAAAACTCTTAATTTCTGATGTTTTACCGCTATAATACAGGAGAATTTTAAATGAATCCCGAAACCAAAGATGTAGCAAAACATATGAAAGAGTTTGGCTTTCATATTCTCGGAAGAGCTATTTATGATGCTACTTTTAATGAAATTATGCGTCCATTTGCCCATATCTTGTCAGTTGTTCAAGCGGCACATGGGGCTGAAATGATTATAAAAGCGCGAATAGCTGAAGAACATCCCCTTTTAATATTTAAGGAGTTTCCAAAATCAAATAAGACTGATGGATTGTTAAGCATAAAAGAATTATTTGAATATGGTAAAACAATTATGTATAGCGATTTACCGGAGGTTTTATGGGCAACAACAGGTTATAGAATCGGGAAAGTAGAACGATTTCGGTCTTTTGGTAATTTACGTAATAGTCTAGTACACTTTGCTCCTAGAAATGATATTGATGCGGCTACTGAAACTTTAAAATTTTCCTTTGAGGTTTTAGATCCAATAGTTCGTGATTTTTGGAATGAGTCTTTTGTTGAGTATTGTGAAGAATGGGACGAATTAATTATTGAAGAAGGATATTTACGAAAACAGTTAGAGAGATTGGGGATAGAAATTCATCCAGATACTAAACAAATGATGATATAAAAATATCCGTCTATTAATGGTTTAATGATATTAGGATAAATGATATATGAAACCAGGTGAAGATTGGAAAACATCTGAATTATGGTTCGGATATGGTATTGCTCAATTTATTGCAACTACTTTTACGAGAATGTTTTCTGATAGAGATAGTAGAAATAAAATTTTATCGGGTAATTTAGGAAACGTGACATATTAAAAAAATCAACCCCCCCGCAACTGAGGATATAAATATCATGACTCTTGCACAAGAAACACGCTTCTATTCACCTGAAGAATACCTAGGATTTGAGGTAAATTCAGAACTACGTCACGAATATATTGATGGATTAATTATCCCCATGACAGGCGGAACACCAAATCATAATAAAATAGCTGGTAACTTATATGTTGCCATACATTTTGCCCTTAAACGCCAACCTTATGAGGTCTATTATACTGATCAACGGCTTTGGATTCCTAAACGACGGATTCATACTTATCCTGATGTCATGGTTGTCCAAACTCCTCTAATATTTGAAGAAGGAAGAAATGACACTATCACTGTTTTTGTAAGTCAACGGAAATATAAACACTCACGCTACTTTATGTTTTTCTTGAAATTGGTTTAAAGTATATCTAGCTCTGGTTTTAAGAATATTCAATTGGTCAACTTGTGCCAATAATTTATCTAAAGTTTCAGATTCCTCATTTGACAATTGATTTTCAGAATTTTTCATTAATAACTCATCTAGTTGAGTCTGGCTTTTAGGAGATAAAGAAGTTTCTACCAAAGCTTGCAATTCATCAAGACTTAAACCAATCAATAATTCTGTATCTGTTGATAAGTGGGTTAGCTGTTGGTAAGTTTCCAAATTTAACAATACACCAACTCTATCTCCCTGAGTATTAGTTATATACTGTACTGATTCAGACATGGTTTTAAATGATCTCAAATTTAGCTAGATTATCAGGTAAACTTCATTTTAACGCTTCCTTTAACAAATCCCGATGCAAAAAAGCCTTATCTACCAAAGATTGGATTTTCTCCGATGACAAAGATGCACCATTATCATAATAATTAATCCAAGTTTTACTAATTAAATCTACATCATCTGGTAAATCCTTTAAATCCCAACCAGGTATGTCTAAATCTTCCATTAATCGGTTAACTTTAGGATCATAACTCAATGCAAAACAACGAGAACCTTCACTAGCTGCCATAATTAAACTATGTAGCCGCATTCCTATGGACATTTCCACACCGCGAAATACACCTTTTAAAATTTGCGGATCTTCTGAACAAATAACTCTACTCACATCTTTTAATTGAGTGTGAATTTTTTCGGCAATTCCCAAATCTTCGCTTTTTTGAAATGGCAATAAGAGAATAAAAGCTTGGGTTTCTTTCTGCAAATTAACTAAAGCCTGAGTTAAATTTGTTAACCGAGTTTCTGTGAGTTGAGGATGATTTCTTAAAGTAACTGCAATTCTGGGTTTTGGTAAATCTACTAATTCCGGGACTGGCTTCGACTCCAACGCCCAAACCGGGTCAGGTGCAATAATATGAGGTATACTCCAATTTGATAATAATGCAGAACTAGAGCGATCGCGCACACTCACATGAGTACAACCTGTAAAATTTCTCCTTGCTAAAAACCGAGTTGGATAACGTAACAGCGGACCTATACCCTGTCCCCAAGCGACAGTTTTCAAACCCATAACTTGAGCTAAAGCCATCAATCCGCCATAATAAAAAGGGCTAATGGTGCTAGTCACATCTTGAATTAAACTTCCTCCACCCCAAACAAAAGCATCACAAGAACGCAAAGCTTTAAAAACGGACAAAAACGCCATGCGGTTGTAACATTCCACACCATAATGCCGATGAGTTTCTTCAGGATTGCCAGAAAGCACCACCGGCGTAACATCAGATGGTAACATTTGCAGAAGTGTAGCTAACAAAGCTTCATCACCACCATTACCTTTACCGTAATACCCAGACAATAAAACCCGCATTTTCCCCATTTTTAGATTTTAGATTTTAAATTAATTATGCACGCCCTTTCAATTCCCACCTGGATAATTCATATTTCTAGCGTCATTGAGTGGATAGCCGCAATTTGGCTAATTTGGAGATACGGTGAACTGACAGAAAATCGGAGTTGGTGGGGATTATCCTTTGCCATGTTACCAGCTTTAATCAGCGCAATGTGTGCTTGCACTTGGCATTATTTCGACAATTCTGAATCTTTAGAATGGTTAGTCACCCTCCAAGCTACCATGACATTAGTTGGTAACTTTACTCTCTGGGCAGCAGCTTATATAATTTGGCGTTCCACCAAGTCTGTAAGCCCCATTGAGACACAATCTATCAAATCAGAACAATGATATCAAAAGAAGCCCTTTTTGCCCTGTCTTTGTTTCCCTACTTGGGTTTCTTGTGGTTTATCAGCCGCAGTCCACAAATGCCACGTTTAGCCCTATATGGATTTTACGGCACATTGGTATTTGTGGCTATCACCATTCCCGCCGCCATTTACGCCAAAATGCAGTATGGAGAACAACTAGCCAATGTAGACTGGTTGCATGGCAGTGCAGAAGTATTTTTAACCCTTGCTAACATCTTACTAGTATTAGGCTTTCGCCAAGCAGTACAAAATTTAGCTGACCGGAAAGAGGGAACAGGGAACAGGGAATAATTATTTAATCACAACGCACAACTAAGAAACTTCCAAATAAAAAAATATCCCAAATTCTCTTGTGGTGCGGGCATCTTGCCTGCTAATAATACAAGGAGGGACCAGATGCCCATCCCACAAGATTGGAGCATTTTTTTTGTGGTGTTCTTTAAACAACTGACAACTGACAAATTATGGAAGTAATACCCGCAACTGACAAATTATGGAAGTAATACCCGCAATTGATTTATTAGAGGGTCGCTGTGTGCGACTATACAAAGGAGACTATGCACAATCCCAAGTATTCAGCGAAAACCCCCTGGAAGTTGCCAAAATGTGGGCAGATCAAGGCGCGACAAGACTACATTTAGTTGATTTAGACGGCGCAAAGGCTGGGAAAATCGTTAACTTAGCAGCAATTGAAGCCATTAGAAATGAACTTGAGATACCTATTGAAGTTGGGGGAGGATTGCGCGATCGCTCCAGTGTGCAACAATTATTTAATCTGGGTGTAAATTGGGCGATTCTCGGCACTGTCGCTGTCGAACAACCCCAGTTAGTCCAAGAACTCTGTGCAGAATTTCCCGAACAAATTATTATTGGCATAGATGCCCGTAATGGCTTAGTTGCAACTCGTGGTTGGTTGGAAACATCAACAGTATTAGCCACCCAACTAGCTGTACAAATGCAAAAATTAGGTGCAGCCGCCATCATTTACACTGATATTAACCGTGATGGTACTTTAGAAGGCCCGAATTTAGATGCATTACGAGAACTCGCTGCGGCAATTTCCATACCCGTAATCGCTTCTGGTGGTGTAAGTTCTGTCACCGATTTGTTAAGTTTATTAGCTTTAGAACCCCAAGGTGTAACAGGTGTGATAGTCGGTAAGGCTTTGTATACTGGTGATATTATCCTCAAGGAAGGATTACAGGCTATTGGACCAGGAAGACTGCAAGATATTCCTCCTGATTTGGGTTTTTCTACTATTGCTTAAAATGAAAAAGATTGTAGAGATATTCTCTAGAATTTCTCTACAAAGATTATGAAAAATATAATTTACCATAATCGCTCTATCTCATAACCATCAAATTTCGCATCAATACTGACAATTACTAATTTTTCGCTCTGTGATTGAGATATCAACAAGCGATCAAAAGGATCTCGATGATGGTTAGATAGATTATTGAGAGCATAAATATGAGATAAATCCAGAGGTAACAACTTAATTCGATTGCGCTTAATCTCATCCTCAATAAGTTCAGGTAACGCCGTTTTTAACTGAAGCTTACCCAAAGATAACTTAATTTGCATTTCCCAAATACTGACAACACTTAAAAATACTTGAGTATTGGAATCACCGAGAAGATTGTAAACTAGAAGTGAGAGCTTTTGAGAATCACTTGTCCACCAAATAAATACATGAGTATCAATCAAAACTTTCATTCATCTTCACCTAACCAAAATTCATCCGGTAAAGGATCATTAAAATCATCACTTATCCAAATTTCTCCTTGATGTAAGCCTGGAATTCGTGGCAAACTAGAGGAATTGGATTCTAAAGTAGAATCATCTTTTGCAGACTGGATAAAGCTGAAAACCTGCAATAGCAATGCTTCTGGTGCTGATGATAGTTCTCTGATAATGGTTTCTAAAATACTCATTGTCATAACCTGCAAACTCTATGCTTTTATTCTGACATAGGTTAACCTTTTCTTAGTCATCAAAATGGTACATAATGATTATAATTAAATTTTTCAAAAACAAAAAAATAATTAGATATCCTTAAAAATATTATAAAATATAAAAGACTATCACAGGAAGTAACAATGTTATCTATCAACCTAGATCGAGAAACAGAAACCTACCTAGCAGAAATCATGACTCAAGAAAATATGACATCTGAAGAACTGCTTAAAAAACTAATTCACCAACATTGGCAAACATTAAAACCTCGCCAAACCTTAGCGGAACGTAGAGGAGGTCATCCTGAAAATCTTCTACAAGATGCTCCTGCTGATTTATCATTACGAGAAACCCGTAAAAAAATCGTTGCCGAATATATTGAAAATCGTCATCAACAATATAATCAATGAAAGATTATCCCCCTATTATTCTCACTGATAGCAGTATTTTAGTAGCTTATTACAGTGCAAAAGATAATTATCATAACTCAGTTTTTAACTTTTTTGAGCAATGTTCAAGTCAACTAATTACTACCATTCCTTGTGTGACTGAAGTAATGTATCTTTTGAATAAAGATTATCGGACACAAAATGAATTTCTCAACGATTTAGCACAAAAACTTTATCAATATATTCCTTTATTACCAGAAGACTTTACTCGAATCAGACAACTCAATGAACAGTATGCTGATTTACCTGGTGATTTTGCTGACCTATCTCTAATTGCTATCTCTGAAAGGTTAAATATTTCCGCAATTATTACATTAGACAGTGATTTTGACATTTACCGTCGTTATCGAAAACAACCTTTTCAAAGAATCTATTTAGAATGATTATATTGCTACCATAGACTGAGTTGATGAGGAGATTGTTGCAAATTGTTCCAAGGAATAGGGGGAACTAAAACACCACTTTCTTCTAATAACTGCTGAAAATAACGAGCATTAATAGGAGACATATTTTCTGTGGGACAATGCACAAAGAAATAAATTTTTATTCCTGCTTGTAACCATTCTTGAATTTGCCTAACCCACTCTTCCATAAATATCCGATTCATTGATAACTGTGGGTGAGAAATGAAGCGAATCAAAGCAAAAGGCGCAGTTACACTAAACTGTACAGGTAATTTAGGTTTACGCCGTTCTGATAATAACTGTGGGTCATCATCTCCGGTATAAATCAGTTTCTGCATTAGGTGTAGCATAGAAAGTAGTGTTTCCTTCTACAGTAGTAATTATACTTACTTACTAAATAAATTAGTAATTTTATGCCAAGAAAAGACCAGGGTTGGGTGACATTCCAAACATCAGAAGAAGAACGCAAGATTTTAGAAGAGTTTTGTCAAAACTCCCAGCGGACTAAAACAGAGATTTTGCGGGAGTTAGTGCGGGGACTTAATAAATATTCATCACCGAATATATCATCATCAACTTCACAAGAAAAAGTAGAAAATAAGCATCCTGAATTTGAGATTGTTAGTCCCAAAAAAGCCTTAAAAGTCAGTTCACGCAATGTTTTAAAAGGAGTTGTCAAACGCATAACGACAGGAAGCGTTAATACCGAAGTAACTTTAGAAATTGTTCATAGGGTTGAGTTAACTTCAATGATTACTAAAGTTTCGGCCGAAGAGTTAGAATTATTTGAAGGTACAGAAGCTTATGCTGTGATTAAATCTAATGATATTGTCATAGCTAAAGATTAGAAAAAGATTTAGATCACAACGAAATAATTAGTCGGTTTTAACCGACTTTAGCTATTAGACAGGGAATTTATTCCCTGGCTAGAAGAATAGCAATATAGTAGGGGCGGGGAAACTACTGGATCTCATTCAAGTGCATACCGCTATATAGTAACTTATGCTGTGATTAAATCTAATGATATTGTCATAGCTAAAGATTAGAAAAAGATTTAGATCACAACGAAATAATTAGTCGGTTTTAACCGACTTTAGCTATTAGACAGGGAATTTATTCCCTGGCTAGAAGACATAGCGGTTCTCGGTCAGATGAAATACAATCGAGGGCGGGGAAACCCCGCTAATATTAATCTAATCTTCGACTTTTACACCTTTCCAGAAAGCAACATAACCTTCTATATTTTTAGCTTTCTCTTTAGCACTAGGATAGTACCAAGCTGCATCTTGATTGATTTGTCCATCAACTTCAACACTGTAATAACTAGCAACTCCTTTCCAAGAACAAGTAGTGTGGGTACTGCTGTCTGTGAAATATTGCTTATTAATGCTGTCAGCAGGGAAATAATGATTTCTGTCGACAATTACGGTATTATCGCTTTCGGCTAAAACTGCGCCGTTCCAAATTGCTTTCATGATGTGAGTTTCAAAAAAGTTAACAATTTATATTGTTACATTTAATATGACTGTTTATTGAAGTGATATACTGGATTTTGGTATGAGCTTTTGTGAAATATCAACTATAACTATCGAAATAACTTTGATGCAGCTTAATTTATAGTAAATTTATGGAACCAGAAGATTTTGTAACAGCAGCGATTGATGACTGGGACTTTTTTTTACCCAGAAACCATAAAAATCAACCCGTAGAAACCCAACAATACCGCATTTTTGAACCACAATGGAAACCAGCAATATTGTCCTGGTTTAGGCGCGAAGATTTACCCAAACAGGAAAAAGAGGCATTCATTCAAGCTTTGGTAGATTTTGAAGATGGTTGTGTGCAATATGAAGGTAAAGGTTTTTATGGATATCAAGCCTATTTTTTAGCGGCTGCGGCAATTGCTGAATTCAAAGACTGTGAAAAAGTAAATGAAATAGTCCAGCAACTTGTGAATTGGAAATTAGATTATTATCGTTTTAATAGTATTGAAGAACCAGTTACAGTAGGATTGCAAGAAACCGAGCGCACAACAGCTATAGATATTTTAGTACCATTAATAAATACATTACAACATAATTTTACCCTTTTTCTCGCAATTACAAGTTTAGAGAAAATAGCCATAGGTAATGAAAAAGCAATAGATGCTTTAGTACAACTTCTGGATACATCACAGGAGGAAAATATCCGTATACGAGCGATGAAAAGTTTAGGGGAAATAGGTATGGGTCATGAAAAAGCCATATCTGCCTTAGTGCAAATTCTGGATATGTCACAGAATAATGACACCCGTAATCAAGCGGCTGAAAGCTTAGGAAAGATAGGCATTGGCAATGAAAAAGCCATCTCCGCTTTATTACAATTATTGAATATATCAGACAATAAATATCCTCGTCCGTTAGCAGGTTATAGATTAGGGAAAATAGACACTGACAACGAAAAAGCAATCTTTTTGCAAGCAGTTAAAAACCCACAGAAAATAGAAACTGATAACGAAAAAGCGATCGCTGATTTAATCCAACTTATAGATACATCAGAAGATGATGACACGCTTAGTCAAGCAGCTTATATATTAGGAGAAATAGGCGCTGACGATAAAAAAGCCATTGCTGCTTTAGTGCAAATCTTGGATACATCCCAGAATGAATCTATCCTTGTACAAGTAGCTGAAAGCTTAGGGAATATAGATCATGGGAATGAAAAGTCTATCTCTACTTTATTGCAACTTATAAATACATCAGAGAATGATGAAACTATTGTTTGGGCAGTAGAAAGCTTAGGCAATATAGGTATGGGCAATGAAAAAGCCATTTCCGCTTTAGTGCAACTTTTGGATAAATCACAGAATGAATATACCCATAAACTAGCAGCTAAAAGCTTAGGGAAGATAGTCACTAGCACTCAAGATATATCTTTGGTGCTACAAGTCTTACGTCGCTATAAACTAGATAGTGAAGACTATGATCTGATTTGGAACTGCGCCCAAAATATGCCCTATCCAGAATTTTATCAAGCTTGGCATCATTCTTGATTTCTCAAAAATATTTTCCACTTTTCTGTTTGCTGGTTTATATTCTCACGCCCATAATATATGCTATCTTGTCTACTTCTACTAACCCTTGACGTTCTAATTCATAAGCAATAAATGGAGCTTTCCTTTTTAAAGAGTCGAAACTAGAATTATCTTCATAGTAAGTTTTTAGCCATTCTAATCTTCCGTCAATACACTTGTCATAATCATTTAATTCCAAGCGATTAATTGTTGATATTACTCTTTCTTTGAGCGGATATAAAAGTTCAGGATTAGGCTTGATAATAAGAGAAGGAAAATCTAGAATAAAACTATTTACAGGTAATTCAAAAGGGTCGATAACATCTAATTTTGTTCCTTTTTTGTGATTTAAAGTTAAACAAGCAAGACGAAAATTATGCCATTCATAAGCTAATTCAGGTTTAGCAGATTTAGGAAGAAAATGATCAACAGTTGGATTACCTTCTGGACGGGAAATCCATTGAGCAGAATAGGCACAAATTTTATTATAAGATTTGTATAAATCATTTAACGATTCTCGCCAATAGGTAGCGTTTTTATTTTCGTAATCTTTATTTGTAGGATTAGGAACTTTACTTAAGAAAGCTAAACCTGGTTGTCTAACTTTTTCGTCAAAATCATCAGGTTCAGGCTGGGGTTTAATAGGAATCACAAATCTACCCCATGCTGTTCTGCAAAATAAACCCACCTTGGCCAAAATCTATCATCTTCTGATAAATACCTTGCCAAATCATTTGATACTCTTGCCACATCTTCCGAATTGGGATTATCTGATAATTGTAAAACTTTCGCTGCTTCTATAGCCTTTTCTGCTTCCAAAGAACGCGCATGACGCAATTTCAAAACATCAGACATTAACCAAGAATCTACCACACCTTGACGAATAAAAGGAAGTTCTTCAATTTGAACTTCATTACCTAATAAATCGCTTTTCACCAGTTCTAGACTAAATAGCTTATCAACTCTTTGATCAAATCTAGGTTCTACAGATGCCATAACTAAAGGAGAATGAGTAGCAACCATAATTTGCACTTGTAAATCAGATGCTAAATCATCTCTTACATCTAACAAAGCAGGTAAAATAGCCCTTTGCCATTGGGGGTGAAGATGTGCTTCTAATTCATCTACTAAAATAACCATTCTCTTCTGTGGTTCTCTGCGGATAAGTTTTGATTGTATTTTATGTTCTTCATAAGCCCAAACTATCAAATAAGCCATTGTAATTATCCGCTGAACCCCTGCGGAAGCATGAATAATGGGAACAGTTCCATAAGGATGTTCTATCGTGGGAATTTCTCTAGCATCATAAGGAAGTCTGACAGGTTCTCCCGGTTTCAAAATTCCTAAATCACCCTGTTCTGGAGGTGATAAACGTTCTAATACTTTTACTAAAGTGTTAAATGGATATTTATCTGGTCTACTTTGCCATTGAATCCAATCTTGTAATAATCCATTAATAAAAGTATTGCCATTTTCATCTTTTTGACCATTCCATAACTCATCTTTTGTAAACACAAAAGGAAGTGGTTTTTTATCAATATTTCTAATCCGTGAAGAAGATGATAAATATTGTTTTGCTGTGTCCCATACTGCAAAAGAACCATCTACTCTGGCATAAATTAAAAGACCTGGAATAGTTGAGCGATTTTTGATTTCATTCCATCTTTGAAGCTGCCAATCATAAGAAATACTCTCTGTATCAGATTCAGAATCTCCAGAAATTTCAAATGTAATTACAGGTTCATCTTCACTTGCAGTTTGCGTTGGATATGCTGGTAAATTTGCCCACTGTCCAGTTAAAGCCCACCAAGCACATTCTAGTAAAAAAGTTTTACCCAGTCCATTATCACCTGTAATTAAACTCAGTCGTTCTGCTGGTTCAAAACAAAGTTTTCTTGCAGCCCCTACCCCTTGTATTTCTAAATAAGTTAAAGCACCTTCTTCTGGTAGAATATCTGGAGGTTTACCAATAACAGTTTTTAATTCTTTCCAAGAGACTACTGTATCTTGAAAAAGCTGATTTCGGTTAATTCCTTCAGGAATTGAAATATCAAATAAATGATGGATTTCTGCCTCATTCAACAAAAAATCATTTGTGAAATGTTCAATAATATCTTCTGGTGTTGTTTCAGATGACCATTCTTTTTCACGATATATCCAGACGGCTAAGTGAAAAGCAGGGATTAGTTGATTATCATATAAAGAAGATTTCAAAATTTCAATATAGTTATCTTTCCAACCCAACTCTTCTTCAAGTATTTGATCAATCAATACTGTTTCATTAATTAATGCTTCTATAAATATTTTTTCACGAATAAGGTGCATTAGAGATTGGTTAAGTTTCATCCATCTATTTTGTTTTTTTGATAAACGAAAACATCTATAAGAAAATGTTGAGTCCTTACAGGGTTTATAGTAGTTTCTTACAAAATCTTTAATTTCTGAATCTATATCTATTTTAATAGTATTCCCTACAGGTAATCGTAATTGCTTAAATTTTAGAAAAGTAATTCCCCAAAAAGAATCTACCTTTCCCAAATATTTAAGAGACTCTCCAATTTGATCAATACTAATAAACATAAGTTTATCCGGTTCACTTTTTTAAATTAATCTGAATACATTACAGGTTAAATCCTTTCACAAGATAGCAAAATACAAAATCCTGGGTAATTTTTAAAACTAGCTTACCTAGTTTATGACAAAAAATTTCCAACAAAGACAATTTACCAAAACTAACGTAAAAACTCTCTAAAACTCTTCTTTCTTCGCTACCTTCGCTCTTTCGTGGTTCGTTCATCCAATATCTTATCATCACGAAGACAAAAAAAGCATATATCTACGCCAAGTTGGTTATTCATTACTTCACTATCTTCAAACAACTTAGTTTTACCAAAATTACTCAAACCAATCTTCACCTCCTGGTAATTCTGCTAAATAATTATCAATCATTTTTGCTAACTCTTTAGGTTGATATTCATAAGTTAACAACAAAAGATTTTCAGCAAAATCAATCAATTCTTCTCGATTCAATCTTTGAGAAACTTGACTTGATTTTAACGTCCCACCAAAAATCTCCGCACTAGCAGGACGAATTGCCATTTCTACAGCTTCTGCTAAATATTCACCCCATTCATCAGATTTAATATAATAGGATTTTTGATTATCTTTAATATTCAATTTGGCAATTTGAATCACAGAATCAGAAATAGAAGCAATCCAAGAATTAATTAACCGCTGTTCAATTTGATTTTTAATCAAATGAATAACTAACCTAACTAAAAAAGCTTCTATTTTTCGCAAAGTTCCCTGTTTACTCATATCCTCCAAATCATCAACAATTTCCAACGCATCATCATAACGCCCTTCCAAGATACTTTGTCTTAATTCCATCAATTCTTGTGTCATTGTTATTTCCTATAAATGGTAATTACGGAGAAAACCCTCGTCTTCATCTTGTTAATCCCAAAATTCTGAAAATCCTGATATGGCTAACGCCACGCTTCGCTATCAGACAATTTCCTATAAATGGTAATTACGGAGAAAATCCTCATCTTCATCCTGTAAATCCTAAAATCGGTGGAAATCCTGATTCTGACAATTTCCTATAAATGGTAATTACGGAGAAAATCCTCATTTTGAAACTGTTTAATCACAAGCGACAGAGCAGGGAACTAGCTTCGCATTCGGTGGGTGTCGTGACTCAAAAAACGTAGTCAGCAAAGACTTAGACTGGTCAGTACAGCTTGAAATTTCTTGCAAGCTCAGTCCCTTTAGGGCTGAGTTACTGACTCTGTCAATCCTAAAATCGGTGGAAATCCTGATATGGCTAACGCCACGCTTCGCTATCAGACAATTTTCATTGCATCTCTATCTATAATTATAACTACTATCCCTCTTCCAATTCCCCAAGGTGAGTTAAAATTTTAATATCTTCATCACAACCCAGACACGCAGTGGCCATCTACCATGCTTCAGTATCCCGACTTAGAAAAACACTTAAAACATCATTTTGGTTATGATCAGTTTCGCCCTGGACAAAGGCAAATTATCGAAGATGCTTTGGCAAATCGTGATTTAATGGTAATTATGCCCACAGGTGGCGGAAAATCTCTATGTTTTCAATTACCAGCACTTTTAAAACCAGGTTTAACAGTCGTAGTATCACCCTTGATTGCTTTAATGCAAGATCAAGTAGAAGCACTGCGAACTAATAATATTTCTGCCACATTTCTGAATAGTAGTCTTAACATCCAGAAAGTTCGCTCCCGGGAAGAAGCGATCATGAATGGTAAAATAAAATTACTTTATGTCGCCCCAGAACGTCTTGTCAGTGACCGATTTCTCCCCCTTTTAGACGTAGTTAAAGAAAAAATTGGAATCTCCACCTTTGCTATTGATGAAGCCCATTGTGTGTCCGAATGGGGACATGATTTCCGCCCAGAATATCGGCAATTAAGATTGCTCAGAAAACGTTATCCTCATGTGCCTACAGTTGCTTTAACTGCTACTGCTACAGATAGAGTCAGGGCTGATATTATTGAACAATTAGGATTAAAACAACCAAGTATTCATATTGCTAGTTTTAACCGCCAAAATCTTCATTATGAAGTTCGCACGAAAAGTAACCGCGCTTATGCCGAAATATTAGCAATAGTTAGAGAAAATGAAGGTTCAGGAATTATCTATTGTTTAACCCGGAAAAAAGTTGATGAAATAACTTTAAAATTACAAAATGATAAAATTTCAGTTTTGCCTTATCATGCTGGTTTAAGTGATGATGAAAGATCAAAAAATCAAACTCGATTTATTCGGGATGATGTGCGGGTAATGGTAGCTACAGTTGCCTTCGGTATGGGCATTAATAAACCTGATGTGCGGTTTGTAGTCCATTCCGATTTACCCCGAAATTTAGAAAGTTATTATCAAGAATCAGGAAGAGCCGGCAGAGATGATGAACCTTCCAAATGTACATTATTTTTTAATTATGGTGATATTAAAACCATTGAATGGAGTATTAATCAAAAACCAGATCCCCAAGAACAGCTAATAGCTAAACAGCAACTTCGTCAAGTTATTGATTATGCAGAAGGAACAGATTGTAGACGCACAATTCAATTAAGTTATTTTGGGGAAAGATTTCCGGGTAATTGTGGAAATTGTGATAACTGTCTTTACCCCAAACCTATCCAAGATTGGACAATTGAAGCCATGAAATTTTTATCTTGTGTGGCTAGGTCTAAAGAAAGATTTGGGATGTTACATATTATTGATGTTTTAAGAGGTGGAAAAAATCAGAAAATCGTTGTTAATAAACATGATCAACTTTCTACCTATGGAATTGGTAAAGATAAAACAGTAGATGAATGGAGAATGTTAGGAAGATCACTTTTACATCAAGGTTTATTAGAACAAACATCTGATGGTTATTCAATTTTAAAACTTAATGCTTTGAGTTGGGAAGTCATGCGAAAACAACGCACAGTTTCTATTGCTGTTCCCATTGCTCAAAAAGTTACTTGGGAAGATAGTAGTGGTAAAGCCGCAGATGTGGAAGTTTTGATGCAAAAATTGCGATCGCTTCGTAAACAACTCGCAGACGAACAAGCAGTGCCACCTTACGTAATATTCCATGATTCTACCTTAAAATTAATGGCACAAATGCAGCCTAAAACCTTAGATGAATTTGGCAATCTTTCTGGAGTTGGTAGTCATAAATTATCCCAATATGGCAAAAGTTTCCTAGCAGAAATTCAAGCATATCGTCAAGAACAAGGTTTACCAGAAAAAACCATTAATCAAGTTCATTTCTCCCCTTCTCCTAACTCACCTTCCGATACAGAATTAACAACATTAGAGTTATATAACCAGGGTTTGAGTATTCAGGAAATCGCGCACAAACGCAACATCCGTCCTACAACAATTATTCGTCATCTCTCCGACTTAATTGAGAAAAAACAACCTGTAGATTTAAGTCAATTAGTCCCCTTAGAACGCCAGAAAAAAATCTGGAACGTCTTAGAAATTGTTGGTGATATTGCACTCACACCCATTCGAGAAAATTTAGGTGAGAGCTACAGTTTTGATGAAATTCGTTTAGTTAGATCAAAATGGCGCAGAGAAAAACAAAAATCCATTAAAGATGATATTGACTTTTAGTTTTTCGCAGACAAAGCCAATTTATCTGCGTTTATCTGCGTTTGATTACACTTAAAATTTTATTCTCTTTAATTAAGAGAACATTGATCACAAAAACGCGGACTAAATTTACAAAATTGACTACCAGTTAATGAGTAAACTGTACAATATGGGAAACTCGTCATTTTCCTATTGGCGGATTTGCAACTAGAAGCAAGGGAAAATGGGGAAGATTGTTCAGGTTTACGAACCACAATCATAGATAGCAGCTTTGGTAAAACTAAACAAGCCCCAGCATTGATGACGGTAAGCAATAATACATCCATTAAACCCATAGGGAATTATTCCCAAACGAAATTACATAGGAACAGTTTGGTTAGTCTTAAAATATATGGAAAGTAATAAGACGTAACCATAGTATTTAGTTTATCTAAAATCAGTTTAGCATAGATTTTTGTAGATGGAACGGGGGAATAATTCAGTAATTTTTATCCAATAATATGTAAACTAAATATTAGATAGCGTTATTAATTTAATTTAACAATGACAAATAACCAATCTGCAACTTCTTTCTTAGCTAATATTTCCGAGCGAGAAAGCCTGGCATTACAGAGTTTAGTGGATTACACAAAAGTTGAGTCACTACCAGAAATTTGGACTTTAGCTGCTAAGAAATTTGGTAATATTGTGGCTCTACATAATCCCCACTCTAAACCAGAAGTTAAAATTACCTATAGTCAGTTGTCAGAGCAAATTCAACAATTTGCGGCTGGTTTGCAGAAATTAGGAGTTACCTATGGTGAAAGGGTTTCTCTAATTGCTGATAATAGTCCCCGTTGGTTTATTGCCGATCAAGGTATCATGACTGCTGGAGCGGTAAATGCAGTTCGTAGCGCCCAAGCAGACAAAGAAGAATTACTTTATATTATTTCCCATAGTGGTAGTACAGCATTGGTAGTTGAGGATATCAAAACTCTCAATAAATTAGGAGAAAGCCTCAATGAATTACCAATTAAACTAGTAGTGCTGATTTCTGATGAAACACCATCTACAGAACTTAATTTTCAAGTGGTGAACTTTTCTCAGTTATTAGACATTGGTAGTAACAACACCTTAGTAGCAACTAAATACAGCGGCGAAACTTTAGCAACCCTAATTTATACCTCTGGAACTACGGGAAAACCCAAGGGTGTGATGCTCTCTCACAGAAATTTGCTGCACCAAGTTAAAAGCTTGGGAGCGGTAGTACAACCAGAAAAAGGAGATATAGCTCTCAGCATTTTACCTACATGGCATAGTTATGAACGCAGTGGTGAGTATTTCTTAATTTCTCAAGGCTGTACCCAAATTTACACTAATTTGCGTTCTGTTAAAGGGGATTTAAAGAAATTTAAACCCAATTACATGATTGCTGTGCCTCGATTATGGGAATCAATTTATGAAGGAGTGCAAAAGCAATTCCGCGAACAACCAGCCAAAAAACAAAGCTTGGTGAAGTTTTTACTGGAAATGAGCCAGAAATATATTGAAGCGCGACGCATTTCTCAAGGATTGAGTTTGAATCATATTCATGCTTCAGTGATTGAGCGATCGCAAGCCAAAATAGTAGAATTAGGTTTGTTATCGTTCCATAAACTAGGTGAAAAATTAGTTTATGCCAAAGTGCGAGAAGCCACCGGTGGCAACATTAAGCACGTCATTAGTGGTGGTGGGGCGCTACCTGGATATATAGATAACTTCTTTGAAATTGTCGGCGTTGAAATATTACAAGGTTATGGTTTGACGGAAACCTCACCCGTAACTAATGCTCGTCGTCCTTGGCGGAATTTACGGGGTTCGTCAGGACAGCCAATTCCCGGTACGGAAGTTAAAATTGTCAATCCGGAAACTCGTCAACCTCTACCAGTGGGAGAACGGGGTTTAGTCCTACTTAAAGGGCCACAGATCATGCAGGGTTATTATCAAAATCCCGAAGCCACAAAGAAAGCTATAGACGCAGAGGGTTGGTTTGATAGCGGTGATTTAGGTTGGGTAACTCCCGAAAATGACCTAGTATTAACAGGTAGAGCAAAGGATACAATTGTTTTAACCAACGGCGAAAATATCGAACCTCAGCCCATAGAGGATGCTTGTTTGCGATCGCCCTACATTGACCAAATCATGTTAGTAGGACAAGATCAACGCAGTATTGGCGCTTTGATTGTTCCTAACCTGGAAGCCTTAGCAAAATGGGCAGAAAATCAAAATAATACTCAAAAGATTGACTTAGAGGGTAAAATAGTCCAGGATTTATTTCGTCAAGAATTAAATCGGGAAGTTCAAAACCGTCCCAGCTATCGAGCCGATGATCGTATTGGACCGTTCAAACTCATTGAGGAACAATTCTCAATTGAAAATGGACTAATGACACAAACTCTCAAAATCCGTCGTCATATTGTTATGGAACGATATTGCGATATTATTGACGGAATGTTTACCAAATAATTTCCTAAGTACAATATTTATGGATGTCTCCAACCCGCAATTGCTTTTAAAACGCCCGATTAATGTCAAAGCCATAGTTACGAGTCTCTGGAAAGAGGAAGTACAACAGCAACTACAAGGTCAGATTAATCAAGTTGACCAGCAACTCCAACAACTAGACGTTGAAGGTCAAAGAGCAATTAGCGCCATTCAAAAACAGAGTGTTCAACCACCAGGACCCCAAACACTCCAACAAATTGACAATGTTCAACTTCAAGTTAATCAGAAGAAAAGTGAACTTCTAGAGCAGAAAAATCAAATGCTGCAAAACCTCCAACAAGTACAATTGTTGGAATTAGATCAAGAAGTCAACCAATTTCAAATGGAAAGCTTTTTCCGCATTGAACTAGGAGATAACCTGATTAGTAAAATGCAGGTTGAAGTTGTCCTCCGTGACGGTATTGTCGAAGAAATTCGCGGAGATATCTAACATTACCACTGAATTACAAGTTTAGATCTCGTTCCCAGTCTCTGACTGGGAATGTTATCATAGAGGATGGTGCCTCTAAAATTACAAGCTTATCCATTAAGTTGACACCAATCAGCATTTCCCTTAACCTCTACCCTGAGTAGGGGGGAAATTAATAATTGAGAGGGTTGACAAATGATTTTGAATTTGTTATCGTGAACTTGATAAGGAAGAACTATCTTATAAATAAAATCTATCGAATTATGGAGAACCGCTTACCAAGTAATCATATAATTTACTTGGGTTGTTTTTAACTACAAATAAATTTACAAAACTTAATTATCATGAATATTACAGTTACCGGCACTATCGAACGTCGAAATATTGGCATTGGAGCTTGGGCTTTTGTCACAGAAGATGGTGTTACTTACGAAATACCCAAAAGCACCGATAAAAACTTACTAAAATCAGGACAAAAAGCCAAAATTACCGGAAAAGTCCGAGAAGATCTCATGACAGCAGCAATGATTGGTTCTGTTTTAGAAGTTGATGCTTTTGAAACAAACCCTAGTGATTAAAAATAAGCCTTCTTCCTTCTTCCTTCTTCCTTCGTGTCCTTCGTTCCTTCGTGGTTCATTAACTCGGTGAATCTGGTTCTCCAATGCACACAACCCTCCCAGAAATCCTCCTTCACCGTCGCCAAAAACTAGCCAAAATCATTGACTTTCCTGCCGTTCTTTGGTCTGGTGGTAGCAGTCCCCGCAACTTCCCCGCTAATACCTTTCCCTACCGCGCCAATAGCCATTTCCTCTATTTCGCTGGCATTCCCTTAGAAAACGCTGCCATTCGCCTAGAAAGTGGCAAGCTACAACTCTTTATAGATGACCCCCACCCCAGTAGCGCCCTCTGGCATGGAGAAACTCCGAACCGTGAAGAAATTGCCGCCAAAATAGGCGCAGATGAAGCCAGAACAATGGCAGAATTAGCTAATTATTTAGAAAATGTAGCAACTTTGCCAGTACAAGATGCAAATACTTGGACAGAGCAAACACAACTTTTAAATAGATCGATTTCACCGAAAAATCCCCTAGCAGGTATTGATTTAGAACTAGCAAAAGCCATTGTTGCTCTCCGTCTTACTCACGACGAAGCAGCACTGATGGAATTACGTAAAGCTGCGGTTGTGAGTGTGACAGCACACAAAGTGGGAATGGCTGCAACACCTTCAGCTAAACTAGAAGCCGAAGTCCGCGCGGCAATGGAAGCAGTAATTATGGGTCAAAATATGACTACTGCTTATACCAGTATTGTTACAGTACATGGCGAAGTTTTACACAATAATCATTATTACCACTCTCTGCAACCAGGAGATCTACTTTTAGTTGATGTAGGTGCAGAAACCCAGACAGGTTGGGCTGCTGATATTACCCGCACATGGCCTGTTTCTGGTAAGTTTTCATCTACTCAAAGAGATATTTATGATATTGTTTTAGCTGCCCATGATGCTTGTATTCAAAACATAGCCCCTGGTGTGGAATATGCAGAAATTCATCTGTTAGCAGCAACTATAATTGCTGAAGGTTTGGTAGATTTAGGGATTTTGCAAGGTAAACCGGAAGAATTGGTAAAAATGGATCTTCATGCTTTATTTTTTCCCCACGGAATTGGACATCTTTTAGGTTTAGATGTTCATGATATGGAAGATTTGGGAGATATCGCAGGTTATGATCAAGGAAGAAGTAGAAGTAGCCGCTTTGGTTTAAGTTATTTGCGCTTAAATCGTCCCTTACGTTCGGGAATGTTAGTGACAATTGAACCAGGATTTTATCAAGTTCCGGCAATTTTAAATGATCCAAAAACTCGTAATCAATATCAATATTTAGTCAATTGGGAACGGTTGGCACAATTTGCGGATGTGCGAGGAATCCGCATTGAAGATGATATATTGGTGACGGAATCAGGGAGTGAGGTTTTAACGGCCGCATTACCAACTCAAGCCAGAGCTATCGAAGATTTAGTTCCTTCTTAAATATAAGATAATTTCTGTAGGGTGGGCATTGCCCACCTTCCGGTATATTTTTTAAATTAAATATTAGTTATAAGCAATCCTAAATAATTTCTGATAGCTTGCGTGGCGTAGCCATAAAATGGTAAGTATTGCTTTGATGGGCATTGCTCAACAAAACCAGTCTACGGTGGGCAATGCCCACCCTACGTATAGTATGGCTACCCCACGCAAGCTATCAAAAATCAAAGAGGAATCCTATATATAGTATGCTAAAATAAGCTTTTTAAATAATTTCAAATAATTTTAAAATCATGAAGAAAAACCCTATAGCATTCATATTTAGCGGTATTATCATCAGCTTAGGAAGCTTACCATCCTTGGCACAAGCAAAACAGCCTGTTTCTGACACCCAAGTTGCCGCAATGGTGGAAGCTTTGCGACTAGCTGCACCGCAAACAAAAAAGCGCAACGATGGATATTATAGTGAATGGCAAGTTAAACCAGAAACTCTCAAAGGTTGGACAAAAACTTGTCTGAAGAAAGAATTAACACCAACTCAGTTTGAAAATGATCCTCAAGTAGCCCGTCAAGTTATTTCCTGCATTATGAACCGGGAGTTAAATAAACAATTTGTAGCCACGAAAAATAATGAAAATAGTGCTGTCCGTGGTGTCGCTTGTTGGTGGATGACTGGTAATTATACGGGCTGCGATAAGGGCTTTACTGCTGACTATGTGCAGAAGGTAGTTCGCTTTTACAAGCAAGAAATTGCCAAACCAGCAGCGGTAACTTCTCCACCACAGAAAAGCGTTAATTAAAATCATTGAAAATCAGGGATTATGAACATAATCCCCACATTTATGATCACACTTTTCCTGATCTTTAATACCAGTCATTGATGTAGGCTGAATAATGTTTAAGCTGGATGTAACATAAGAGATCATGAATGAACCTGTAGAGAAACCACAAAAGATTAAAGTTCCAAAAAAAAACGTAACGCTGACAAATCTCACAGCAGGTATTATAGAAAATTTACGTTTTTTGCCATAGAGTTGATAGCGCATATATTTCCTCAAAATGGTGTTTTTGGTAGATAACACTTTGGGGATATTTATGCGTTGATAATATGAATTGGTAAAATTATTTATAACAAAATATCGTGGGTATTTCTGTTAGCTAATAGACAAAGGTAAGTAGGACTTGCTGAAAAAGTCTACAAAACAAATTTATAGCAATCCTAAATGATTTCTGAGCAATATCTAAGTATTGTAGGGTGGGCATTGCCCACCAATAGTATATGTTCAAAAATCAAATAGTAATCCTATAAATACCACACAGTATAAAAATGGTAGCTAAAGAGGTTTATTCACTTACAGATTTTATCATTTCTCTCAAAAAGTGGAATACCATTTTCTTCTAGAAAATTTTCTGCCAATTCTTGCCAACTTGCATTGAATCTTGGATAAAATTCAGGAGTACAAACATAAGCTTCTAAATTTAACTCTGCATAGTTTCTATTTAATTTAAAATCAAACAAACTAATAGTGTTAATTAATTGCTCAATAGCTTTTTCTCTATTTTTAGATATAGCCCTTTCTTCTCTGCTACTTGCATTTAATTTAAACTCTACAAAACAAAAATCATTCTCATCAAAAAATACAAAATCACAATGAGAAACACCAAATCCTAAAAGTCCCTTTTTTCCGTCAATAGGAATAAAGCCAACCATTACAGAATTGCTAACATTAAATAGTTTTGTGCTATCAAATCCGTTTTTAAAAGTGTCAACACCATTCATCATAATAGTAAATGTATTATCCTCAAATTGAATACTAAGAATAATAAAAGATTGTCCTCCATCATCTGTTACTGAAAATTCTGATCTCAATTCAATTTGTAGAACATCAGAGAATTTAGGGAAAGCATTTGATAAATGTTCTTTGATATCGTCAAATTTGCTCATCTTCTTGCAAAAGTTTTAGCGTGAATACTGTACAAAGCCTGAAAATCACCACCCAAAATTTCGGAAACAGTATCCAAATAATTTTGTTTAATAGTACCTTTTTCGTTATTAAAAATGGGTTCGCAATAATTTGTATTCTCAGCAACAGATTGATTACCTAGTGAATAAGCTGAAAAATCCTTAGCACTTAACCAACAATCTTTAGGAATTATTTCTGTTACTTCAGATTCTCCTGATGGATTTTTTTCTACTACTCTGTTTGCAAATAAGAGATTATTGAAAACTGTGAGTACATAAGGACTATGGGTAGTAATAATGAGTTGATTATCATCATTTTGATTTACCATTAAAGATAATAACTCAATCAGTTGCTTTTGAGCAATAGGGAATAAATGTGCTTCTGGTTCTTCTAATATTCTTAATACTTTTGCATTATCAAGGATATTAAGGAAAATATCTTGTAAAATCCTTATGGACTCTTGCTGTCCTGATGAAGCATTAGCAAGATAAACATACTCTTCTGCTTCAGTATTCAACATGATTTTTTCACTTCCATCAAAATCAATAATATATTCACCTTTTAGTATTTCATTGATTCTATTTTTGATTAGATATAATTTTGCTTTATTTTCTGCGTTGTCGTCAATTAGTCCTTCAAAGTTTCCAAATTTTTTAAATGTGTCTTTTGTATTAACAACATTTTTCATGAATTGTAACATTAATGTTTCATCTATTGTTTGTATTTTACGTTTGTTTCTTTCAGAAATTTCATTTCTATCGTCCTCTGAAATACTTGCAAATAAATATTTTTCAAACAAATCAGAATAACTTAATGTTGCATTTCTTCCCGCAATTATAAATAATGAATTTGTCTGATTACTTTCAAATGATTCATTTAATAATGTATAAAGTTGTTGAGCATATCTAATTTTCTCTTCTTCATCAAATAATTGTAATTGTCCACGAATATTATTTTCATTTAAACGTTGCTGTATACGTCGTTTAATACTACTTGCAGAAGTTTTAAAATTATCATTATTTAAAAGATTCGGACTAAAATTAGTCCTCAGTGTTTTATTCTCATCAATAGTTAATTTGAGAAATTTATCTTTCTCGATACTATAATAAAATATGATTTCAAAATCAGAAAATCGAGATGTAGAGCCAAAGAAATTTTGAAATTTTTGTCTTGTGGGATAAACTATATCAGAATAAGGTTCAAGATTACTATGATTTTTATCTCGGTATATTTGACTAAATAAATCATCTTTTATTGTTTTAAAAAAATAAATTAGTTTGGCAATAGTGCTTTTACCACTAGCTTGTTCACCAATCAAGACTAATGTTTTCTTGATTTCAATTTCTGCATATTTAATTGCACCGAAGTTTTTAATAATGATTTTCTGCATAATTACAACGTTATTTTTTTATATTCTACAGTAAATTTTACTATAACCATCGTTCATAGATAATTTCAAACTAAAAATACCTTTTGGGAGGTAGAACCTCCCGTCATATTTCATATTAAGGAATAGACACAGATCGCAATAACCGTTCAACTATCGTTTTGGCATTTCTTCCCCCTCTAGGAATTAGACGATGGCAAAGAACGTGCGGTGCAAGAAACTTGATATCATCGGGAAGAACATATTCTCTACCTAAGATAAAAGCCAAGGCTTGGGCAGCTTTTTGTAAAGAGACACTACCACGAGGACTCACACCAAGAGTGATTTCTTCATCGTTTCTAGTAGTCCGCACCAATTCCAAAATATATTGTTGCAAAGACGCTTCTATCTTGACTTGGGAACAAGCTTGACGTAATTCCTGGACTTCTTCTAATGTAATACAAGGCTGTAAATCAGCCACTTTTAAACCTGCTTGCAGATTTTGCAGCATTTGCAATTCTTCCGATTCCGAAGGATAGCCCAAACTTAAAGACAGCATAAATCTGTCCATTTGTGCTTCTGGGAGGGGAAACGTCCCTTGATACTCAATGGGGTTTTGGGTAGCAATCACAAAGAAGGGCTGAGGAACTGGACGGGAAACACCATCAACTGTTACCTGGTGTTCTTCCATCACTTCCAGCAAAGCTGACTGGGTACGGGGTGTAGCGCGGTTTATTTCGTCAGCTAATAGCACGTTAGCAAATATGGGACCAGCCATAAAGCTAAATTCGCCGCTTTTAGGATTCCAAATATTTGTACCAGTGATATCTGTAGGGAGTAAGTCGGGAGTACATTGTAAACGTTGAAATTTACCATCTACAGAACGAGCTAGAGATTTGGCCAGGAGGGTTTTTCCGACACCGGGGACATCTTCTAATAAAGCATGACCACCACCAAGTAAGGCTACTATCACTAACCGAATGGCTTCATGTTTACCAACGATGGTACGAGCCAAATTTTGTGTTAAAGCGGCAATTTTTTCTCTCATGCAATACCTGGGGGGAAATTTAGAAGAAGTTAGAAAGTATAAAAAAGGATTTGAGAATCCAGAATTAAGGGTTTAGCAATGCTCATGAGTGTCAACTTAACGTAAAACCTACATCCCGCAAGGAACTCAAGTTCCTTGCTAATAGCCAAAGTTGTCTTTTGATGACTAAACAATGGGAAAATTCCTGAGTCCACTAAAGTGGACTTGAGCTATTAGACAGGGAATTTATTCCCTGGCGGGTGTGGAAGCAAACAGCCAGGTAGGGGCGTATTGCAATACGCCCCTACTAAACAATGGGAAAATTCCTGAGTCCACTAAAGTGGACTTGAGCTATTAGACAGGGAATTTATTCCCTGGCGGGT
>JAKOGY010000366.1 GCA_028658405.1 Dolichospermum sp. ST_sed8 | reverse complement strand
GTTTTGGTGGGCATATCTAAGTATTGTAGGGTGGGCAATGCCCACAGTATCCGGGTTTTGGTGGGCATATCTAAGTATTGTAGGGTGGGCATTGCCCACAGTATCAGGGTTTTGGTGGGCATATCTAAGTATTGTAGGGTGGGCAATGCCCACAGTATCCGGGTTTTGGTGGGCAATGCCCACCCTACGTATATGTATGGCTACGCCACGCAAGCTATCAAAAATCAAATAGGAGTCCTATATTTGTAAATCATGCAGAGATTCAAACTAAATCATTGTAAGTAGCTCTACCAAGAGCTTCTATTAAAATAACTTCTAACTCTTTAAGTATCTGCATATTGAGTTTGAAAGCATGGTTAGCTTCTGCCACAATTTTGTCGGTATTTGTATCATCAACTGAGACTTTATCTAATGCTTGACGATACTTTTCCTTAAAAGCTTGCTTGTCTGGAATTTGCTGAAAATTGTAAAAGGAAGTTCCTTCATGTCCAGAAAGTTTTAAGGCTGACTGAGCAATTTTTTGTAGCATTTGTCCACCAGAAAGATCACCCAAATAACGAGTATAGGAATGAGCTAACAATAGTGCAGGTTCATGTTCGGAAATTTGGTTAATACGCGTAATATAAGCTTGAGCAGCGGGTGAAGGGGTGATGCGTTTGTGCCACTGACTCCCATAATAAAATAACATATCTTGTTCGAGGGAAGATTGGCGATTTAGTTCGGGAAAATAAATCAAACTAATAACAGGATGCTGTTTATGTTTCTCAATTGCTGCTTCTAGTTCACTGTAAACAAAATAGAAATTTCTCAACAACTGAATAAAACAATCTCTATCCACAACTCCTTGCACAAAACATTTCATGAAGCCAAGATTTTCTGAATCTGTATGTGCCTGTTGTGTTCCTACACGCAGTTTCATTGCTAAATCGTTACTCATTATTACTTCCTTCTTGTTTACGTGTCAGGGTTTGCAAATTTCATCGGCTTGTTTATCAGTTCATAGCCGACATCATCAGAAAAAATTGCTATTCTAGGAGAATATGGATTCTGCATAATTTTCTAGCACAAATTACTACCGATGCAGATTCCGGCTGTTTTTACGACTCCTAAAATTATTTAACTCTTATTCTTTGTATAACTATAAATTCATTCATATTTATTTATGGTTTCATAAATACATTTGGTTAATAAATAGGTATTTTAACTATACGAAAATGATAGATGATTCAGTAATTTTGTAAGAATTAGTTTCAATAGTTTAACTGATGACTAATAACAAATAATTATGCTTATATGATTTTAAGGCATACAATGGTAAAGGGACTACTTATGGTCAAGTCGTTGGATAACCCCTCTGTGGAGTTATCGAAATCAGGCGTAAAAGCACCAGTTCAAGAAACATTATTAACACCCCGTTTTTATACCACTGACTTTGATACAGTGGCAAAAATGGATATTTCTGAAAATGAACCTGAATTAAGGGCTATAATTGACGAACTCAAGGCAGATTATAACCGTCATCACTTTGTACGAGATGATGAATTTAAGCAAGGTTGGGATCACATTGTTGGGGAAAAACGACTTGCTTTCATTGATTTTTTAGAACGTTCTTGTACTTCGGAATTCTCCGGGTTTTTACTGTTTAAAGAATTATCTCGTCGTCTCAAGGATAGTCAGCCTTTGCTATCAGAAGCATTTGCTTATTTAGCACGAGACGAAGCCCGTCATGCGGGATTTTTGAATAAGTCAATGGCAGATTTTAACCTTTCCCTTGACTTGAGTTATCTCACTAAAAATCGTACCTATACATTTTTCCCCATAGAGTGGGTTATTTACACAGTTTATCTATCGGAAAAAATAGGTTATTGGCGTTATATTTTGGTATATCGTCACATGGAAAAAAATCCAGAATACCAGTTTTATCCTCTATTTCGGAAGTTTGAAAGCTGTAACTGATGATTTTAGTTATATTTACATTATAGATTTGCATGGTGATGTTAGGAGGAATCCTAAGCTTTCAGGAACTACACATAATGTTTTTGGGATTCAAACTGGTGTAGCTATTATGTTTTTGGTGAAGAAACTAAATAGTGATTTTAATAATTGTCAAATATTTCATATTCGTCGTCCAGATTTTGATACAGCAAGTGAGAAATTAAAATTCTTATCTCAAACTAAATTTAATCAAATTCCTTTTGAACATATTACACCAGATAAAAACTATAAATGGATAAATCAATCTGATAATGATTTTGAAACTCTTTTACCTTTGATTGATAAAGATGTGAAAGCAGGTAAAGGAGAAAAAGCTATATTTAAGTTATTTTCTTCAGGTTTGAAAACACAGAGAGATGAATGGGTTTATGATTTATCAGAAGAATATCTAGCAAATAAGATGAAATTCTTTGTAGAAATTTATCAAAATCAATTTGAGAAACAACCAGAGGAAGAACTTTCTAAACAAATAAAATGGGATGAAGATTTAAAAAACTACTTTAAAAGAGGTATAAAAAAAGAATTTGATGAAAAAAGTATTCATTTGAGTCTTTACAGACCATTTTATAAAGAACATCTTTATTTTGATCAGCATTTCAATGGAAGAACTTACCAATGGTTTAATATATATAATAAAAATGATATAAACTATTATATGTCTGTACCTGGAATTGGTGCATCAAAACCATTTCAGTGTTTAATAACAAATCAAATTACTTGTCTGGATTTTTTAGAAAAAACTCAATGTTTTTCTCTCTACCGTTACGATAGAGAAGGAAAACGCATTGATAACATTACTGACTGGGGATTAAAACAAATTCAAACCCATTATCAAGATTCAACAAATACCAAAATAGACATCTTTCATTATACCTATGCAGTCTTACATAATCCCGCATATCGCAGCAAATACGAACTCAACCTCAAACGCGAATTTCCCCGTTTACCCTATTATGAAAACTTCCACAAATGGGTTAACTGGGGTAAACAACTCATGGAATTACATATTAATTATGAAACGGTCATACCTTATCAATTAACCAGTGTTGATATTCCTTTAAAAGATAACCAGAAAACACCAAAACCTAAATTAAAAGCCGATAAAACTTCATGTTGTATTATCTTAGATGATGTCACAACATTATCAGGTATTCCTAACATTGCTTGGGAATATATGCTGGGTAATCGTTGCGCTTTGGAATGGATTTTAGATCAATATAAAGAAAAGAAACCAAAAGATCCTACCATTGCGGAAAAGTTCAATACTTACCGTTTTGCAGATTACAAAGAACAGGTAATAGAATTATTAATGAGGGTGTGTACTGTTAGTGTGGAAACAATGAATATTATTAAAGAAATGGAATAATGTCTGAATCAGGATAACCAGGATTTTAGGATTTTCAGGATTAATGAATGGAATAATGTCTGATAGCGTAGCGTGGCGAAGCCATATCAGGATAACCAGGATTTTAGGATTTTCAGGATTAATGAATAGAATAATGTCTGATAGCGTAGCGTGGCGAAGCCATATCAGGATATCCAGGATTTTAGGATTTTCAGGATTAATAAATAGAATAATGTCTGAATCAGGATATCCAGGATTTTAGGATTTTCAGGATTAATGAATGGAATAATGTCTGAATCAGGATATCCAGGATTTTAGGATTTTCAGGATTAATGAATGGAACATCCTGTTAATCCTTAAATCCTGTAAATCCTGATTCAGACAATGAATTTGAAATTATCAGAATCAGAATAACCAAGATTAATAAATAGAACATCCTGTTAATCCTTAAATCCTGTAAATCCTGATTCAGACAATGAATTTGAAATTATCAAAATCAGAATAACCAAGATTAATAAATAGAACATCCTGTTAATCCTTAAATCCTGTAAATCCTGATTCAGACAATGAATTTGAAATTATCAAAATCAGAA
>JAKOGY010000365.1 GCA_028658405.1 Dolichospermum sp. ST_sed8 | reverse complement strand
TCATTATTTCAATCTCATGTTTTTAAACATGAGTTTTTCCTGTTCCGGTGTGCCTATTCCCTGTTCCCTCTGAATGAGATTAGTGTTTGTTGAGCAACTACTGAAGGTAGTGAACTTGCTAATCTGGTCTTGCTCACAGTTGACTCATATATTAGGTCAAATTTACCAGTTAGTAACTTACCAGTTTTGAAAAGTGTTTGTCTAGCAAAATAGACCCCTGAGTTATAGAGTTTACCCGATTGTTGACAAAGATACTCCAATATTGCTTTAGTATCTTTATCAGGAGATAATAGGACTTGTTGAACTCCCATTAAGGGTTTATTTTTGACCATGATTTTGATTTTTGCTATTATATTTATGATTTCACAAAATGATAAATTAATCAAGAAGAACGTAGGCGACTAAAGTCGCACGAGCGATGCCCTGAGCGTAGCCGAAGGGTCGCTTATATCTCAGGTCTGAAGACGCTGAGTTTTACGCTTACCGAGAGATTTATAATTCCCATAATTTACAAAAAACTAAAAACAAGATATGAGTTTATATTTTACCAGGGTGAATTATACTGTTCTGGCTACCTCAGTAGTAGCAGCTATTGTAATTTCTATGCCAACACTTGCTGCTAATACTCTCAGTACCCAAAAGATTGCCCAAATTGCTAAAAATACCTCAGTCCAAATTAATGCAGAGGGTGATATAACTCCCGGAGGTTCAGGGGTAATTATTGCTAAACAAGGTAATACTTATACCGTACTTACAGCTAATCATGTGGTGTGCGATGCTTTAGATAGACCTGGGAAAATTACTTGCGCTAAAGACATTACTTATTCTATTCGGACAAATACACAGAAAGATTATGCCGTTAAAGATATTAAGGTATTGCAGATTACTAGAAATGATGCAGATTTAGCCCTAGTTACGTTTGTGGCTACAGAAGATTATCCCATTGCTACTTTAGGTAACTCTGACGATATGGTAGAAGCTACAGATGTTTTTGTGGGTGGGTTTCCAGCGGTATTTGGTAAAGTTGGAGCGGCCAGAGACTTTGCCTTTACTACAGGAATAGTTGTTTCTCGTAGTCAGAAGGCTATTAATGGCTATGGTTTGATTTACGATGCCAGAACTATAACTGGTAATAGTGGTGGTCCTGTGTTTGATATTGCTGGTAGAGTTGTAGCTATTCATGGTTTAGCCGATACTTCAGCTAAAAATAAAAGAGAAACAGGAGAATTCGTTACCCAGAAAACAGGATTTAATGCGGGGATTCCTGTTAATACTTTTTTAGCTACAAGTGAACCAATTCTTAACAGCAGTTCTATCAAAAGAGATCAGAGTTCTACTGGTGAACGTCCTGCTACGCGGTTAAGTGATCCTCAGTCAGCGAGAGACTTTTATGCTAAGGGTATTACTAATCTGGATCAATATAATTATCAGAAATCAGCAGAAGATTTTAATCAAGCAATTAAGCTTGACCCTAAATATATAGAAGCATACTTTAAAAGAGGATATGCGTATACATGGTTAAGAAAATATCCAGAAGCTCTGGCAGATTTTAACCAAGTCATTGCTCTTGATCCTAATTACTTAGATGGCTACCTCAATCGCGGCTGGACTCAGATGTGGTTGCAAAATAATCAGGAAGCACTTGCGGATTTTAATCGCGCCATTCGCCTTAATCCTAATTATGCTATTACTTATGCTCATCAAGGTATGGCTTATCTGAAGCTCGGAAATTATCAAGCAGCATTGGAATCTTCTAAACAAGCTATTCGCCTTGATCCTAACAATAGTTATGGGTATTCTATTCAGAGTGATATATTTAATGCTTTAAAGGACTATCAGTCATCAATAAAAGCATCAAATATAGCTATTATGATCGATCCTGATAACTTTAATGCCTACACCAATCGGGCTATAGCTCTTACTCTTACTAATGATTATAAAGGCGCAGTTGCAGATTATAAAAAATCCGCAGAAATATTTAAAAGGCTTTATATTAAAAAACCTGCGGCTGAAGCACAGATAAAGCCAAAAGAAAAACCCACTTCTGACCTTTCTACTAATGCTAATTCAGAGTTAATTAAAAGTTGGGAATTAACTAATGTCTCCTGCAATTCTGGAGAAAAAATAGTGACAATTATGATTGATGGTCAACAATATTGTGTTAGCCCTCATCCAAGTTTACCTCGGAAAATTTATCAATATAATCGAAGTACAGGTAAATTAAAACCTTTAAATTAAACTACTTCTGAGTTAATCATATTTTTCTAGAAGTGTCTCTATACTGGCATTATGATCTAAGAAAGAAAATAAATGTCTATAGAGCATTTTTCCATCTTTATCTAATACAAATTGTGCGGACAAAGGCGCTCCTAATGCTTGTCCAGTTTTATAAGTCCGAAATGTGTGGCAACTAGAATCACTCAATAATGGCATTTTTAAACCCAAGTCTTGCACAATTATTTGACTTTGCTTTTTATCGGTACTAGTAATTAATAAAACTTCAATTCCTCTATTTTTAAACTGTTCATAGTTCTCATTTAAGGCTTTAATATGGGGATAACAAAATGGACAATATTGCTTTTCGGTGAAAATTCTCGTAAAGGCAATTAGTACAGGTTGTTTGCCTCGAAAATCAGATAGTTTGACTACAGCATTATTAGTAATATCTGATAATTTAAAATCTGGTGTGCCTACACCCAATCGGAAATTATCTAACGGGGGTATAGGTAAAAAATTATGGAAAAATCGCTCGTTCAATAAGCCTGTAAAATCAGTTGAAGTCAGCATAAAAAATTCAGGAGTCACCGAGTCAGGAGTTAATAAACCACGTATCCCTTACAGAACTGTCAGGGATAGGGACGAAGAACACGAAGGAGCAGAATTACTTGGTTGCTAATTCTCTAAATAGCAGCGAAGTAAACTTTAGACTTCACTGCATCAGGATTGATAGTTTTGTCGCCAGGTTGCCAATTAACAGGACAAACTTCATCGGAGTGGGACTGAACATACTGAATTGCTTGTAATGTTCGCAGAGCTTCATCTACATTCCGACCAAAAGCTAGATTATTAATGGTAGCGTGTTGCAAGATGCCATCTTTGTCAATGATAAATAAACCACGTAAAGCAATGCCTGCCGTGGGATCAAGAACGTTGTAAGCGGCACTAATTTCTTTTCTGATGTCGGAAACTAAGGGATAATTTATATCACCAACTCCACCAGATTTACGATCTGTTTGAATCCAAGCGAGGTGAGAAAATTCACTATCAACGGAAATACCCAAAATTTCTGTATTTAGTTGGCTAAATTCTGCGTAGCGATCGCTAAATGCTGTCACTTCAGTTGGACAAACAAAGGTAAAATCTAAGGGATAGAACAACAGCACAACATATCTACCACGATAATCAGATAACTTAATTGACTTAAACTCCTGATCTACTACGGATGTTGCTGTAAAATCGGGAGCCTGTTGACCAATACGGAGGCATCCCTCTGTTCCATAGGTGAGTGTCATTAACCTAATTCTCCTTCAACTTTATACTTGTATTTCTTAATTTCACTCAGGATATCAGTTAGAAGTTGTTTAAAAAGTGTTTCGCTGTGACTTTAGGCATTTTTAGATCCCCGCTAACCCCCCTTAAAAAAGGGGGAACGGTCATCAAAGTCTCCCTTTTTAAGGGGAGCCAGTGCGGTCTTGGGGGTTTCCCCCATGAGCAACTGGCGTAGATTTAGAGGGATCTAAAACTTTTGATCCCGACAAGAGAACTTTATGCCTAACGCCACGCAAGCTATCAAACATCCTCTTAGATTCAACTGACCGAAAAATTTTAGATTTTGGATTTTAGATTTTGGACCCTAGAATTTTCGGTACAGGTTCCCCGCCTCTTCAGGGCGGAATTAATCCAAAATCGCCAATCTAAAATCCTCAAGTACCAAGAAAACAAATATTTAG
>JAKOGY010000364.1 GCA_028658405.1 Dolichospermum sp. ST_sed8 | reverse complement strand
TTATACTTTAGTTCATAAATACTACTAAATCGGCTTTTTGTTGATGTGTGACAGTTAGGGTGCGGAATGTGGGATAGATGGATACACTTGACAAAATTAAAAAATACTTCAAATAATATTTACGGGTATGAGACTACAGTAAAACCAATATACTCTAAGTAAATAATTGAAATATAACGTAGTTATTGTATCCTGCAATCAAAACTATACTAAATACATTAATCAGAGCTAAAGGTCTATGGGATGCCGACTGAGAATTTTGTTAACTGATGAGGAAAAGTCAACAATAGAAGAGTTGAGAAAAGCAAAGGACGTTCCTCAACGGACTAAAGATCGCGCTCAAGTTTTACTATTGAACGCTCGGGGATTAAAAAATGAGGAAATTGCTCAAGGTTTAAACTGGGCGATTTCTACAGTCCGTCAGACCCTACATCGTTGGCAAAAAATGGGTTTAGCAGGATTATGGGATGCTCCAGGTCGAGGAGGAAAACCCCGTTATTCAGAAGATGATTTACACTATCTAGAAAACTGTCTCCTCGAAGAACCTCAGACTTATAGCTCTAAACAACTAGCCAAAAAACTAGCATCTGAGCGACAAGTTCACTTGAGTGCTGACCGACTCCGCAGAATTCTTAAAGCCAGGGGTAAGGTCATCAATACACAGAGAGGATAATTAACAACCGACCACTGACAACTGACAACTAAGTATTTATTTCTAAAAATAGGGTGTTTTAACTACAAGAAAGAGGAAAAAAACCACAAAAATCCTGAAATCTATATAAATTAATAGTTTCATCTATCCACTTAGGGCTACAACGCCTTAGAATGATTCATTGAAAAGTCGAATCAATGAGATTTACAGCGGTTTTGAGTGTAAATATTCTCAATGAACGATTTTTGTATTTCTACAAACAGAGATTTACGTAAAAGTGCCTTCATGGTGCATCTTTAAATAATCTCTGATAAAACTTTAGGAGTTTGATATGAACAAGGGCGAATTAGTGGATGCAGTAGCTGAAAAGGCTAACGTTACCAAGAAACAAGCTGACCAAGTTCTGAGCGCTGCCATAGAAACCATTGTTGAAGCGGTTTCTTCCGGTGATAAGGTAACATTGGTAGGATTTGGTTCTTTTGAATCACGGGAACGCAAAGCCCGTGAAGGACGTAACCCCAAAACCAACGAAAAAATGGAAATTCCCGCTACTAGAGTTCCTGCTTTCTCGGCTGGGAAACTGTTTAGAGAAAGAGTAGCGCCTCCAAAAGAGCCAAAAGAGCCAAAAGAGTAAGTTCGTAGGAAGGATATTTTTGATGCCACAACAAGCACACGGGGGAAACTTATCTTGGGCAGCAGCACTGGCTGGCTGCTCCCCTGATGCTATTGTGGATTTTTCTGCCAGTATTAGCCCCTTGGGACCACCAAACAGCGTTATCGCTGCGATTGTGTCCCAACTGGGTAATCTGATAAATTATCCTGACCCAGAGTATAGTGACTTGAGACTTGCTCTGAGTTATTTTCATCAAATACCTGTGGAGTGGATTTTGCCAGGTAATGGTTCAGCAGAATTATTAACTCTAGTGGGTAGAGAATTAGCACAATTAGCAGCAACAGTTTTGCTGACTCCAGCTTTTGGCGACTATTACCGCACTCTTGCGGTTGATAACGCTAGATTGCTGGAGTTTCCTGTAGATTTGTCCACGGGAAAGGAGAATATTGCCCTATTGCCAGATTTAAGCCTTGATACTTCAGAATTTGGGTTACTGCTGAATAATCCACACAACCCAACGGGAAAATTATTTTCCCGAGAATCTATTTTACTGTATTTAGAAAAGTTTGCCTTGGTGGTGGTGGATGAAGCGTTTATGGATTTTTTACCACCGGAAGAGGAACAAAGCCTCATTGGTTTGGTGCAAGAATACGAGAATTTAGTGATTTTACGATCGCTCACCAAATTTTACAGTTTACCAGGGCTAAGATTGGGATATGCCATCGCTCACCCCCAGCGGTTGGCAAAGTGGAAATTATGGCGAGATCCTTGGCCTGTCAATACTTTAGCCGCAGCCGCAGCGATCGCCGCTCTCCAAGATACACAATTTCAAAACGACACCTGGAAATGGCTACCAGAGGCGAGAAATCAACTATTTCAAGGTATCGCATCAATTCCCGGTTTAAGACCCCTAGAAGGCACTGTTAATTACCTATTGGTAGAATCTCAACAATCTGCTTCTCAGTTACAAAAGCAACTACTTCAGCAACACCAGATTTTAATTCGTGATTGTTTAAGTTTTAAAGAATTAGGCGATCGCTATTTCCGCGTTGCAGTCCGTACCGAATCTGATAACCAACGCCTATTAACCGGTCTAAAAGAATTTAGAATTTAGAATTTAGAAAAACTAATGACTGGGCGCAGGCCCTGCGCCCCTACTGACTAATGAGTAATATTGATTATGATATCATCGTTATTGGTGGCAGTATTACTGGATACCAGGCTGCTTTAACCGCTACTCAGCTACAGGCTAAAGTTGGTTTGATCGTTAGCGCAGATATTTCTCATCACTATAATTTAAGTTATCAATATGTGCTGAGTGAAATTAGTCAGATTACCCAGCAATTTCGTAATTTAACAAATTTAGGAATTTATGAAACAAATATTAATCTGAACATAGCATCTCTGAATTGGACAAAGGGATTGTCTTATGCAAATGCTGTCTTAAAAAATCTTGATCAAATAAATTCTTTAGCTAATTTAACTGCCCAAGGTGTTGATATTATTGTTGGTAATGGTCAATTTGAATCTGCTCCGAAATTAAGTTTTACAGTTAATGAAAGACGGCTATATAGTCGCACTTACTTACTCGCTAATGGTTCTCGTCCATTAATTCCCAAGATTCCAGGATTAGATACGATTGAATATCTGACTCTAACTAATATTTGGGCATCTTTGGAAAAAACAACATTACCAGAAAATTGGGTAATTATTGGTGGTATTCCTCAAAGTATAGAAATTGCTCAGATTTTAGCTAGATTCGGTTGTAAAGTTACATTAATAGTTAAATATTCTCATGTTTTACCGGATCTTGATACAGAAATAGCCCAATTACTAACAGCACAATTAGAAGTTGATGGTGTGCGTGTTTTAACACAAACCCAAGTCACCCAAGTACGACACATAGACAATAAAAAATGGGTGCAAGCCGGAAATTTAGCTATTGAAACTGATGAAATTTTGATTGCTACTGGACAAAAGCCAAATTTAGAATATCTGAATTTACCAGCAATAGGAGTAAAACAGCATCAACACCGCTTGGTTGTCAATGAAAAATTGCAAACAACTAATCATCGTATTTATGCTTGTGGTGATATCTTAGGCGGTTATGATATTCAGAATATTGGTAATTATGAAGCTAATATTGCCTTAGAAAATGCTTTATTTTTTCCCAGACTGAAAGTTAATTATCAATCTGTTCCTTGGGGAATATATTCTCAGCCAATGGTAGCCCAAGTTGGTTTAACAGAAATTCAAGCTAAAAATCAATATTCTCAAAATCAAGTTTTAGTTTTAAAGCAATATTTTAAAACAGCTACAGCCGCACAAATATCAGGAGAAATTACAGGTGTTTGTAAATTAATAGTTTTAGACAATGGCAAAATTTTAGGCTGTTCTATATTAGGAATAGAAGCAGGAGAATTAATTAATTTAATTAGTTTAGCAATATCACAAAATATTAAAGTTCAGCATTTAGCTAAATTATCGCCTATTTATCCCAGCTTTTCCGAAATTCTCATAGAAACAGCGCGAGAATGGAATAGACACAGAATTAATAAAAATCATGTTTTACAAGAATTGTTACTAAGTTTCTTTAATTATCGTCGTGATTGGAATTTATAGCCAATGGATAAGCTAGTAGTCTGTCAAATAAATTTTGACGGATAAGAAACGAACCACGAAGGCACGAAGGACACGAAGGAAGAAGGAA
>JAKOGY010000363.1 GCA_028658405.1 Dolichospermum sp. ST_sed8 | reverse complement strand
TCATCATAAAAATCACAGTTCAGACATCTTTCCCCAAAGGGAACAGAAACATCTGAACTATGATTTGTGTGATTTATTTGATTGCTGTGATTAGAAACTGAAAGTCGTTCTTAAAGCACCAATCACTACATTATCATTCTTGTCATTGTGATCTGGGGCTGTTAGCCAAATCACAGCAGGAGTCAGGGTGATATTGTCGCTGAGTTTATATTGATAAAATCCCTCAATGTGATAGGAGGTATTTGGATCTTTCGTAACTCCAGCAAAATTAGAACCTGTGACTTTTGGTTCCATACCAACTATCACACCAGCCAAATTCCCTTTTTTACCCAAATCTGGCAAACCAAGAGTAACAGCATAGTTAAAAGTATCTACGTCTCCCTTTGTGCCTGTCAAAACTTTACTATTGGTATAGCCAGCCCAACCACCTAGCACAAATTTCTTACTCAGACCCAATGATGCTTGGACACCGTAAGAATTACTAGAAAAAGCTTCACCATTAAAGGTAGATGTGGCGTTATTACTACCAGTAAGCAGTGGTTGTTTATAGGAATTGATATAAGTTAAACCCAGAGAAATGCGATCGCTTGGTTTAACAGTTAATTGCGCTAAAGCCCCGTAACTCCCATCAAACAAACCATTACCAGGGGTGGGGTTATTAGCTGTACCACTCAAATAGGCTAAACTTAGGGTTAATTTATCACCAAACTGATGGTTGATTCCTATGCCTTTATCACCTAATTGTCCATAAATCGGGTTTCTTGTGCCAAAAGTAGACAAAGCCCCAAAACTACCATCACCATCAAACAGGTTGACTGTATTGGTAACGTCGTCTGCTGCACCCGCATTAGCGATTAGTTTTACTTGCGTATTTTTACTAAGAGGAAAAGCATAAAACAAGGCATCAATAGCAGCGTTGGTATTACCAGTAGTACCAGCAAAAAACAAGTTGCCCTCTGAGGTGTTAATACCAGGGCTAAGAATATTATTGCTGGCGATTCTGGTAAACAGTGTGTCTTTGCCTGTAAAACTGCTGACCAACTCAATTCGCGCTCTTGTTCCTAAAGTCGTATTTTTACCAGGAATGTCCGCACCATTAACTTTTTTGTTTGATAATACATCACTAACAACTGTAACAACTTGTCCTTGCAGCTTAGTGGTGGTAGAAAATTGATGAGCTTTTAACTCAGCAGTTTTGGCTTCTACTGTATCTACACGTCCCCGTAAGGTTGTTAATTCTGCGGAAAATTCCGCTTGCAATTTTTGAATTGTGGCTAGATCTTGCTTTGTCGTTAGATCAACGGTAGCAGTAGCAATTAGTTCGTTAACGCGGTCTAAACAGGCATTTAACCCGGCTGCAAACTCATATCGTGATAACGCTCGATTACCCCGATAAGTACCATTAGGATAACCTGCAATACATCCATAGCGTTCTACTAGTGATTGTAAAGATTGAAATGCCCAATCATTAGGTTGAACATCGGATAACTGAGATACGGAGGTAACTTGTGACATTACCTCTTGTTGATTATTATTATTAACTTGTTGTTCTAAATTATTTGCTGGTACTGGTACTGTTTCTGCCCATGCACCAGAAGTCGTACATAGTATTGCACTGATAACAGTTGAACTGGTAATTAGATATGTCCGCAATTTTTGCATTTTTCCTCACACCCGTGTTTAAAGTTGCTCATGCCATACTTCATTTAGTACAGCTATCAATAATTATTCTCAATATCTTAGCAGTTATATAGGAATCATAAATGATATTTGCAAAATTTTAAGTAGTGTAGGGTGGGCATTGCCCACCAAAACCCTTATCCGGTGGGCAATGCCCACCAATAGTATATTTCAAAAATCAAATATGTAAGATATCCTTATGACTTGGTAATATTTAAGTATACAGCAGTATTACTCTAAAGCCTAAAACATTCTGTAATTTTAGATACAGTAATATTTTTTTGTAACTTGTATGAGAATGAATCTCATTATGATAGTATAGTCACAATTAAGTTTTATAGTCAACCAGAAACAGTGAAAAGCCCTAAGAAAATCCAAACAGATAGAAAAAAAAGAAATTTCTTACCTCTGATGACCTTAATCATGTTGTCAGCAGTTTATGGATGTAATAATACTAATAGTAGTGAAGTTGTCAAGATAGAACAAACACCAGCACAAAAATTACCAAAAACCAAAGTAGTTACAACATTCTTACCAGTTTACTTGTTTACTAAAGCGGTAGCTGGAGATGTAGCAGATGTAGAGATTTTAGTTAAACCTGGTACGGAAATACACGAATATCAAGGGACACCTGCTAATGTAAAAGCGATCGCCACAGCCAAGATATTAGTAAAAAATGGTTTAGGGTTGGAGGAATTTCTGACAGATACCATTAAAAATGCCGAGAATTCTCAATTAATAGAAATTGATGCTAGTCAAGGTATTCAAGCGATTAATAAAAGTTCCCCGATAGATACAACAGCAACAGGAGAACATGATCATAATCACTCATCTGGTAATCCCCATGTTTGGTTAGATCCAGTTTTAGCAAAACAGCAAGTTATTAATATTCGCAATGGTTTAATTGCCGCAGATACCCAAAATAAAGTCAATTATCAAGCTAATGCAGCCGCATATATTCAGGAATTAGATAATTTAAATCAGGAATTTCAACAAACTATTAAAAAAACTCCCAACTGCACCTTTATCACTTTTCATGATGCTTTTCCCTATCTTGCCAAACGTTATCAACTCAAACAAGTAGCTGTGGTAGAAATTCCTGAAAAGCAACTTTCACCAACAGATGTGCAAAAAGTGATAAATACAGTCAAAAAATACAAAGTTAAAGCCTTATTTAGCGAACCGGGGTTAGACAATAAGTTATTGACAAGTATTTCCCAAGATTTGGGGTTAACTGTGCGGACTTTAGATTCTTTGGAAACTGGTGATGCCAATCCACAGTATTATTTTAAAGCAATGAAAACTAATTTAGAGACTTTAGCCACTGGGTGTAAGTAATTCAAAATTAAGAAATATAATTCAAATCTTAACTTTCATGAATGAAGAACAAGCAGAAATTACATTACCAGTATTAAAAGTTTCCGGGTTAACAGTCTACCAAAACACCTATCTAGCTGTGCGAGATGTTTCCTTTGAATTATTACCAGGAACAGATACAGCCATAGTCGGTCCTAATGGGGCTGGAAAAAGTACCTTAATCAAAGCTATTTTAGATTTAATTTCCCGAAGTGCGGGAACAATTGAAGTTTTTGGTCGGCCAATTTCCAAATTAGGAAGTTTGCGTAACCAGTTGGGGTATATGCCACAAAACTTTATTTTTGATCGCAGTTTTCCAATTTCGGTAAGTGAATTAGTGGCTTTAGGAATAGGTAATCCGAAATATTCATTTTTATCATCTTTATCAAATTTTTGGCAACAAAAGCGAGAAACATCAGCAGCCGTTACCGCAGCTTTACACCGTACCGACGCTTATCGGTTGCGAAACCAAGCTATTGGAACTCTTAGCGGTGGTCAACTCAAGCGGGTATTATTAGCTTATTGTTTAGTAACACCGCGAAAATTGTTAGTATTGGATGAAGCTTTTGCAGGGGTAGATGTTCAAGGGACAACAGATTTTTATGCTTTATTAAATGAATTAAAACGAGAAGAGAATTGGACAGTGTTGCAAGTTTCCCATGATATTGATATGGTAAGCCGTCATTGCGATCGCGTCATCTGTCTGAATCAAACTCTTGTTTGTTCTGGTAAACCGGAAATAGCTCTTTCCCCGCAAAATCTTCTGGCTACCTATGGACCTGGTTTTAGTCGGTATGAGCATCATCATTAAAAATTTAGAATTTAGAATTTAGAATTTAGCTTAACCGACAGAAGCCCCACGCCTGACCCGAAGGGCAGCGTGGGATGAATGTCGCGTGAATTAACGACAGTTTTTCGACCAATGCGATAGCAAGGGAGAAAAACATGGAGGCAATTCATTTTTCTTGTG
>JAKOGY010000362.1 GCA_028658405.1 Dolichospermum sp. ST_sed8 | reverse complement strand
GCTTATACTTTAGTTCATAAATACTACTAAATCGGCTTTTTGTTGATGTGTGACAGTTAGGGTGCGGAATGTGGGTTAAAAGTCTTTTTCTGTATGGTTTCTTAGGAAAATTTTGTATCTCATTCAACTGCATACCGCTATATCGGACTCCTTATTTGATTTTTGATAGCTTGCGTGGCATACTCATACTATATATAGGCGGGTTTTGGTGGGCAATGCCCACCCTACTATTTTTTAGAAATTATTTAGGATGACTATATTTGGCTAAATATCTCCAATTAATGGAGTATAATTTTTAAATTTAGGATATATTTTCAAACATGGATTTTATCACCATTTTAGGATTAGTTGCCGGGGCATTGACTACTATTGCTTTTTTACCGCAAATGTTCCAAATATGGCGGACAAAATCAGCGGGAGATGTGTCCTATGTGATGCTTATTGTCTTCATGAGTGGCTTATTTTTGTGGTTAATCTATGGGATTATTCTCGGTGCTTTACCAGTGATTCTCGCTAACGGGGTGACATTATTTTTTAACTTGATTATTCTATGGCTTAAAATTAAATATAAATAACTCTACTAAAAAAGCTGTGACCTCATCTGTATTTGACTCCGAACGCCTTCTATTTACCCCCGCAAGCCCCAATCACGACGCTATTCCCGTAATTTTTGCCTTTCCCAATGAGTACACGGTAGGGATAACGAGTCTGGGTTATCAGGTGGTATGGGCAACTTTAGCTATGCGTGAGGATTTGCAGGTAAGTCGCTTATTTACCGATATTCGGGAACAACTTCCCAGACATCCAGAATTATTAGGTTTTTCGATGTCTTGGGAATTAGATTATGTGAATATTTTTAACCTGTTGGAATCTTTAGAAATTCCCATTCGCGCTAATTCTCGTAATCAAAATCATCCTTTAATTTTTGGTGGTGGACCTGTTCTTACGGCTAACCCTGAACCTTATGCAGAATTTTTTGATGTGGTTCTATTGGGAGATGGTGAAAATCTCCTTGGTGATTTTATAGATACTTATAAAAAAGTTAGAAATGCTGATAGAGAAACTCAATTAAAAACATTAGCCCAAGTTCCCGGAATTTATATTCCTAGTTTATATGTAATAGAATATATCACTCCAGATGGAGAAATAAAAGCAATTAATCCCATTTCGTCGGATATTCCCCCAATTATCCAAAAGCAAACTTATCGAGGCAATACTCTTTCTGCTTCTACTGTTGTTACCGAAAAAGCTGCTTGGGAAAATATTTATATGGTGGAAGTGGTGCGAAGTTGTCCTGAAATGTGCCGCTTTTGTTTAGCTAGTTATTTGACTTTGCCTTTTAGAACTGCCAGTTTAGAAGATTCTTTAATTCCCGGAATTGAACGGGGATTAAAAGTTACAAATCGCTTGGGTTTATTGGGTGCTTCTGTCACCCAACATCCAGAATTTACAGAATTATTAGATTATATTAGCCAGCCCAAATATGATGATGTGCGTTTAAGTGTGGCTTCTGTTAGAACCAATACAGTTACAGTTAAATTAGCCCAAACTTTAGCCAAACGAGATACAAGATCATTGACAATTGCGGTCGAAAGTGGTTCAGAAAAAGTCCGAAAAATTGTCAATAAAAAATTGGATAATGATGAAATTATTCAAGCAGCTATCAATGCAAAAGCTGGTGGTTTATCTAGTTTAAAACTCTATGGAATGGTGGGAATTCCTGGAGAAGAAGCCGAAGATATGGACGCAACTGTAAAAATGATGCAAAGTGTCAAAAAAGCTGCTCCTGGTTTGCGGTTAACGTTGGGTTGCAGTACCTTTGTCCCTAAGTCGCATACACCATTTCAATGGTTTGGGGTTAATAAACAAGCGGAAAAGAGGTTACAATTATTACAAAAATATATTAAGCCCCAAGGAATAGAGTTTCGACCAGAAAGTTATAATTGGTCAATTATACAGGCTTTGTTGTCCAGAGGCGATCGCCGACTTTCCCCATTATTAGAATTAACCCGTGATTTTGGTGACTCTTTGGGAAGTTATAAACGTGCCTTTAAACAACTGAAAGGACAAATTCCCGACTTAGATTTTTATGTTTATAGCAATTGGTCAACTGAGAAAATTTTACCTTGGAATCATTTGCAAGGACCTTTACCACAGTCTACACTAATTAAGCATTTAGCAGAAACGGGATTAAATCATCAATAATGCACACAGATACTATATTTTATCAAATCTTTCTCACTTTCCACAGTTTATTATTTGAACTACTGGGACAACCTATAGAAAATGCTGAAGGTTATCAGTTTACCTCTGTGGAAGTCAAAGAGAAAGCCTTTCGATTTGATGGCATATTCATGCCAGATAGTGCCAAAAAACCTATCTATTTTGTAGAAGTCCAATTTCAAAACAAACCAGAATTTTATTGGGAATTAATCACGGAAATTAACATCTATCTCAATCAATACAAACCGCAACAAGATTGGCAAGCGGTCGCTTTATTTGCTAAACGGAGTTTGGATGTGGAAGTATTAACTAATTATCAACAAGAATTAGTTAATAGTGGTCGAATTCAAAGAATTTATTTAGATGAAATTCCAGCAGGTTCAATCGGTATGGGGTTAATTGAATTAATTGTGAGTAAAGAAAACCAAGCCCCACAATTAGTACAAAATCTTATGGCAAGAACCAAGACAGAGATTAGCAATGATAGAGAAAAACAAGGTATTATAGAGTTATTGGAAACTGTTTTGGTGTCGAAGTTTTCACAATTAAGCCGTCAGGAGGTTGAAGCGATGTTTTTACTTAGTGATATCAAGCAAACAAGAGTTTATCAAGAGGCAAAAGAAGAAGGTCAACAAGAAGGTGAGAAAAACTTACTGCTGCGAATATTATCGAAACGATTTGGAAAATTAAGTAGTAGTGGCAAATATGAATTGCCAGTGCGCTACATTGAACGCATCAACAGATTGACAATAGCACAGTTAGAAGACCTGGGAGAAGCATTATTAGACTTTGTAGATATTAACGACTTAGAACAATGGTTAATATCTCACATAAAATCATAAATAATGCATACAGATACCATATTTTACCAAATCTTTCTCACCTTCCACAGTCTATTATTTGAACTCCTGGGACAACCCATAGAAAATGCTGAAGATTATCAGTTTACCTCTGTGGAAGTAAAAGAGAAAGCCTTTCGATTTGATGGCATATTCATGCCAGATAGTGCCAAAAAACCTATCTATTTTGTAGAAGTCCAATTTCAAAACAAACCAGAATTTTATTGGGAATTAATCACGGAAATTAACATCTATCTCAATCAATACAAACCGCAACAAGATTGGCAAGCGGTCGCTTTATTTGCTAAACGGAGTTTGGATGTGGAAGTATTAACTAATTATCAACAAGAATTAGTTAATAGTGGTCGAATTCAAAGAATTTATTTAGATGAAATTCCAGCAGGTTCAATCGGTATGGGGTTAATTGAATTAATTGTGAGTAAAGAAAACCAAGCCCCACAATTAGTACAAAATCTTATGGCAAGAACCAAGACAGAGATTAGCAATGATAGAGAAAAACAAGGTATTATAGAGTTATTGGAAACTGTTTTGGTGTCGAAGTTTTCACAATTAAGCCGTCAGGAGGTTGAAGCGATGTTTTTACTTAGTGATATCAAGCAAACAAGAGTTTATCAAGAGGCAAAAGAAGAAGGTCAACAAGAAGGTGAGAAAAACTTACTGCTGCGAATATTATCGAAACGATTTGGAAAATTAAGTAGTAGTGGCAAATATGAATTGCCAGTGCGCTACATTGAAAGCATCCACAGATTGACAATAGCACAGTTAGAAGACCTAGGAGAAGCATTATTAGACTTTGTAGATATTAACGATTTGGAACAGTGGCTAAAATCCCACACAGAATCATAAATAATGCACACAGATACCATATTTTACCAAATCTTTCTCACCTTCCACAGTCTATTATTTGAACTCCTGGGACAACCCATAG
>JAKOGY010000361.1 GCA_028658405.1 Dolichospermum sp. ST_sed8 | reverse complement strand
TATAAAAATTATCCTTTAATGTATTCAAAAATCCGAAATTACCGATTGTGACACCGGGGGGTGCGGAATGTGGGCTACAACATAAGATAATCTTTCAGCCAAAACTTGAGCAAGAAAGCCATAAGATAATCTTTTTGTAAAAAATTTATTAACAACCGATGTTTTTTCTAGATTCAAGTATGAGTATATAACAGCTAATTGCATAGATATATGTATTTGATATCTTTTTATTTTTAAGTTTAAACTTGGACTTACTTTTCCCATTATGGTTGCTAACCATGATTTGGTTAGTTCCAAAATATTTAGACCTGCTTCCAGTTCCCATCTATCTACATAGCACATAGATAAATATATTTTATTTTTTAATATCAACAATATAATATCATCATATTTTGTGTCTATCTTATTATTTTCAAAACCATCTAAAAGAGAATTTGCCAGCGCTAGTGATTTATTATCGTAGTTAATTGCTATGTTTATATCTCCTAAGAGCATATTGATTACACCTTTAATAGAATAAATACTTGCTATTATATATTGAGATTTTATGTTTTTCATGATGAAATCCAATATAGACATTATTTGTACGCATCCTACTGCTCGATGGTAAGAAATAGCAAGAGTTTCATCAGGTGAGAAGGAATTATTTCTTCGTTCTATCAATACATATCCAGCATTTTCAAAGTCATGAATACATTCATAATGATAATAAGCTTCAAAGGCTTTCTTCGTATCCTCGCTTGTGCGAATATTTTTCACACTACCCCTCCAAAATTCGGCTGCTTTGCGGTTAACTTCCTCCCATTCTTGACTTGATTTTAACCTTTTTATACTCTCTTCCCTAATCACTGGATGCAGCCAATACTTCCCATTGACAAATTCAACCAAACGCAAATTTCTTAAAGTTCTAATTATATAAATACACCATTGGTGGTTAGGAATATCCCACAACAAAGCTAGTAAGGCATCTTCAGTCACTTGTAGTATATCTTGATAGCGATAACATCCTAACCTACACAGTAACTTATAAGCATTGGGATTTAAACTTTGCAATCTCTCAAATTGATTGACAACTAAATTTTTTAATCCTCTTTCCACCAAAGTACAATTTTCTTGCCAATAGGCAGTTGCATCTCCTTCATAATTTGTTTTTATTGACCCAAGCAGGATATGCATGGCTTTGGCATTACCCCCATATTTTATGTGCATTTCTTCTAGTAAAGAAATATCAATCTCAACTTCGTGAAATGCGAAAAATTCTTGCCATGCTGATCCACTTAATCTACTTAAATAATAATGATAAATTACATCAATCTGGTCGTCAAATAAACATTCTCTACTCGTAATTATTGTAAATGACTGCACAGTTGCATCAGCTAATATCTTCAATAATTCTAAATAACGACTATGATTTTGAATAAACTTACCGTGTTTATTTAGTGCAGGTTCTAAGTTATCAATTAATATTCCGACTCGACGATTTTGTAAGTGTTTTTTTAATCTTATCAGTGTAATACCAAATTCCCTTCCTGGTTCTTCTTGAAAGTATTGTTTCAGCCATTCTTCAACTATGCTTTCAATGCTAGTGATATTCTCTGTTTCCCTAGCCATTTCTAGGGATAAAACTAAATCAAAGCCGTGATTATCTAAATATTGCTTGGCTAAAGTTGTTTTACCTGTTCCTCCTGGTGCCTGAATAACAATCATTTTTTGATGTTGATTGAAAAGAGTATTTAGCTTTTTTAAGTCATCATCTCTACCGAAAAAATTAGCACCTTTATTCTCAACAGGAAAGAAGTCTTGATGGCAACTATCTGTAACACTTGTCTCTTTTGAAGCTGGAACACTGTCTATGTTACTTTCGTATGATAGTTTTAATGCCTCAAATACGGATTTAATTACATACTCTTCAACACGCTGCTTTGTTAACATCTTGTGAATAGTATCTCTACTTATTGTTAAACTATTATGTTTCAGTTGCATTTGTATCCATTTAATCCTGTTACGAGGATTAATATATTCTTTGGCAAGTGTATTAACTATTTTTTTCTCGCCCACACTAGTAAGTATGTAAGTAAGCCGATTTCTAGTATTTTTCATCGCACTTGCCAAAAATTACGAATTTAACGAAGTTAATAAGACTTGTGCGAAGTTAATTTTTTCCCACCAGTGCTTAGAAAGCAACCATACCATAATTTCCAGGATTTTCATTGACGAACTTTACTTAACTTCGTTAAATACGAACATACCATACATAAATAGTGACTTAATAATATGGAGATTGCCAAAATTTGGTCAAGTTACCGTAGCACAGAGGTAATCAACAACAAATCGATCTGAACCTATGAATAGTACATTAAATGCAACACTACCGGACTTTTGGTCATTGTGGATTGAGTGTCAGGATTATTTATACAGTGCTTGTCTGAAATGGATGGGTAATATTCCTGATGCTGAAGATATTATGAGTCAAGCTATGCTTAAAGCTGAGGAAAAAATGTCCATCTATGAAGTAAAAAACTTTAGATATTGGGTAACAAAACTAACTTATAACCTCTGTGTTGATTTTCAAAGAAAGCGCTATCAGACTATCCAGTATGGTGATATTCAGAACGTTACTAGTAATAGCGTGGACAAACACGAAGAAAATCTATTTCTTGATCTGCAAAAACAAGAACTGGAAGAAGTTTTTTCGGTTTGGATTGATGAGTTACGTCCAATACTACGCGATACCTTTATTTTACATTTTAAAGAACAACTATCATATATAGAAATTGCACATAAACTGAATATTTCCTGCTGCAATGTACGTAGGAGAATTTATCAAGCTCGGCAGATTTTACGACAGCGATATGATCAAGATTATATCGGGGAAGATCAGAATAAATCTGAGTTTGTTCCTGAAATTAACAGAAATAAAGAGTCTGATCAGATAACTAAAATAGGATTAGCTAATAGTAGAGATATAGAATTACCTGTTTTAGAATTATCTAACCAGGAAGAATTACCAGAAGCGGTTAATAGTCAGGTTTTACCCCACCCCAACCCTCCTCTTGACCAGGGGAGAGAATTAGATTCCGGTTTTCCCTCTTTGCCAAGGGAAAAGGAGGGTAATTCAACTTCCTTGTATACTGTAAGCCTTAAAGCAATACCTTGTCCATTTCCTGTAGGTTGGGTTAAGCGACAGCGCAACCCAACGCATTTGTTGGGGTTTCATGCTATTGCTCCGCGTTCACGCAGTGTCCCGCAGGGATACGTTTACGTTCCACGACCCAACCTACAAATCAAGTTATTTCATTTCTTAATGATGATCTACCGGACTACAGTAAGTACAAGTTTAGCTGTTATCGTTGCGGCTTTCCCACTGAAAGCCCCAGCCCAAAATGCTGATATAGATTTTATAGGTACGATACCATCTGTCGTCAGGATTAACAGCATCAGTCCTGGTTCTATTCAGAAGACTCCTAACGCAAATTTGGTAAGTGATGACCCTAAACCAGCGGTATTAAATATTACTCACACTAGTGGCATAGTCTTGACCATTACCAATATTGCTGATAACGGTACTGTTCTATCTAGTGGTAAAACATATAACAATCTTGATCTGATCAACGCTAAAATCAAAGATGGTGATAATCTCCTGATTCAAAGTGAAATTTCACCTAGTGGTCGGTCTACCCCGGTTTATCCGTTGAATGTATCAAGTGGAATTCAAGCAGCAGTCAGTAGTGGTAAAGATTATCCAATTCACCTCAGTATTACCAATATTTCTGGCTTATTACCACAAGGAACTTACAAAATCCGCGTCAGTGTTCTAACAACACCCCAGTAATTTCCTCCTATATTGTCCCCTCTCCTTGTGAAGGCTACAGTGTACACACATCTCTAGACAGGATGCTAAACGTTATCCGATCCCTCTAAATCCCCCTTAAAAAGGGGGACTTTGAAGAATTTAGCCGTTATCCGATCCCTCTAAATCCCCCTTAAAAAGGGGGACTTTGAAGAATTTAGCCGTTATCCGATCCCCCTAAATCCCCCTTAAAAAGGGG
>JAKOGY010000360.1 GCA_028658405.1 Dolichospermum sp. ST_sed8 | reverse complement strand
GTATAAAAATTATCCTTTAATGTATTCAAAAATCCGAAATTACCGATTGTGACACCGGGGGGTGCGGAATGTGGGTTTAATATCTGCGGGGTTAGTTTGTCAAAGTATGAGGGTATTTATTTTATTTTTTATATTTTTTAGGACTTACGCACGCTCACTAACTTGCCATGATATGAATGAACGAAATTGCCTCATTTTCGGCTTTGGGAATAACTTATTGAGTAGGGTGCGTCAGATAGAGGAAATCTGTTTTTTTGTCAAAATATCCTGTCTGACGCACCCTACAAGGGATAAAATTCACTTTACATATTTGGGGAATCTTGTCATGATATTCTGGGGGAAATTGTTGATGTTGCCAATTATAGCGGTATGCACTCTTTGTGAGATACAGTCAGCCAATCGCAAACTCTGTAGGGGCGCAGGGCCTGCGCCCTGGATTATATTGCATCAAGAGCGATAACCGCTATAGTGGGAGTAAGACCTCTATCGCAATTATATAAATCAATTAAAATCGGGGCGTTTTTTACACAAATTCAACATAAATCATCTGCATTTAATGGTTCATTGGGATCAAAATCACCATCAGAACCGCGAAGATGATAAAACCATTCAAAGAAACACAATAATTCTGCTTTGGGAAAAACTTCTTTCATAAATAATGTTGGACTCCAACCAGAATGACCGTAAACTATATCTGGGATAAAACCCTGTGCTTTGAGGTCGATATACAGCTTGTCCGGTGAGAACGGCATTTTCTAAATTGCGGACATAATGATGAGTTTGGGGTGCAGCTTGACGGGAAGGTTCATAAATAACTTTATGTACACCTGGTATTGTTCCTTCTTGACGATTGGTAGTAAATACTATTTGATAATTATCATCTTTTGCTAAAGCTGTGGCGAGGTGGCGAAATTAGGCGGGAAAATTGGGATGTAAGGGAACGTAGTTTCAGAAATTAATTTCCCAGGCTGATACAAAACTTTACAAAATTAATAGCTATTCCTTGAACAATTTTAGCCATGAATTTGCTCAGAAATGATCTAATTTGAGCGATCGCAAAAATTCCCTATTGACAAATTGACAAAGAAGTGATATGTGACTTGTCACCTGTTAAGGGGTTTAGCAGTGCTAAACCCTTACATATCGCATCAACTACAGGATGGTTTAATGCTGATCTAGAGACGTTTCATGAAACGTCTCTACAACGTGTTTTCCCTAAAGGATACCAGAAGCTACACCAAGGTAGTTGTAAAGTTATTGAGTCCCAAAGTACCCGTTAAACCTGTCACCTCAACGATGGCATCAGTAGTAGAACTAAAACCTGCTGTAGCATTATTAATAGCCACAAAGGTACGGCTACCAAAGGAGAATTGAGCAGCAGCATTAGCGCCAAAATTAACAGTAGTTAAATTGGCTGTAATGCCTGTTATATCAAATGTTGCCACAGTTCCGGCATTAGAGAATACGGAGCGTGCAGTCGCAACAAGGAATAAATCATTACTAACATTAGCATTAAAGTCCGTAATCACATCAACACTATTGAAGACGGAATTAGCTAAAGTGCGGTAGTCAAAACGATCAATTCCTGTTCCACCAATTAGGGTATCAATACCTAAACCACCATTGAGAATGTCGTTACCTAAACCACCATTAAGGATGTTATTAGCAGTGTTACCTGTGATGACGTTATTACCAGCATTACCTGTACCATTAATTGCGGTTGTTCCTGTCAATGTCAGGTTTTCGATGTTGGTTAAAGTGGCAAGAGTAAAGATGACACTGGATTGAATTGTATCTGTTCCTTCTCCCACATTTTCGGTAATCACATCAGTGGTGGTATCTACAACATAAGTATCGTTGCCAGTTCCACCAATTAAGGTATCAATACCTAAACCACCGTTGAGAATGTCGTTACCAGCACCACCATCAAGGATGTTATTAGCAGAGTTACCTGTAATGACGTTATTACCAGCATTACCAGTCCCGTTAATCACGGCTGTTCCTGTCAATGTCAGGTTTTCGATGTTGGGTAAGGTGGCCAGAGTAAAGGTGACAGTGGATTGAATTGTATCTGTGCCTGCTCCCACATTTTCGGTAATGGTATCAGTGGTGGTATCTACAACAAAGACATCGTTGCCAGTTCCACCAATCAAGGTATCAATCCCTGTACTACCGTTAAGAGTGTCGTTACCTAAACCACCGTTGAGAATGTTATTAGCACTGTTACCAGTAATGATGTTATTAGCAGCGTTACCTGTACCGTTAATTGCTGTTGTTCCTGTCAGAGTTAGGTTTTCAACGTTAGCAAGAGCCGCAATCGTGTAAGTAACACTAGATTGAATGGTATCTGTACCACCGCTGGCATTTTCGGTAATAGTATCAGTGGTGCTATCAACAACATAGATATCATTACCTGTACCACCGATTAAAGTATCTGTACCTGCACCACCATTAAGGGTGTTATTAGCACTGTTACCTGTGATGACGTTATTAGCTGCGTTTCCTGTACCGTTAATCAAACCTGTTCCTGTTAGTGTCAGGTTTTCGATGTTTGGTAGGTTAGCTAGGCTGAAGGTGACACTAGATTGAATGGTATCTGTTCCTTCGTTGGCATTTTCGATAATGGTGTCGGTGGTGGTATCTACAATGTAAGTATCATTGCCTAAACCACCAATTAAAGTATCTCTACCCGCACCACCATCAAGAATGTTATTACCAGCGTTATCAGGGGTATCATTTCCACTATCACCAGTAATAAAGTCATTGCCATCTCCACCAATGAAGTTATTGGCAACGGTAATAGTTAAAGATTGATTTAAGTTATCAACTCCACCATTAGCATTACCACCGCTATCTTTAACAGTAAATACGAAGTTGCCAGTACCGCCAGAATTTCCCGCTCGTTTGAACTGGACTCCTTGTAGTTGTTGCAGAGTATAGGTACTGCTAGTTGTAACCGCAGTTGTTCCGTCTGCAAGGACAATGCTACCTACACTACTGTTAGGTGTTGCTGTCACTGTGTAAGTTAAGGTTTGCGTAGCTTCATCACTACCACCGCCAGGGCTGTAGCTGAGTCCTGTTAATCCCAAGGACGTGAGGTTAGAGTTTCCTGTAATGTTAATGTTATTGACTTGTCCACTGGTGAGGACTGGGGCATCATTCACAGCCGTAATCCCTGCGCCAATCCATCTATCAATGAAAGCAAAATTGACTTTGAGCTTGTCAGGAGTGCCATTGTAGTTAGCAGCAGGTAAAAAGCGGACTACATCATTACCAGATATATTCTGTCCAGTGCTAATATTCTGCCAATTTCCGGCATTTTGGAATTGCCAGACACCTTGAGCAGTGTTATTTGGGTTGGATAGAACAGAAACTGAAGTTATGGGTTGGCTGAATAGAGTGCTAAGACTTGATCCTATGGGATTGGTTATGTCTTCTAATACAGCACTTAAAGTTCCATCAAGGGGTTTATCTGGAAGTGCTTGAGCAGTAACACTTGTTCCTCCAACGCCAGTAAATGTGCCGCTAACAGGTGTACTTATACCAGCTTTGAAAACGTTTTGAGCATAATTAGCATAAATGCTATTGAACTTATTCGGGTCATATCTTTTTCCAGTATTATCAGTAACATTGCTTAAATCAGCACTGTTTATTCCTGCCAACTGGTCTGTATTGAGGTTGACAGTCACAACAGGACGATCTGTAGTAGCATCTTCCCGTGCATTAGCACCTGCACTTAAGAATCCACTATATGAAATGTCAAAACTAACTTGTGCTACTGAAGTATAGTCAACTGATGATGAAGTTTGTAAAGCCAGCAGGCTAACTGTCCTTTCAGTTCTTGATGGAAGTGGCGCTGTGTATGCTGCTGTGTTTGTGATTGTCTTAGTTGTTGTTTTACTATTTGTCCAGCCCTGACTCGCTGAAGCACTAAGTTCCATATTCCATTCATTACTTATTTCAGTCCCTGAATCTAATTTAAATTTAAATCCCACATTCCGCACCCTAACTGTCACACATCAACAAAAAGCCGATTTAGTAGTATTTATGAACTAAAGTA
>JAKOGY010000359.1 GCA_028658405.1 Dolichospermum sp. ST_sed8 | reverse complement strand
TCAGGATTTGAGGATGTACAGGATGTTTTATTAATATTCATCTACATTTTCAGAAATTGCGCTAACTCAAATATCCCACAATATCAAACTCAAATATAATCCTGTTAATCCTTTAATCCTGGATATCCTGATTCAGACAGTTAAATATTAATAAAAAAATGGTGCGTTACATTTTATTAACGCACCCTACGAGATGAATAATTACATTGCGTAAATACTACTTCTGAGGTTCTGGTATAACTAAACTATTCCTATATACTCTTTTTACATATATATAAGTATATTGAATATTGACTGGACCTTTACACCTAGCCATTACATCACTTGATACATAAGAATTAACCCAACTCTACATCACATCTCCCTGTTTTCCCCATTCGATATTGTAGGTTGATGGACCATTTTCTAGTGTGAAATTATAATCCACATCAAACTCTACAACTCCATCTTTATTGATGCTTACATTCCGAGCATAAGTTGTATTCTTTAACGACTCATTACACAAATCTACTGTTTTTGCTCTACCAAACTGAATTTTGGGAAAATTTATATTTAACTTTCCAGTATTTTGGAAAAAATAGACTTGGGAAGAAACCCAAATCATTAAAGGAATCACTAAAACGATTATACACCCTTGACAGCCAGGATCTAAATTTTTATTGCCTTGTTTTTTTTGTTTCTGAGTCATAAACAATTCTCCAAATAATTAACAAAATTTATTTATATTTACTACTATTTCTTGCCAGTCTTGATACTCGACTTTGGATATCTGAAAGCTATTGGATGGAACAAAAAGTTTTAATATTTTTGCTTTTATAAGCTGTTGGATTATTCCTTCAATAAATTCTCTTTTAATAGTAAAATTCTTACAAATTTGATCAGCGTGAAGCAAGATTTTTGGAGCAGGAGAAGGTAAATTTCTATTGTTACGACCTAGCTGATTAAAGCGATACAAAACATCTGAAATTGAACGCAAGTTACAGCTTGGTGCTAAAATTTGAATTATTGAATTTCCCTGTTCTATTAGACCTATTTCCTCAGTGATTTGCTCGAATAAAATATATAGCATTGTTACTTTATACATATCCGTAAAAGGTATAGTACGTTCATTGATTATAATCTCAAATCTTCGTAAATTACCATATTGATCACATTTTAAAATAGAATCATCTTGGGTAAACTCTGCTTTAAATAAAATTTTGTTTGTAGTTACTGAAAACCAATAATCATTCCAAATCTTTTCTCTCCCACCATTCATAATATCCGTAAAATTAATTGTAAGGGAACTCTTTGAATAGTCATTATCTTCCACTAATACCCAAAATGGAAAACGAGGAAACTTTGTAAAACGCACAGCGAAAAGCAGGGGTAAATCAAATTGTTTTGCAAAATTACGTCTACGCTTCAGTTCAGAACCTCCAATTTTATATTTGTCTTTATCTGTTGATTTTACATCAATAAAGCATTTTAAATACTGAGGATATTGTGATCGGATAACTCCTTTATTAATTTGAAATGAAGCTAAAAAATCAGGAACTATATACTCTCCCTTAATAATAGGTCTTTGTTCTAAAGGAACTAAATTAATGGTTGTACCCATCAAAAGAGATATTAATGCAAATTCATCCTCTTCTGATAATCCATTGATTGCACTATTGATAGTTTCTTCGTTTGAATCAATACATACTTCAATTAAGTATTTTTTTATCTTTTGATATGTTTCGTCAGGTAATATTGCCCTAAGCGTCTTTAAAAGCTTTGCAATTTCTATTTTTGATAATTTTACTGCATTTTTTTCTACATTCATATTTATTAAATACCTCTTATTAGTATAACTTCACGATATCTTATGTAAAACCATTGTAGAGACGCACCCCAAACGCCTCTACAAAAACCCCTAAACTACAAAACCTCCCTACCCAAATAAACCTGCAACACCTCCGGTACTTTAATCGTCCCGTCAGGTTGCTGATAATTCTCCAAAATAGCCGCCATAGTCCTACCCACAGCCAAACCAGAACCATTCAAAGTATGCACAAACTGCGTCCCTTTCTTACCAGCATCCTTAAACCGAATATCCGCCCTTCTCGCTTGAAAATCAACACAATTAGAACAACTAGAAATCTCTCGATACTTCCCAGCAGAAGGCAACCATACCTCTAAATCATAGGTTTTTGTTGCCCCAAAACCTAAATCAGCAGTACATAAATTAATCACCCGATAAGGCAACTTTAAAGCCTGTAAAATACTCTCCGCACTGACTAGCAACTTCTCCAATTCATCAAAAGAACTTTCCGGTTTTACTAACTTCACCAACTCTACTTTATTGAATTGATGCAACCGAATTAAACCCCGCATATCCCGTCCATAACTTCCCGCTTCTCGACGAAAACATGGCGTATATGCAGTATGATAAATTGGTAAATCTTCCGTATTGATAATTTCCCCGCGATAAAAATTAGTCACAGGAACTTCCGCAGTCGGAATTAACCACAAATCATCCTCTGCACATTTAAAACTATCTTCTGCAAACTTAGGTAACTGTCCCGTACCTGTTAAAGAATCAGTATTTACTAACAAAGGTGGACTAATTTCTATATACCCAGCTTGAATATGTGTACTGAGCATAAATTGAATTAATGCTCTTTCCAAAGCCGCACCCGCACCGACAAGACTCACAAAGCGAGTTTGGGCAATTTTTACCGCTCTTTCAAAATTCAAAAATCCCAACTTTTCCCCAATTTCCCAATGAGGGACAATATTCGGATTTTGGGGTATATATTCATCTCCCCATGTTTTCACTTCTTGGTTATCATCTTCACTTGTACCAATGGGAGTAGAATCACTAGGAAGATTAGGAAGTGCTAATAATAAAGTGTGAATTTGGACTTTTAACTCTTTTTCCTGGGGTTCTAACTCACTTAATGTAATTTTGAGACTATTTCCTTCATCCTTTAAAGCCTGTATTTCTGGATCTTGAGGATTAACACCAGATTTTACCTTTTGTCCGACTATTTTACCAATTTCATTACTCCGGGCTTGGAGTTCATTCCGTTTTACTTCCAATTCCCGTTGTTGTTGGCTTAAATCTAATATCGGCTGAATCTCGTATTTGCCACTACGAGTATTCAACTTCTCTTGTATAAGTTGGGGATTTTCTCTAATTTGTTTAATATCCAGCATTGGTGAATTTCGTTAAGTTTTGTCAATTATACTTGATTGAGATAATTAATCTTAGGGGCTTAATAATGCTAAACCACTAACATTACGTTTATTGTCTGCGTTTATCTGCGTTTAATTATCATCACTGGCAAATCTAGAAAATATAGTTGATAATTAGTTCAGATACTCTTCTCCATTACCTAAGCGTTAAGGAGTTTTCAGCAATGATGACAACTCAATCAGTTATTTTAAATATCAAAAATGTAGGGTTAAGTGATGATCAATTTTATCAATTATGTCAAATTAATGAAGATTGGAAACTTGAACAAACTGCTAAGGGAGAATTGATAATTATGCCTCCAGTTGGTGCAATTAGTGGTAATAGAGAGTCAGATTTTAATGGTTATGTTTGGTTATGGAATCTTCAAACTAAACTCGGAAAAGTATTTAGTTCTTCTACTGTTTTTACTCTACCTAATGGTGGTAAACGCTCTCCTGATGTGGCTTGGATTGCTAATGAACGTTGGGAATCTTTAAGCATTAAAGAAAGAGAAAAATTTGCAAAAATCTGTCCTGATTTTGTCATTGAATTGCGTTCTCGTACCGATTCTTTGAGTCAATTACAAGAGAAAATGCAGGAATATCTGAATAGTGGTTTACGCTTAGGTTGGTTAATTGATCCTCAAAATCAACAAATAGAAATTTATCGTCAAAATCAACCTGTAGAAATAGTATCATTACCCACAACTTTATCTGGAGAAAATGTTTTGCCAGGATTTATTTTAGAATTAGTAGTTTTTTAGGATGGGGAATAGATAGTCACTACAAAGGTTTTGACAAGACTTGCTTATACATACAAGATAGTTCCTCCTCATCAAGTCCATGATAACAAACTTTTTCGGAAATGTCAA
>JAKOGY010000358.1 GCA_028658405.1 Dolichospermum sp. ST_sed8 | reverse complement strand
TCATCTCACTAACAAGAAATATCAGTCTGAACTATGATTCTGATGATGAAGATGATTTTGATGATTTATTTAAAACCAGAATCTAATCATCTTCGTCACCAAAATCAGATAAATCACAGTTCAGACAATTTCATCATCTCACTAACAAGAAATATCAGTCTGAACTATGATTCTGATGATGAAGATGATTTTGATGATTTATTTAAAACCAGAATCTAATCATCTTCGTCATCAAAATCAGATAAATCACAGTTCAGACAATTTCATCAATTATCTTCTTAACCGCCCTTGCTTGAAAATCTCCCTCTTGTGGCATATAAGCAGAATCAACCCTTTGATGGACGGTCTTAATCGGAAAAATATCTAATGTATAAATATTAGAACTGAAAAGATAGAAATTAATAACTTAATTTTACCAGGTTCTAATTGTTGAAAATAATCCGTTGACCGAAAAGACGGGACACAAGCCCCGTCCTTCCAGGACGGCTTTATGTTAAAATTTGGTCATAGTCGCCATAGGGCATTGGGAGACTTTAAACGGACATGGAGGGACGATAAGACCACTTGTGGCGTGTTCTGGCGAAGTGTCAAGAATCACCGCACCTTCAGGTCGGTGAGTATGTCAAATCAGACATCAATTGATGGTGAAACTGAGACAGGGGCAAAATTGCCAACCTGTACCAGCCTGTTAACTGTCAGATCCCTAAAAGGTGGAGATAAAAATAATATGTCTCTTTTGAAAATCAAAGAATTTGATCCGAATTATCGGGAAACATTTCAAGGAAAAGACATTAAAGGTATGGGTGTATATGCCAGCCCAGAAGACAAGATTGGCACAGTCAGCGATATTTTGGTAGATGACCAAGGACATTTCCGGTATTTTGTGGTTGATTTGGGCTTATGGATTTTCGGGAAAAAAGTTTTATTACCTGTAGGTCGTTCGCGGATTGACCATAGTGCGGAACGGATTTATACGGTGGGAATGACCAAACAACAAGCGGAGAATTTACCTGAATTTAACGAACACCGAGAAATTGATTACAACTATGAAGAACAGGTGAGGGGAGTATATCGTTCGGAAGCATTCTTAGAAAATTCTGCACCTTTAGACACAGCCGCTGCTAGGGGAGTGGGATTGGATACACCGTCTTCTAGAGGTACTGCCAGTGCTGTTGCTGCTCCACCGGAGAAGCCTATTCTCCACAATGGTAATGGTAATGCTTACGACTATAAACAAGAACCTGCTTTATATGAGCTAAATGAGCAGGATCATCAAACATTCAAACTATATCAAGAAAGATTAATTGCCAACAAAGTCCGGGCTAAAACGGGAGAAGTCATCGTTGGCAAACATACGGAAACTGAGACAGCAAGGGTTTCAGTGCCAATAGATAAAGAACGGGTTGTGATTGAGCGAGTAACTCCTACAGACGCTGGGGAAGCAGTTATACCAGGTAGCGTGAGCTTTGGCACAAGTGAAGTTACTCGTATAGATGTTTATGAAGAAACTGCCGATATTCATAAGGAAGCTTACTTACGTGAAGAAGTCAGAGTGAATAAAGTTGTAGATCGTGAAAATATTGAAGCAGAAGAAACTCTGCGGCGAGAAGAATTGGATGTTAACACCCAAGAACATCCAAATTTAGAGAGAAGATAATTTGTTTTTGAGAATTCCGTTAGAATCCACATTTTGCAATTTCACATAAATTTCTCATTAGGAGCAGATCATGAGCATGAAAGATAAAGCTAAGGCAACTGCCAAAAACATTGAAGGTAAGATTCAAGAAGCCGTAGGAGATATAACCGGAGATCCCAAAACTCAAGCCGAAGGCAAGGGAAAACAAGCAGAAGCCAAAATTCGCCACTCAGTTGAAGATGTAAAAGATCAGGCAAAAGAAGTTATTGATTAGACATGTCCAGGAATAAATGTAGAGACGTTCCATGGAACGTCTCTACAAGGATTTCAGCATATTTAATTTCTGGAGATGTCTATTATATTACACGGGCAGGTAGGCATGAGTAAGTAAGGCCTTTTTTGATCTTTTGCCCCTAATTCTTAATTACCCTTGTTACCTGCCATTTATTCCCTTTTTAAGAGGAGAAAAAAATGAGTTTGATTCAAAATAAACGAGCCGTAGGAGTTTTTTATAGTCGCCAAGAGGTAGAAAATGCTCTCAACGAACTGCGAGATAATGGATTTGATATGAATCACGTATCTGTGATTGCTAAAGACGCGGAGGACTTGAATCAGCGGTACAAGATTGGTGAAACACGAGTTGAAAAACCCATTGAAACAAGTCATGAAACCAGGCATGACACAACTCATGAAACTAGGCATGACACAAACCGTGTTGAGGAAGGAGCAAAAACGGGAGTAGAGGCAGGAGGAGCAGTGGGAGGACTGACAGGCCTGCTCGTCGGGTTAGGAACTCTAGCTATCCCTGGAGTTGGTCCAGTTATGTTAGCAGGGGCAGTAGCTACGGCACTGGTAACAACTCTAGCAGGTGGAGTTATTGGAGCAGCAGTGGGTGGTTTAATTGGTGGATTGGTGGGTTTAGGCATTCCCGAACATCGGGCGAAAGTATATAATGATTATGTAGTCGCTGGAGATTATCTAGTCATTGTTGACGGGATAGAGGCTGAAGTCCTCCGGGCTGAAAGGATACTCCAGAACAAAGGGATGCGGGAGTGGGAAGTTTACAATACTCCTGAAACTAGCCGTCGTGAAAACCCTGTCGCTTCGCGCTTGTGAGAGTTAATTTTTTAGGAAAAAGTTAATGCCAATTTGAGATGAAGCTGCATAGAATAAAATTTCAAGAATAATGAAACGCGGATAAACGCAGATAGACGCAGATGAGGATGTGTCAATCAGTGGGTTTTAGGATTCTGTGCAGCCTTACATAAAGTTGGCATAACTTCCAGAATTATTATGCCGAAAGTTCGTTTTCGAGGATTTGAATTATGAAAAAAATTACGCTTTTACTCCTCAGTAGTATCTTACTTCTGGGAACAGTTGCCTGTGACAATAACGCAAAAACTAGCAGCAATGCACCAGATTCTCCAGCAGAATCCGGTAAGGTTGTCACTGACAAAACAGTTCAAACTGATAAAAAGGATGCAACTAGCCAAGTTCGTCGAGATCAACTCAATGCAGATATTCGCGCCCGTGAGCAACGCAATCTAACTGGGGGAGGTGCAGATCGTGCTAATGCTGATTTAGCTAGTGAAGTTCGCTCTAAACTGGAAGCCAATATTCCCGCTGGTCAATTAACAGTTACTGCTAAAGATGGAGCAGTTGTTGTGAGTGGAACTGTACAGATTCAAGAGCAATTAAATAAAATTGATTCTCTGGCCAAACAAATCAAGGGTGTTAAAAGTGTGAAAGTTTTAGCCAGAGTTTCCCCATCTGTACCTAATGAAAAGAGATAAGAGATTGCATTTATCAATTCATAATCTACATATCAAGGAGAAAATTCTTATGATTTTACTGCAAAAGTTTCACAGATTTTTTCTGACTATTGGTTTAGTTTTATTGCTAGGAAGTTTGACAGCTTTTACTGCTGAGGAAAGCTTGGCTACAACTTTTTTGACCCAACCAATTAGTCTAGCTCAAACTCAAATTGCTACTATGAATAGAGTCGAGGCAATAGGGAAGGATATTGAAGGTAAAGCTCAAGAAACTATGGGTAAAATTACAGGAAATAAAGAAGATCAGGTAATGGGAAAAGTTAAACAAGCGGAAAGCAAAGTTCGGAATACAGTTGAAGATGTAAAAGGTGCCAGTCGGCAACAAAGAGCAAAAATTGAAGGTCAAGTTAAAAGGTCTATGGATAATAGTATTGCCAACGATAAGGCTACAGAAAATCAATACCGTAATCTTTCAGGAAGGTGAAGTCCGCAATACTTTTAAGCTACTTTGGCTCTCAAATAATCTACAGGGGTTAGGAACTAGTAGTCTGTCAAATAAATTTTGACTGATAAGAAACGAACCACGAAGGCACGAAGGACACGAAGGAAGAAGGAAGAATCAAAATAGCAACAAATGAACCCGTCAATTAGTTCTTGACAGACTACTAG
>JAKOGY010000357.1 GCA_028658405.1 Dolichospermum sp. ST_sed8 | reverse complement strand
GTTTAGGAGAATCGATCTCTATTTTTGTTGGAGTAATCCTGCTTAAACAAGTCGGCTCATTGATTAAAGAATCGAGCGTGTCTAAAGACGGTGAAAGTGTCAATTTACAATGTAATTCAGAGAGTTAGACTTGAGTTAAAACTATGGAAAAATCAAACATTAAAACCGAAGCCCAAAAATTAATTGCCAGATTACCTGATAATTTTACTTGGGATGATTTAATGGATGAGATTTATGTTAGGCAAGTAGTTGAGGCTGGACTTGCTGACAGTCAAGCCGGTAGATTAATTTCTGTACAGGAAGTTAGAGCTAAGTTTGGATTACCAGAGTGAAAGTTTATTGGACAGAAACAGCCGTAGAGAATCTTTCGGCAATTTATACTCATATTTCCCAAAATTCTCCACAATATGCAATGAGAGTAATTGACAGATTAACTAGACGTTCTGAATAAATAGCTAATTTTCCGTTTTCAGGTCGGATTGTACCAGAGTTTGCAACACAGGAAATCCGTGAAGTCATTGAAGGTGCATATCGAATGATTTACTACATTAAATCTGAGCAAATAGAGGTGCTGGCAGTGATTCATGGTTCACAACAAATCACGCCTAATATAGAAACAGAGTAGAGATAGATTTCATAAATATTTGCTTTTCTATTTCCAGCAATACCTTATTAACCAAAATAATGCTAACAGAATACATTCAATCAGCTTTAAAACGTGCCACATATCAAATTTTAGAAGATGGTACTTTTTATGCAGAAATTCCTGAATTAAAAGGATTATATGCCAATGCACTTACACTTGAAAATTGTAGAGATGAGTTAAAAGAATCTTTAGAAGAATGGATTGTTTTAGGATTACAGTTAGGACATAACATACCTGAAATGGACGGAATTTACCTTGCTTTTAAAAAGGATGTAGCTTGATGCCAAGCTTTGCACCTATTAGTCGTCGAGATTTAATTTATTACCTCAAACAACTTGGCTTTGAGGGACCATATTCAGGTACAAGACATCAATTTATGATTAGAGATGAGGTAAGATTAATAATTCCTAATCCCCATGAAGGAGATATCAGCAAAAGCTTACTAGCAAAAATATTAAAACAAGCTCAAATAAATAGAGATGAATGGGAAGCACTTTAAAAAGACCACTACGGCTTATCTTAGTGTCAAATACTCTCTAAATACAGTAGATAAATTAAACAAAAGTTATTGATGAAGATGAGTTTGAAATTGCTCAAATTAAATTGAATAAAAAAGTCAACAACTTCGAGAAATTGTATAGTTTAAAAATTGCCCTTGATCTGGGTTTGATTAATACAGAAGAATATACTCAAAGAAAGGCTTTGCTTGAGTAGTATTGTAGAATATGTCATGTTTTTAGGTAGGGGTTTAGCATTGCTAAACCCTCTTTATTACTTACTTTGATTTCGCTTCCAGATTTTCCAAACGGCTTTTCAATTCCTGATTTTGTTGTTTGATTTGATCAAGTTCCTCACGTAACTGACGCAGAGTTTTGTCTGTACCAATATTCTTTTGCACTTTACCAAGTTCTTCTTCCGCATAGCGACGGACACGACCATCTGTGGTTTGATTGGCTAAAGATTGCAAAATACCAATGGCTTTTGGCGTTTCCATTTGTCCCAAGGCTGTCAAAACTGCCATCTGTGTTAAAAAGAAAGTCTCTCTGGCGATTTCCGCTAACCGATCTAAAATCCGGTCTATATTCGCGGGAGTTTGACCAGTGGAAACTTTTCCGACAGCGCGAATTGCACCGAGACGTAATGGTTGCGGTATCCCAATTTTTGTGTATTCCAACAGTAAATTTAAAGCTGCTTCTGAAGATTTGAATTCAGCTAAACCGGCTATAGCCCCACTACGGACAACTTCATTCCAGCCAGCCCTTTCTTCCAAGACAGATTTCAGTAGCTTGATGACCTTATCTTCATTGGGTTTATCTTCTAAATGAGCCGCTGCTATCACCGCAATAGTTCGACAAGCCGCCGCTTCTACATAATAGCTTTCATCCCCATCTTGCACAAAACCCTTAACAGCCTTATAGCTACTATGGGTTTTGATTTGCGAGAGAGAACTGATTACCGCTCGTCGCACAAAGGGACTAGGATCATTTAAACCGACAACTAAACCATTAAAAGCTTGATCTAATTGAATTTCTGCCAGTTCTTTGGCAACTTCGACCCGCACACCCCAAAAAGGATCATTTTTCAAAGCTGAGGAAAGGGCAAGAGTCGCTTCTAAACCGCCTTTTTTCGCTAAAGCTTCCGCAGCATAAATGCGAGAAATAGGATGAGGATCAAATTCTAACTGGGCTTTTAATTCAGCAATGGGGAATTCTAATTGGACAGTTTTTAGATAATTATTGCCAACATCAAAGCTAATAAAATCAGGCTTTTGTGTTAATGGGAAATAAAAACTTTGTTCATGTTCATAGACCCGAACTGTAAAAGTTGTTAGTTGTGAATTTTCTTTATATCCAAAACCAATGGGAATTTTCAGATTAAATAAATCCTTACTTTCGGCTTTAGCTTGGGTTTGGGTAACTGTCACCTTAGCCAAGTTTGCATCACCATCCCAGGCGTAAGCGACTTTAAAATCAGGATGACCACCACGATAGACATATTGATCAAAAAGGAAAGCTAGATTGCGTCCAGTGGCTTTTTCAATTGCCCTCAATAGGTCTATGGTTTCGACAGTTTGATGGGCATTGTCTTGGACAAATGTTTGCACAGCTTGCCAAAATAACTCATCGCCCAATTCTGCCCGAATCATGTGATAAACACAAGATCCTTTTTCATAAATATGGCGGTCATAAAGTTCAATCGCTTGTCGGTAAACATGAGTTACCATTGGTCTACGGTAACGACTGCTATCTTCACTTAAATAACTCCGCGCTTCCGATAACCGATAATATGCGGCTTCTTGGTCGCCATATTCCCGTTGGGTCCACATTACCTCAGAATAGGAAGCCATTCCTTCCTTAATCCAAGCATGAGACCAATGTTTAATAACCACCAAATCCCCAAACCATTGGTGTGCGAGTTCATGGACTACTAAACTTTCGGTATTGCGATTATCTAATATTGCCCGTGCATCTAACAAACAGCGGTCAGTTAATAGAGTGGTGGAAGTATTTTCCATGCCTCCAAAAATAAAGTCATCTACACAAACTTGGGCATATTTGGCGAAAGGGTAAGAATAACCATACTTTTCGCTCAAGAATTCAATCATTTGCGGAGTTTTGCCCATACTCCTTTTAGCATCTGCTTCTCTTCCCTTTTCGACGTAGTAGGTAACGGCTTTATCTTGCCACTCGTCCCGAATTTCCGCAAAATCACCGACCGCCAAAGTCATCAAGTATGTAGGATGAACTTGTTGTTGTGACCAATGGTAGGTTTTGTATTTTGCCTCTTCTACGGTGTCAATTAGTTCACCGTTGGAGATGGCTACTAAGGGGTTAGGAACACGGACGCGGATTTCTGAAGTTGATAGTTGTCCGGGGTAGTCGAAACAAGGAAACCAATAGCGAGAGTCTTCGTCTTCTCCTTGTGTCCAGACTTGGGTAGGCTTGTGGGGGTAGTGTTTGTCAGGTTGAATAAAGTAAATCCCGCGTTGGGGTTTTTCGGCGGTGTAGGCGATCGCAATTAACAAGCGATGACCAATTTCTGTAGGCTGTGACAGGTAAATACAGAGTTTTTCGCCGTCATATTCAAACTTTTGCTCAACTTCGTTGACCTGGACAGAGGTGATCTTCAGATTTACTGCATCCAAAGTTAACCTATCAATCCCATTCCGCACTGGCAATAGACGAATACTACAACTGCCGTAGCAGCTTTGATTAGGGATATCTAAACTAATATCCAGAAAAATATGTTCTACCTGTCCAGGTCGGTCAGGGTTATAGTGTGGTTTTGCCCCTGGTAACTCAAAACGTTTGTGTCCGGTTTTTTCGGTATCAAAATAAGACTGCAACATTTATTATTTCTAGCCTTTTAATCCTGAAACATTTAATGGGATTTCAGAGGGAACAGGGAACGGGCAACTTTCTAACAGGAAAAACTCATGTTTAAAAACATGAGATTGAAATAATGA
>JAKOGY010000035.1 GCA_028658405.1 Dolichospermum sp. ST_sed8 | reverse complement strand
CATCACAAAAGTACCCCGAATTTCCCAACTCCAAGGCGGTAATGAAACAAGATTCAATGCCTTTATTACCGCACGAGTCGTTTCCCTCTCAGCACTGAAGTGTCTGAGTTTCCCACTTACCGGGTATTCTTATGACAATTACTAATAATTTTACTACTCAGTTAAAGCAACTCTATGAAACTGATGACTATTTATGGTTATTAGCAACTATTGAATTATTGAAACAAGGTCGTTTTGATGAGGTGGATTTAGAGAATTTAATTGAGGAGTTGGAAGATTTGGGAAATGAAAAGAAAAATGCAGTTAAAAGTTTATTAGAACAAGTAATTAGACATCTTTTATTAGTCCAGTTTTGGACAAAGGAATCTGAAATAAATTATTATCATTGGCAATCAGAAATTTTAGGTTTTCGTCATCAACTTGAGGATAGATTAACAACTAATTTACGTAATTATCTAGCTGAAGAGATGGGAATTATTTATAATAGGGCTTTAAAACAAGTTAAATTAAAAACTAAATTTCAGGTTGATTTTCCTGAAATATGTCCTTATTCTCTGGAACAATTGTTAGATAAGGATTATTTAGGTTAAATTCAATTATAAAGCAATACGGTTCAGTTAAGAAGAAAGGTAGGTTGGTTAGAGCGGCAGCGAAACAGCGAAACCCAACAAAGTCCTGATAATGTTGGATTTCGTTCCATTGCCCCGCGTTCACGCAGTGTCCCCCAGGGATACGTTCACGTTCGACAATCCAATCTACATCTACTTAATGTGTTATTTTAGAGGTAAATAGATGAAAGTTACTACTCAGTTAAAGCAACTCTATGAAACTGATGACTATTTATGGTTATTAGCAACTATTGAATTATTGAAACAAGGTCGTTTTGATGAGGTGGATTTAGAGAATTTAATTGAGGAGTTGGAAGATTTGGGCAGTGAAAAGAAAAATGCAGTTGTCAGTCTTTTAGAACAAGTTATTAGACATTTATTATTATTGCAGTATTGGCAAGAAGAATATGAAAGAAATGGTTATCATTGGCAAGGGGAAATTGTAAATTTTAGAAACCAACTAAAACGACGTTTAACTGGGAATTTACGTAATTATTTAACTCAGGAGATGTTAGAAATTTATGCTGATGCTTTGGAATATGTCAAGGTAAAAACTAAGTTTCAGGTTGATTTCCCCGAAAAATGTCCTTATTCTCTTGAACAGTTGTTAGATAAAGATTATTTAGGTTAAATTTAATTATAGGGAATATGTCTGGAAGACAAGAGAATAATTAAGTAAAAGGTGAAGTTATGACAATTACTAATAATTTTACTACTCAGTTAAAGCAACTCTATGAAACTGATGACTATTTATGGTCGTTTTGATGAGGTGGATTTAGAGAATTTAATTGAGGAGTTGGAAGATTTGGGCAGTGAAAAGAAAAATGCTGTAGAAAGTCTATTACAGCAAATTATTAGACATTTATTACTGTATCAGTATTGGACTATTGAAGTTGAGAGAAATTCTGGTCATTGGCAAGCTGAAATTTATAGTTTTCGAGATCAACTTAATGCTAAATTAACCACAAATTTACGCAATCATTTAGTTGAACAAAGATTAAAAATTTACCAAAGGGCATTAGGATATGTGCAAAGAAAAACTCAGTTTCAGGTTGATTTTCCGGAAATATGTCCTTATTCCCTTGAACAACTGTTAGATATTGATTATTTAGGTTAAATTGCAGGTAAGATCCCCGATTTCTGATATTAATGTATAATTTGTTTATAATATTAAAAAGAAGTCGGAAATCTTTCAGGAGTGCATTTTATGAAATTTAATCGCAGTCAAGTTAAAAAATATCTGCAATCCTCTGATTTTACATCCCTTTTTATTGAGGAATTAGGTTGGGATTATGCTGATAGTTCTCCCATATATTTAACTGCAAATGAGGCAAATTATACTATAGAAGCTGCTGCCCAAAAACGCGGCATGATGGTTTATCATTGTGTTTCTGATCATGGCATTTTACCAAATTCTCAAATTAGAAAAAAAATTGATACTGAAGTTACTAGTTATAGTCAAGAACATTTAATTATTTATACTGATAAAAATCAAGATAAACAAGTTTGGCAATGGGTAAAACGTCAGGAAGGAAATAAAACTAAAAGCCAGGAAACTACTTTTAATATTACTCAATCTGGTGAGTTATTAACTCAAAAGCTAGAATCTTTATTTATTGATTTTGCTGAGGAAGAAAATTTAACTTTAAGTGATGTTACTCAACGCACTCAAAAAGCTTTTGATATTGAAAAAGTAACTAAAAAGTTTTTTGAAGATTTCCAGTTAGAACATCGGAAATTTGTTACCTTTATCAAGGGAATAGATAATATAAAAGATGCTAATTGGTATGCTTCGGTAATGTTGAATCGGTTGATGTTTATCTATTTTCTCCAGAAAAAGGGATTTTTAGATGATGGTAATATTAATTATTTACAAGATAAGTTAAAGGTTAGTAAAACTAAAAGTGAAGATTTATATTATCAAGAGTTTTTACAGACTTTATTTTTTGATGGTTTTGGGAAAAGTGAGAAGTTTCGGAAACTGTCAACTCCCGCTTTAATTGGTAAGATTAAATATATTAATGGTGGTTTGTTTTTACCCCATTATATTGAAGAAAAATATCAGGGGAGAATTACCATTAGTGATGCTGGTTTTGAGGATATTTTTCAGTTGTTTTCTGGTTATACTTGGCATTTAGATGATACTCCCAGTGGTAAAGATGATGAAATTAATCCTGATGTTTTAGGGTATATCTTTGAGAAGTATATTAACCAAAAAGAGTTTGGGGCTTATTATACTAAACCAGAAATTACTAATTATCTCTGTGAAAGAACTATTAATAAGTTTATTAGTGAGAAATTGATCCCCCCCCAACCCCCCCTTAAAAAGGGGGGGAGTGAAGAGGAAGAAGAACAAAAAGCCCTCTTTTCTCAAGTTGATAGCGCACAAAAAGCCCCCCTTTCTCAAGTTGATAGCGCACAAAAAGCCCCCCTTTTTAAGGGGGGTTGGGGGGATCAAAATCTGAATAATCAATTATGTCAGCAATTATTAGATGATATTTTACCTCAGCTTTCAATTTTAGATCCTGCTTGTGGTAGTGGGGCTTTTTTAGTCGCGGCTTTACAACATTTAATTAAAATTTATACGGCTATTTTTGATTTTATTCAAGTTTCTGGAGATGAGTTAAATCAAGGGAGATTAAGGAAGATTAAAAAGGATCATCCTTCCTTGGATTATTATATCAAAAAACGGGTAATTACTGACAATCTCTATGGTGTGGATATCATGGAGGAAGCGGTAGAAATTGCTAAGTTACGCTTGTTTTTAAGTTTGGTTGCTTCTGCGAAAACTGTTGATGATTTAGAACCTTTACCTAATGTTGATTTTAACATTATGGCAGGTAATTCTTTAATTGGTTTAATTCGGGTTGATAATGAACGTTTTGATATTGAGGGAAATCTTAAAAATCCTGATATTTTACAAAAAGAAAATGCTGATAAGTATCAAGCTATTTTAAATGAAAAAAATGAAAGTATTAGGATGTATAAGGAACACGCTTTTATTATCGGAGAAGTTGAAGGAACGGAACAAGAAGATCGTTTGGAAAGTTTGAGACATCATATTAATGATGTTAACCGGGAATCAATGATTAATTTAAATGAATTGTTATTAAAAGAGTTTGGGAATTTGAAGATTAGATATGAGGAGGTGCAGTTAAAGGGAAAAGCTACTAAACGGGTTTTGAATATTGCTGATATGGAAGTTTTAAAACCTTTTCATTGGGGTTATCATTTTGATCAGATTATTGCTAAGGGTGGTTTTGATATTATTTTAGGTAATCCTCCTTGGGAGATTTTTAAACCTCAAGCTAAGGAGTTTTTTGCTGAATATAGTGATTTAGTCACGCGCAGAAAGATGGATATTAAGACTTTTGAGAAGGAACAAAAGCAGTTATTAGAAAATTCTGATGTTGCTGCTGCTTGGTTAAGGTATCAAAGTCAATATCCTCATGTAAGTTTATATTTTCGCGGTGCGGAACAATATATTAATCAGATTTCTGTGGTTAATGGGAAGAAGCAAGGGACTGATATTAATTTATATAAGTTGTTTGTGGAACAGTGTGTTAATTTACTTTCTCAAAATGGTGAATGTGGTTTGGTTATTCCTAGTGGTATTTATACTGATTTGGGAACTAAGCAACTACGAGAAATGTTATTTTCTCAAACTAAGATAACTGGTTTATTCTGTTTTGAGAATAGAAAAGCTATTTTTGAAGGTGTTGATAGTCGGTTTAAGTTTGTGGTTTTGACTTTTGAAAATGGTAAAGAAACTTTATCTTTTCCTGCTAAGTTTATGCGTCATGATGTGGGAGAGTTAAAGAGTTTTCCTGATGATGATTGTCTTCATATTTCTGTGGATTTAATTAAACAGTTGTCTCCTGATTCTATTTCTGTAATGGAGTTTAAATCTGATTTAGATATTGTCATAGCTGAAAAAATGAGTCAGTTTCCTCTATTGGGTGAGGATATTCAGGATAAATGGAATTTAAAGTTAACTGCTGAATTTCACATGACCAATGATAGTCATTTGTTTAAAACTGAACCGGGAGAGGAAAGATTACCTTTATATGAAGGGAAAATGATTTGGCATTTTTCTCACGGTTTAAATGATATTAGATATTGGTTAGATCAAGAAATAGCTATAGAAAAATTAATTTCTCCTAGGATTACAAATATTAATAGATTAGGAAAACAAGCTAATTTAAAAATAAATATTAATTCAGATGATATTAAATTAGGTTATCAATATTATAGGTTAGGAATAAGAACCATCACGGGAGCTACAAATGAAAGAGCATTAGTTGTTTCTATTATTCCTAAAAATGTATTTGCTGGTCATTCTTTAAATTTAAGTATTCCCATAAATGATAAACTAATTAATGATAAATTAATTCAAAAAGAATTATATTCATCTCAAGAACTTTTAGCTGTAGTTAGTCTTTTATCAAGTTTTGTTTGTGATTGGTTTATTCGTCAACAAATCCTTACAAATCTTACAATGTTCTACATTTATCAACTTCCCGTTCCCAGATTAACAGAAAAAGATCCATATTTTAGCGAAATAGTAGAACGTGCAGCCAAACTAATCTGTACAACACCAGAATATGATGAATTAGCGAGAGAGGTTGGTTTAGGAAGTCATGAAAATGGAGTTACGGAAGAGATAGCAAGAGGGAAAATCCGTGCAGAATTAGATGGAATAGTTGCCCATTTGTATGGATTAACAGAAGCGGAATTTAGTCATATATTGAGTACATTTCCTATTGTTGCGGAAACGGTGAAAGTAGCAGCTTTAAATGCTTATAGAGCGATCGCTAATTTATTTACTCCCAGTATTTTAGAAGATCAATATCAAGTTATTTCTAAAAAAATTACAGAGCAATTTGATGCTAAATGGTTAGAAACTCTGGAAACAGAAGATGATTTGCTGGAACCTGCTGTTGAAATAACTAAACATGAATAATAGCTTACGTCTAGAAGAAAAAAGCCAGAAAGAAAGCCAGAAAGCCAGGGAATAAATTCCCTGTCTAATAGCTAAAGTCGGTTAAAACCGACTATTGAGGTAAGTGGATTTTGAAAAGTAAAAAATGTTTGAGGTAAATGAAAAAATGAAACGAGAAAAATTAATTGCTTTTTTAAAAGCTCATGCGGCAGAGATTCAAGGTTATGGTGTAAAATCTCTGGGTTTATTTGGTTCGGTAGCGAGAGATGAAGCAACAGATAAAAGTGATATTGATTTATTAGTAGAATTTGAGGGAAAAGTGACATTTGACTGTTATATGGATTTAAAGTTTTTTCTGGAGGATAGTTTGGGATATCCAGTAGATGTAGTTAGCAAGAAAATGTTAAAGCCTCAAATTAGAGATGTGGTTGAAACAGAGGTAATTTATGTCTCGTAGTCTTAGATTATATTTTGGTTATTTTTCAGCAAAAATTTGGGAATAAATAAAAAACTATGCCGCGTATTTTTGATAATATTAATGATCAACTATTACCTATTCTTAAACAAAGTCTACAAGCTGCAAATAGGGCTGATTTTTGTGTGGGTTATTTTAACCTGCGAGGATGGAAATTAATTCAAGAAGAAATTGCACAATTTACCGGGGGTGAAAATAATTGTTGTCGGTTATTAATTGGAATGCAAAAATTACCAAAAGATGAACTTCATGAAATGTTAGGTTTAGGAATATCTCATAAACCTATAGATACAAATAAATCTTTTCAACTGCAAAAACGCATAGTTCAAGAATTTCGACAGCAGTTAATGATTGGAAAACCCAATAATGCTGATGAATTGGGTTTAAAAAGACTGAAATCACAATTAAAATCAAAAAAAGTAGTTGTTAAACTCTATTTGCGTCATCCTCTCCATGCTAAACTTTATTTAATTCCTCAAAATCACCCCAATTTACCGACAATCGGCTTTTTAGGAAGTAGTAATTTAACCTTTTCAGGATTATCAGCACAGGGAGAATTGAATGTTGATATCTTAGATCATGATGCAGCAAATAAATTACAAACTTGGTTTAATGAACGTTGGGAAGATAGATTTTGTTTAGATATTTCTGAACAACTAGCAGATATTATAGATGAAAGTTGGGCAACAGATAGGTTAATTGATCCTTATTATGTTTATCTAAAAATGGCTTATCATCTATCTCAAGAAGCGAGAGATGGTTTGAGTCAATATCAAATACCTTCAGGGTTTCAATTATTGCCCTTTCAAGCAGCAGCGGTGAAAATTGCCAGTCATTATGTTAACCGTCGTGGTGGTGTCATAGTTGGTGATGTGGTAGGCTTAGGAAAGACTTTAGTAGGAACTGCAATAGCAAAAATTATTGAAGAAGATTTTGGGATTAGTACCTTAATTATTTGTCCGAAAAATCTCGTTTCCATGTGGAAAAACTATCAGGATCAATATGGGTTAAGAGGTAAGGTAATTTCTATTAATCAAGTCGGTAAGATATTACCTAATAATGATAGTCTCCATAATCATCGGTTAGTATTAATAGATGAAAGTCATAATTTAAGAAATAGAGAAGGACAACGTTACGCAGTTATTAAAGAATATATAGAACAAAGCGGAAGTCGTTGTATTTTACTGACTGCAACGCCCTATAATAAAAGCTATTTTGATTTATCGGCACAGTTAGGGTTATTTATTCCCGAATCCAAAGATTTAGGAATTAAACCAGAAAATTTAATCAGAGAATTGGGGAATGAACAGGAATTTAAACGCAAACATCCCCAAACCAATATGAGAACCTTAGCAGCATTTGAAAAAAGCGAATATTCAGAAGATTGGCAACAATTAATGAATCGTTATATGATTAGAAGAACTCGCAGTTTTATTAAAAATAATTATGCTGAAATAGATCCTGTAAATGGACGTAAATATTTACAATTTCCTGATGGTACTCGTTCTTATTTTCCGCTGCGGATTCCCAAAACTGCGAAATTCAATATTAGTAATACAGAAAATGATAACTATGGAAAATTATATGCTAGTGAAGTTGTAGAAATTATTAATTCTCTATCTTTACCCCGTTACGGTTTAGGAAATTATACTTTAGATAAATATAAACAATCTCCCACAGCAACAGAACAGCAAATTTTAAATGGTTTATCTCGCGCGGGAAGACGGTTAATGGGCTTTTGTCGCACGAATTTATTTAAAAGATTAGAAAGTAGTGGTATTGCCTTTTTAGAATCTTTAGAAAGGCATATTTTACGAAATTATGTTTATCTGTATGGGTTGGAAAATAACCTAGATATTCCTATTGGTACACAAGATGCAGAATTTTTAGATACTTGTAATAATGATGAAGATGCAGATACAGTTAATTCCACAGCTTTAGATTTTGAAATAGTTGAAGATGATCATGATGAAAGTGATGAAATTAGTTTTGCAAGTTTAAATAATAAAGAAGCCGAATATAAACGTCAAGCAGCAGCTATTTATCAACTTTATCAAAATAAATACCAAAAACGGTTTAAATGGTTAAATTCTCGACTTTTTAATCCTGAATTAAAAAAACATTTACGAGCAGATGCTTTATTATTATTAAAGTTATTAAATAACTGTGGAGAATGGAATTATCAACAAGATCAAAAATTCCAAACTTTGCAAAAATTATTAACCGAAACACATCCAGATGAGAAAATTTTAATTTTTACTCAATTTGCAGATACAGGACGTTATTTACAAACATCCTTAGCAAAAGAGAATATTCAACAAGCTGCATTAGTGACAGGAAAAATTAATGATCCGACAGCGTTAGCATATCGTTTTAGTCCCGGAAGTAACAAACAAAATATTCCCCAAGAACAACAAATTAGAATTTTAATCGCTACCGACGTATTAAGTGAAGGACAAAATTTACAAGATTGTCGGATTATTATTAATTATGACCTACCTTGGGCAATTATTCGCTTAATTCAAAGAGCGGGAAGAGTAGACAGAATTGGCCAAAAAGCCTCAGAAATTCTCTGTTATTCCTTTTTACCTGCGGAGGGAGTGGAAGAATTAATTAATCTTCGAGGAAGATTAGGTGAAAGATTACAGGAAAATGCTAATGTAGTAGGAACAGATGAATCATTTTTTGAAGACACTCTTTCCTATCAAGAAATACTCGATCTTTATCATGAAAAATCAAGTATTTTAGATGAAGATGAAGAAGGAGAAGTTGATCTAACATCAGAGGCTTTTCAAATTTGGAAAAATGCCATAGATGCTGATCCTGATTTAGAAAAAATCATCCAAAATCTTCCTAACGTCATTTATTCTACTCGCTATCATCAAGAAACAAAATTAGATCCTGAAGGAGTATTAATGTATCTTCGCACTGCTGATGGTACAGACGCTCTCGCTTGGATAAATAGGGAAGGAAAAAGCGTGACTCAATCCCAAATGAGAATCTTGAGAATTGCCAGATGTAACAGGAATACACCCCCATTAAAAAAGCATCCTCAACATCATGAAATTGTCTCACAAGGGGCTGATTTAATATTAGAACAGCAAAAAACAACAGGAGGACAATTAGGAAGCTCTAAAAGCGCAAGATATAGAACCTATTACAGATTAGATGCTTATATTAAGAAAACGGAAATCAAAACACCGTTATTTGTATTAGGAGAAGATTGGCAAACTTTGAAAAAAGCTGTTGAGGAAATCTATCTTTATCCATTAAAAGAAACAACAGTTGTGAAACTTAATCGGCAATTAAAAAGTGGGATTACAGATGAACAATTAGCCACAATGATTATTTCTTTACGTGATAATAATTCCTTGTGTGTGATTCATCCTGAAGATATCCAACAGGAAGCACAAATTATTTGTTCATTAGGGCTATTTTCTGGGAAATAGGAAAAATAAACTTCCACCTTTTACCTTCTTCCACTGACCACTGACCACTGACCACTGACAACTGACCACTGACATAATTCAAATTAACCCCAGTTCGCGTTTGAGTAAATTAATTGATTGAGTACCGATATAGTTTTCACAGCGAACGAGTTTAGGTGGACGAATGAGGTCATCTAAGACTGTTTGCATGGCTGCTTGTGCTGTAGAATAGCTGACTTGATCAGTACAAAAGATGATTTCTGAGCGTTTTACAATAGCGTGTAGTTTATAAGCATCCTTGGGTTGAGCCGTCATAACCAATAATTCATCCCCCCGTAAACCGTGAAGAATGACTTCTGTAGCTCGAAGAATACCAGAACTGAGGCTAACTATACCTATACAACTAGATTTGGGTAAGTTTTTAACTACAGTCATTTCTTTTGCATAGTCGTGAATATCCAGGGGAATGACACGGACAGCTTTTGGTGCAGCGATCGCTTCCACTTCTCCGATAAAATAACGACTGGTAACTAATGTGGCCGAGGTAGTTTGATCTAGTACCCCGATAAGTTCTTCCATTGCTACTAGCTGAACTGGGATTTGCAGGGATTCTTCCAATTCATCAATCATTAATTCCCCAGCCCCAATATCTTGAGATGGTGTTACTACTAACACTCTGGCACTACAACGCAAACGCCAATCAACTTCTGCTAAAAAGAGTTCCCGGGCTTGATTCAGGGAACAGCCTTCACTTAATAATTCATCTAGTGCCTGTTGCACTACTTTATAGGCTTCAGGATGCTGTTTAAGCATGGGAGATTGGGATTTACTTCCTCCCTCATGTCCTTGGGCGCGGACATAGATTCCTGAACCTGCTAGACTTTCAACAAATCCCTCTTCTTCCAATTGGCGGTAAACTTTGCTGATGGTATTGCGATGTAATCCCGTTTGCATTGCTAAAGCCCTGGTACTAGGCAGTTTATATGCAGGTGAATACTGCCCAGAAGCGATCGCAAATCGGATTTGATTAAACAGTTGATTAGATGCAGGAATTTCAGTATCTGGCTGAATACGGAATTGAATCATTACCAATTCTGCTCCACAAGACTTATACAAATGGTCATAATTTACCTCTTAAATATATGATTAATGGGTTACTTTACTTTGAAAAATATTACCACAGAAGAATACAGCGGTCAGGAATTAGGAGTCAGAATGAAGGGGAGTCCCACTTATGGATAAATCGTAGAGCAAATAGTAATTGCTAATAGATAATAAGTATTATTAACCCTGGCCTATTCTCTTACTAGTAGAGTCCGGCGTAAGTTAATGAACCATTCCAAATTTGTGAAATTCTAAATTCTAAATTCTAAATTCTTATGACAGAGCCAGCAATACAGACTAAAATAATTCAAATTCCCGAAGATAATCGGCAAATGGCCGCTTATTTGGCTAAACCAACAGCAGCCGGTTCTTATCCAGGAATTGTCGTTTTACAGGAGATTTTTGGCGTTAACGTGCATATTCGGGATGTCACAGAACGAATTGCTCAACTGGGATATGTAGCGATCGCTCCAGCACTGTTTCAGCGTCAATCCCCTGGATTTGAAACTGGTTACACTCCCAAAGATGTGGAAATAGGCAGACAACACGCCGCCCAAACAACAGCATCAGAACTTTTAAGCGATATTCAAGCAGCTATTAACTACCTGAAAACTTTACCCGAAGTTAAACCAGATGGATTTGGCTGCATTGGCTTTTGTTTTGGTGGTCACGTCGCTTATTTAGCTGCCACTCTCTCTGATATTAAAGCCACCGCGTCTTTTTACGGTGCGGGAATTACTAGCCGCACTCCCGGAGGTGGAAACCCGACTATTACGCGGACATCAGAGATTAAAGGCACTATCTACACCTTTTTTGGTCAAAAAGATGCGAGTATTCCTTCAGAACAGGTAGACGAGATTGCTGCCGAATTTGCAAAATATAACATTTCTCATCGTCTGTTTCGCTACGATGGATCTGATCATGGATTTTTTTGTGACCGTCGTGCCAGTTATAATTCTAAAGCTGCGGCAGATGCTTGGGAACAAGTCCAAGAACTTTTTAGCCAACTAAGCTAAAAAAATTGACAATTGACAACTAACCACTGACCACTGACAACTAACCACTGACAACTGACCACTGACAACTGACAACTAACAACTAACAATTTATCTTCAAAAGTCATGAATTCCGAATCTCAAATTTCTCAAACAGCCAATGCATCTTTTTCAATGGACGATTTTGCCAAAGCACTGGAAAAACACGATTACCAATTCCAAAAGGGTCAAGTTGTTCATGGCAAAGTGTTCCAAATTGACCATGATGGTGCTTATGTTGATATTGGTGGTAAATCATCTGCATTTCTTCCCCAAGATGAGGCTTCTTTGAGAACAGGAACTGATTTGTCGGAACTGTTACCGATGAATGAGGAACTAGAGTTTTTGATTATTCGGGATCAAGATGCTGAAGGTCAAGTTACTATTTCTCGCAAGCAATTGGAAGTTAAACAAATTTGGGAAAAACTGTTAGAAATACAGGAGAAGTCCCAAACTGTTCAAGTGCGAGTAACAGGTGTGAATAAAGGTGGTGTCACTGTTGATCTTCTGGGTTTACGGGGGTTTATTCCGCGATCGCACCTTTTGGAACGTGATAACCTAGAAGCGCTCAAAGGTCAAAATCTCACCGTTGGCTTTTTAGAAATTAATCGTGATAACAATAAACTCGTTCTTTCTCAGCGTTTAGCCGCTCGTTCTAGTAACTTCAGTTTATTAGAAATCGGTCAATTGGTAGAAGGAAAAATCACAGGTATCAAACCTTTTGGTGTATTTGTAGATTTTAATGGTGTCAGCGCTTTACTACACATTAAACAAGTTAGCCAAAAATTCATTGACTCTTTAGAAAAAATCTTTCAAATCGGTCAACCAATTAAGGCTGTAATTATTGATTTAGATGAAGGTAAAGGCCGAGTCGCTATTTCTACCAGAGTCTTAGAAAACTTCCCCGGTGAAGTTGTGGAGAACTTTGCAGAAGTCATGGATTCAGCCGAAGCCCGCGCTAATCGTGCAGCTAATAAAACTGCTGAATAGGTAATAGGTAATTGGTAATAGGTAATTGGTAATAGGTAATTGGTAATAGGTAATTGGTAATTGGTGGTGCGGGCATCTTGCCCGCTATAATAATATTGAATTAATATAGCGGTTCTTGGTTGAGTGAAATACAAGAACCCCACCCCCAACCCCCTCCCCGCAAGCGATGAGGGGGCTATGATTTAAATCCTGCAAGTGCATACTGCTATATCAAATTACCACACCAAAAATAAAAATTATCTCCTCATAGATAGATGACTATGGATAAGTTACCTGAAAATAACTCTAACTCCAAGACAGGGGGCGGTTTACCTGTAATTCAATACTGGGTAGAAAAAACTCTGTCACCACAAGGTTTAAAATTATGGCAAACTCTCAATCATAAAAGTGCGTGTTTATCCTGTGCTTGGGGTACAGGGGGACAAAAAGGCGGTTTTGTTAATGAAGCCGGAGAATATTTACAACGTTGTGCTAAAAGTGTAGAAGCGATCGCCGCAGAATTGCAACCAGGAATTAAACAAGATTTTTTTCAAAAATATAGTATTAGTGAATTACAAAAACTGACTTCTCAAGAATGTGATAAATTAGGCAGATTAACTTATCCTCTCATTCTCAAATCAGGTTCATCCCATTATCAACGCATTAGCTGGGAAGAAGTTTATCAAATTGCGGAAAAAGCGTTTAGTTTAGCACCAGAACGAATTGCTAGTTATAGTTCTGGACGTTCATCAAATGAAGCCGCTTATTTATTACAATTACTCATGCGATCGCTTGGTAGTAATAATCTAGCAGATTGTTCAGATTTATGTCATGCCCCATCAACCATAGGCTTAAAAAAAGTTTTCGGTTCAGGAACATCAATGGTAAGTTTAGAGGATTTAAAACATACTGATTGTATCGTTTTAATCGGTTCTAATGCACCCGCAAATCATCCGCGCTTAATGAACGAATTAATCCAATTGCGGTCAAGAGGCGGTAAAATAATTATTATTAATCCCCAGATTGAAATAGGTTTAGTTAAATTTGCCTCTCCTGCGTTTCCCATCAAATCATTACTTACCGGAGGTTCAGATATATCTTCCCTATATTTACAACCGATTCCTGGTAGTGATGTAGCTTTATTTGTGGGTTTGCAAAAATCCCTCATTGAACAAAATTTAATTAAAACAGAATATCTCAAATCTTATGCACAAAACTGGCAACAAATTTTAGATTATGCCAATAATACACCCTGGGATAATATCACTAATACTTGCGGATTATCTCAAGAAGAAATTACAGCTACAGCTTATCTAATTGGTAAATCAGAAAGTGTAGTATTTGCTTGGGCTATGGGAATAACCCAACAAAAAAACGGCGTAGAAAATGTTTTTAGTATTGCAAATACAGCCTTAATTACAGGTAATGCTGGCAAAATTGGTGCGGGAACAATGCCCATTCGTGGACATTCCAACGTGCAAGGATTTGGTTCAATGGGTGTAACTGTAAACTTGCGGGAAGAAATCAAACAAGCACTATCTAAACTATTAGAAAAACCTTTAAATGAAACCCCTGGTTATCATACCCGTGATTTAATCACAGCAGCAGAATTAGGAAAAATAAATACACTATTTTGTTTAGGGGGAAATTTGTATGCAGCTAACCCAGATTTACAACAAGCCAAACAAGCATTATCGCAAATAGAAACTATTTTTTATGTAGCGACAAAACCGAATTTAGGACATTTTCACGGACTAGGAAAACAGCAAACTTTAATATTACCTGTATTCAATCGGTTTGAAAATCCCCATAAAACCACAACAGAATCAGGTAATAACTTTGTGAGGTTAAATGATGAAGGTAAAAGTCATTTACAACCAGATAATTCTGATTTGATTTCGGAAGTAGAATTAATTACAGAAATTGCTCATCGTTTACATGATGAAAATCCGATTAATTGGCGTAAATTGCAAGATACAGTTTATGTAAGAGAACTAATTGCTAAAACCATTCCTGGTTATGAAAAAATAGGCACAATTGATCAAAATCAAGAAGAATTTACTATTAAAGGACGGATTTTCAAAGAACCTAAATTTCCTACATTTGATGGTAAAGCGCAGATGTTTGTCACACCTTTACCGCAATTAGTTTTACCGAATAAATCAGTTTTTGATGTTGCAGAAAATCAGCCAGGAATTGTAGTAATATTGGGAACAGGACGCAGTTATGGACAACATAATACGGTAGTTTATCGTAATGAAGATAAATATCGGAATATGCCCCATCGGCATTGTATATTAATGAATAGTTTGGATATTAAAAAAGCAGGATTTCAGGAACATCAACGAGTTACAGTGAGAGGAAACGCGGGAGAATTAGAGAATATAGAAATTATTAGTGGTGCAATTCGTGAAGGAGTAGCTTTTATGTTTTATCCTGAAACTAACGTTTTATTTAAAGCAGAAATTGATCCAAAAAGCGGTACTCCTGCTTATAAAAGAGTGGCAGTTTTTGTGTATGAGAAAATAATTTAAGGAGTTCCCTTTTCTTAAAGTCTTCTACCCCTCCCTTCCCAGTCTAAGATTACCTATCTTCTTCCTTCTTCCTTCGTGTTCTTCGCTCCTTCGTGGTTCATTTAATCCAAATTATTCTAGTAGGAAAACAGTTAAGTTATGCAACTGGCTCAAATCATTGATTTTTAGTAGGTTATCAAAAAGCCCGTGACGAGGATTGAACTCGTGACCTCACCCTTACCAAGGGTGTGCTCTACCACTGAGCCACACGGGCGAAACTGAAACAACAATTAAGATATATAACGCTGTGATTTTTTTAGTACACAGCAATTATAATTCCTAATATCGTGGAAGGTGGGCCGAGCTGGATTTGAACCAGCGTAGGCGTAAACCAACGGATTTACAGTCCGTCTCCATTAACCACTCGGACATCGACCCGTTCTGTCCCACGCTTATCTATAATAGCAGTAGTCTCTAGGGTTGTCAAGGGGTAAAGGAAAAGAAATCCTAAAAAATCTCTATTCTTTACAGTAAAGCAGTTTCCGAGGTTGATGTTACTCCCTTCTCACTAGAAGAATATAGATTAAATGAACCACGAAGGCGCGAAGAACACGAAGGAAGAAGGAAGAAGGAAGAAGACAAGTAATCTTATACTGGGAAGGGAGTATTAATATACCCAACAGTTTTTACGGTGAGTATCAACTGTTGGGCTATGGTTGGAGGAAAAATTCTAGCCGATACCGATATAATGCCACTGGTCGAGAACCTGCGGTAAAATAATCAGGATCTTGGGGAGAAAGGTAGACAGCGGTTACTTGATCTGCGGTAATGGTTGGAGAGGATGTAGAACGTTTTTGATAAGCGGTGGTTGATTCTACAGAGTTGAAATAGGGACGAGAACCACCTTTAAATAATTGTTGAAAAACTTCTGTAGTAATGAATTGATCTTCTGCTGTTGTTTCTGTAGCACGAGCGGTGACAATGGAAATTAATTGCCGTTCACCACGCAAAAATGTAATTTGACGGTTGGGAGATTTAGGATCTACTTTGGATGATAATACAGCTTCATCTCCTAAATAAGCTCTGGTTAAATTCAAGCTATTAAATTCTCTGTCTGCTACTAATATTGATGCTTGATTTTGGAAATTACTAAGAATTTTTAAACCAGAATTAATTGGTTTAACTTTCACAAATTTAACTAAAAAACTAATTGGCTGATTTAATTGATTGCGATTACCTTCAAATCCTGGTGTCACTATATCCGGCGCTAAGGGTGCGGCTAAATCTACTAATGTACTGGTAACTTTCCATTTACCAGCTATCCATTCAGGGTAAACTAAATCTCCCTCTGCTGGTTTGACTGATGTTAATTTTTCCCATTGGGGGAATTTGGCTAAATGTTCTGCTAATTCTCCTGCTGTTGCTTCATTATTTCCTAAGAATAAACACAGCATTAAGCACAAACTAATAATTATTTTAATTAACATATCTTAAGATCAGGATAAATAAAATCCCCGACTTCTTTAAGAAATCGGGGATCTGGAATTACAAAGTTGCTAAGGCTAAAGGTTGCCAAATTTCTCCATACTTTTCTTTTAAAACCTGCCAAGCTTCTACTTGTCCTGGTTCGTATTCTCCGGGTTTGCCCCATTGTAAAAATAGGCTTAATGCAGGTTCTGATTTTTCATCTAAAAACCGAATTGCATAAGTTGTAAAATTCCCTCTTTTTGCTTCACCTGTTTCAAATTTCACTTGGGTGATTTTGTCCATATTCAAATGAAATTCAAAGCCTTCTGTGTGCATATTCGCATATTTACCTTTTGGTAATTCGGCGTAAAATAGCTTTTCTATTTTCCCTCTGGCTTCTAAAACGGCGGCACTGCTGGTGACAATTAAGCGCAAAGTTCCCAAGGTTTCACAAGCTTCTAAAAATTCTTTCAATGTTGTTGTCATAGTTGTTTATTTTTTAGTGTTCAATTTTTGATTTATAGCGTTTTTTGTGTAATGTGATCAAGAATTAAGAGGGCGCAGGGCCTGCGCCCCTACGTTTCGTATTTTTCATAAGCGGCAACGATGCGTTGTACTAAAGGATGACGCACTACATCTTTTTGCGAAAATTCGCAAACAGCAATTCCTTCTACGTTTCTGAGAATCTGTAAAGCTACATCTAAACCCGATTTTTGATAGGGTGGTAAATCAGTTTGGGTAACGTCACCCGTAATCACCATGCGGGAGTTAAAACCCAACCGGGTTAACACCATTTTCATTTGCGCTGGTGTGGTATTCTGAGCTTCATCAACAATGATAAAGGCATTACTTAATGTCCTTCCTCGCATATAAGCTAGAGGCGCGACTTCGATAATTTCCCGTTCCATTAAGTTGGGGACTTTTTCGGGGTCTATAAATTCATTTATGGCATCATAAAGAGGACGTAAATAGGGATTGACTTTTTGCTGTAAGTCCCCTGGTAAAAAGCCAAGTTTTTCCCCTGCTTCCACTGCGGGACGGGTTAAAATCAGCTTCTCAAATTGATTGTTAAGTAAGGCTTGAACAGCAACGACTACAGCCAGATAGGTTTTCCCTGTTCCCGCAGGCCCAATACCAAAGGTTAAATCACGTCTCCGCAGTGCGTCTATATATTGGCGTTGGTGAAAGGTTTTGGCACGAACTTCTAAACCCCGACGAGTTTTAGCGAGGATATCCCGCTGTAAGTCTTGCAGTTGGTCTTCTGTATTGGTGTCTAGGGCTTGACGGGCTGTGAGAATATCAGCACTAGAAATATTATTACCTTTACTCCACAAATTTTCTAGCGATCGCACTAATCTTTTGGCTAATTCTACCTGTTTAACTGTTCCCGAAATTAATAATTCTTGTCCGCGCAGGACCAAATTAGCTCCTGTTTGTTGCGATAGGAACTTGATATTTGCCTCTCCATATCCGGCTAATGCGATCGCACTGGACATACTAGGCAGTTGAATTATGCAATCATCTGCCATATTATTGCTGAGTTGGGTGAAATGTGGATTTTAACAAAATTAATATAGGACTCCTATTTGATTTTTAAACTAATCCGTAGGGTGGGCATTGCCCACCAAAACCCGAACTGAAAATTTTTCACATATTATTTAGGATTGCTATAGGACTCCTATTTGATTTTTAAACTAATCCGTAGGGTGGGCATTGCCCACCAAAACCCGGATATTGTGGGCAATGCCCACCCTACAATGATATTGTTCAGAAATAATTTAGGATTCCTATATATTTTCCTATTAATTAATAAATGAAAATTCTAGGTTTTTTGTTAATTAGTATTTTTATTATGGGGAAATAGGCTGACAACATTTGTTAATTCTTGGCTGGTAAATCCGCAATAAACACAGAATTATTAGCCAAGATTTGACAATGCTGTTGTCCCCTGTCTCCATCTTTCCCAGAGTTTAATCTGTTATCAACCATTTGAACTGACTAGTTATAATCTAGCGTAAACGTGGTTTAACAACAGGTTTGGGAATATTGTTCTCTCTTTCTTTCGACTTGGGTGGTAGTATCCGCTCTTCTTGGTCTTCATCAAAAGACGTACTATCCCGACTTTGGGAACTGGTTCCATAGATATCCAGGTATACTGATTGCCCAGCTAGTTCTGCTGCGGTGGCAATTACAGTGCGAATTGCCTGGATATTCCGTCCCCCTCGACCAAACACTTTTTCTTTATCTGTGCTATCAAAAGCAATGCGAATCCAAATCCGGTTAAGGACTTGAGATACTTCACAATCAACGCTTAAAGATTCTGGAGATTCTAAAAACGGTTGCACAAGAAACTGTACCAGCCCAACATAATTGGGACTGGTTGCTAGGGATTTAAGCTCAAAACTATGATGCGGCTGTTGCACTGACCTGTTCAAAAACGTTAGCTTTTACGAGGATACTACGAACTGTATCGGTAGGTTGAGCGCCTTGTTGTAGTCGCTTAACGATACCAGGAATATCTAATTTTACTTCATCAGTTCTGGGGTTATAAAATCCTAGTTCTTCTAGGGGGCGGCCGTCACGACGGGCGAGACTGCTAATAGCAACAATCCGGTAACTTGCTTCGCGCTTTTTGCCAAATCTTTTTAAACGCAATTTGATCATGTTGAGAAATGTTTCTCCTGTTCCTAGTGAGTGAGTTTGTAACTGATTGATAAGGAAGTGATGGGGATATTATACCCGCCTTCACAACTTCCAACACTGAAATGCTAATTTTAGCACTTTCTAGCCGTGAATGGTAATTTGTCAGTTGTCAGTTGTCAGTTGTCAGTTGTCGGTAAGAAAGATATTCTTTTTGCCCCCTACTCCCGTGGTTTCGGGATAAAACAGTTGTAGTACCTCAACCTTTCCTCCATTACCTGCACTAATTCATTATAAACAAGTTTGATAAATTATTGATCAGAGTATAGACTACGTGCTTATTTCCGCACAGACCAAGAGCGAACTTGACCTAAAGTTACAGGAATTCTGTCACTAACATCAATGGTAAACAAAAACACCTTTTTAGCCCTGCTGCCATTTTCTGGGTCAAAAAACTTTAATTTTACATCCCAACAATCACTATTAATGCGACAGAAAGGACTTTTTTCCACTTCAATACTATCAAGCTGCATCCTTGTAGAAATAGCTTGAGAAAAACTAGAAGCAGCTTGAAAAGCATTAGTTACAGAAAAATTCAACGCCCGATCTTTTGCCAATTGTCCTAAATTTTGCAAATCATAGTATACTCGATTTAAGAAACTACTCAAAGCCTTTCTCATAGCTATTTCTTGGGCTGGTGCAGTTTCTCCCGTAATTACAGTTTGCAAAGCCGCATCTACCAAACTGTTGACTTTCCAGCCATACATTCCCCTAGTATTCGTAAGACTAATTACAGGCACAACTTGACCAGAAAATAACTCCACTGTTCTATCTGTTAACCTTGCAGGTATACTTACCCGTTCCACAAAATCATCACTGTTTTCTGGTTGAATTTGTCCCTCTAACATTAAAATGAGAGTTTCATAGATATCTGCGGCAAAACCGCTCACAGGTTCTAAAGCATAAATAGGAGTTAGTTTTTGGTTGAGAGTCCAAATTAAAGGTTTAGCTTCGGCGGGATTTGCTGATAGATAATTCACCATTTGCTGGCTATCATAGGGATTAGCAGGAATAATTGCCCCGTCCATATTCACTGCTGGCATTAATTGTTTAAAGGAGTCCCTTCTGGCTTCATTACCAAAATCATAACCAATTGTCCCCAAAGCATATACCAATTTAGAAGCGGCACTAGGAGTAACACCTTGAGTTATTTCAGTTCTTTCAATAGTAGCAACCGCTATACCACAGTCTCCGACTGGGAATGCCGTCTCCAAGGCTCTGCCTGACGGTATAGTGATAGGCAGAGCCTCTAATGTCGCATTCCCAGGTAGAACCTGGGAACGAGAGATTCCTACTCCCCTCTCCTCGTAGGAGAGGGGTTGGGGGTGAGGTTCTTGCACTCCCTTATAGGAGAGTTCTAACCTTTCTCCCGTCAATAATTGAAACGCTCCCGGAATATTCAACTTACCTAATAAACAGCGTTCCGGTTCTTCCACCTCTTCCGGGTTACAGGGAATAGCACTATTTAAAATTGCTTCCCGCACTGCTTCGGCGTTGGGTTGTTCTCCCCGTTGCAATTGCAGACTCATTAATAAGGCAGAAATACCTGTGACAATAGGTGCAGCGCAACTAGTCCCTTTTTGTCTGATAGGTTCTTCTGTTCCCGGTTGGGCGCCTAAAATGTTTTCACCGTTGGCCATTACCCCTTTATGTTGATATTCTCCGCCATAATTACTAAATTTAAACGGTTGGCCATCATCTCGCATTGCACCCACTGTAATCACACCAGGAAGAATAGAGGGAATACACCAACATTCCCCTTTATCATTACCACCTGGGGCAACAATTAACATATTGTTATCTTGGCATTGTTTCACAGCACGGGCAAATAAATCTGGTGCTACTCCGGTTTGGGTGGGGTGACAAGCAGCGATATGAATCAGATTTGCTCCCCATTTCAAAGCCGTATTAATAGCATGAGTAAGGTTCACAGGGGAAATAAAATCATCACCAGCGAAGGAAATGGGAATATTTAATGCTGTACATAAAGGGGCAATACCAGGGGCAGGTGTGCCGTGTTGCCCTAAGATAGTGCTAGAAATGTGAGTAGCATGACTGGATAATTCAATGCGTTGTCTAATAGCTGGAGGGAAAGGTGCGAAAAATGCCTCTCGTTCTTTTTTTGATTCTTCTTTATCGTGGTCGGGGTCGTCTTTTTTGTCTTTTTGTTGTTGGTTAAATTCTAAATATAAATTGAGATAATAATAGTATTCTTCGTTAAGTTCAATATCTTCTGCCCAATAGGGTTTAAATTGACTAAATTTTGCCCCTTGAAAACAACTGCGTTCTAAATCTGCTGCACCATCAAGGATAGCAATTTTAATGCGGGGGTCGCCTTTTGTGCGTGTCCAAATTTGGGAAATTCCGGGGATGTCGGTAAGGTTAGGCATGGTTTTGATTGTGTTGTTGTAATTGATGTTATAATTATGGGTGAAAAGTCTAATTTTTTATAAAGTTAATGCCAGCTAAAGATATTTTTCATGATGCTGTTAGGATAGGGTTAGAAAAAGAGGGTTGGGTGATTACAGATGATCCTTTAAAGATAGAAGTCGGTGATGTGGAAATGTATATTGATCTCGGTGCGGAGCAAGTTTTAGCTGCTGAAAGAGAAGGAGAAAAAATAGCGGTGGAAATTAAGAGTTTTATTGGTACATCTAATATTTCTCAATTTCATCAAGCCATTGGACAATTTTTTAATTATCATTTGGCATTAGAAGAACAACAACCAGAACGAGTTTTATATTTAGCTGTTCCTTCAGGAATTTATTACTCTTTCTTTCAATTGCAGTTTATTAAAACAGTTGTTCAGCGTTCCCAACTTAAAATCATGATTTATGATCCAGTTCAGGAGGTAATTGTAGCATGGAAAAACTAGAACAATATCGCAATTATGTCAAACAAGTGATCACAGAATATGCTCAATTAGGTTCAGCTAAAGATGAAATTGAACAACAATTGATTTTTGATACTTTTAGTGATCATTATCAATTAATGTATGTGGGTTGGAAAAATAGAAAACGGCAGCATGGTTGTGTTTTGCATTTAGATATTAAAGATCAGAAAATTTGGATACAACATGATGGAACTGAAATTGGTATAGCAGATGAGTTAGTTAAATTAGGAGTGCCAAAATCAGATATTGTTTTAGCATTTCATGAACCTTTAGTGAGACAATATACAGATTTTGCTGTTGGTTGATTTTCACATAAATTTTACATATTTTTTGGAAATATTTACATTATGTCATACAGTGATTTTACTCTCAAAAAAGTTAAGCAAACCTTTGGCATAAATACCGTTGAAAATAAAAAGTTTCTGCCAGAAATCCAACCAATTGCTGCTAGTGCAACCCTGACTGATTTTTTAGCAGAAAGTTTGCCATTAGCTATAGCGACGGGAAGTGAAAAAGCTCGTTCTGAATTAATCATTAGTCCGGTTTTACTAGAAGTACGTAAGATTTTAGAAAGAAAAATTAGTCTATTCTCTGGTGCGGATTTTACTGTAGATTCGGCTTTAGGATTGAATGGAGTTTGTGATTTTGTTCTCAGTCTTTCAGCAGAACAGTTAGAAGTTGAAGCACCAGCAGTTATGATTGTGGAAGCTAAAAAATCAGACTTAAATCCGGGTATTGGCCAGTGTATTGCGGAAATGATTGCTGCTCAAAAATTTAATGAAATTAATAATCAATCTATTCCTACAATTTATGGTAGCGTCACTAATGGTACTGTTTGGCGATTTCTACAATTAACCGAACAAACTGTAACAATTGATTTTACAGATTATTCACTTCCTCCTGTTGATGTCATTTTAGGAATTTTAGTTTGGATGGTAACTTCTCGTAATTAAATAATTGTCTGAATCAGGATGTCCAGGATTTAAGGATTTACAGGATGTTACCCAACATTTTGGTGATTTTGTGATTTAATTTTGTTGGGTTGCCAATTGCTGAGAGATTAGTTGAAGGATTTATAATAGTAAAGTCTAACATTTTCGATTCTTGTTTTTTCTAACTCTTTTTGGACAGTACCTACCCACATATTAGGTAAGATATCTTGATTTTGATAAAAACTGTGAACTCGTTGGGCTGCATCGTTGAGTTTGAAATAATTAGCTAAATCTTGCTTATTTTTAAGATTATAATAGAGAACTGGATTAGGATTAGCTTTTGAGAGGCCAACTAGAAATGATCCGGTAACTTCTAGAGGGTCTAAAACGAACTTCGGAAAATGTCTCCAGACCAAATTTTGGGTTTCTGATTTGGCAAAATCTTCTGCTTGAATTTCGGGATAAAGCTCAATTTCACTGCGACCGTTGAAATAGAAATCAAAACCAACAACAGAGAGAAACTGACGTACGGAAATCAAATCCTCAGCGTTGCTGGCTAGGGATAAAGCTTTATCTAACTTTTCGGAATAATCTTTGATTCTAATGTGCATTTTTAAGCTAGATTCAGCAAGATTGCTTCTTAAATCAATCCCCGCAGAAAGAACGGTAACTTTACGAAAATCAAAGTCAGATCCTAAAAATTGCTGCAATAGAGAGTAGTCAATTTGCACACCAACAAGGTTTTCTACTCGATTAAAAAAAGTGAGGGATTGATGGAGATATTTTTGCCATTGTTGTGCCTTATCTTCAAAAAAAAACATAAATCTTGAGGCAATCAACTTGTCTAATTGTGGAGAAAAGTCCTTTCTGTCGTTTAGATAGCGATTGTTGGGATGTAAAATTGAAGTTCTTTGATCCTGAAAATAGCCGTCGGGCGAAGAAGCTATTCCGGTTTACAATTGATGTGAGTGATATTATTCCTGTTACTTTGGGCGAAGTCCGTTCTTGGTCTACTCCTTATTAATAGTGGTAGGTTGGGTTAAGCGACAGTGCAACCCAATAAGAGACTTCCAATTAAAAAAATATCCCAAAATTTCTTGTGGTGCGGGCCGAAAGGTCCCCTAATAATATAAGGAGGGAACCAGATGCCCATCCCACAAAATTGGATCATCTTTTTTGTGTAGTTCTCTAAAGTCTTTTATCTCGTTTATCTCGTTCCCAGTCTCTGACTGGGAATGCGGTTACAGAGGCTCTGACTCTGCTTTAATAGAAGGCAGAGCCTTCTAGAATTCATTCCCATACGGAGTATGGGAACGAGAAATCATGTTGAGTTTTTTAATGTTGGGTAACATACGTCAACCCAACCTACAATCTAAAATTGATTATGAGATTACCCAAACTTTCCCCTCCGGTAAAAAGACCAGATATTATTTATCCTCATCGGTCTGTTGATGTCATTCATGGTAGAGTCGAGGACTTAGTTAGCATTCGTATGGATTTATTACATGGTGCTAATTATAATGACCCCGCTGCATTTCAAAATCGTAGTTATCAGCAAATTAAATCTTCTTGTAGTTGCATGATTTAGGAGTTATCAATATTATGAGTAAACAAAAGAAAACCCCCGCAAATTCTAGCGAACTAGAACCTAAACCACCAGCAGAAATTGAACGTAAATTATTATCTACTGGTTTAGAAGATTACGGCTTTTGGTCACAAGAAATGGCTAAACAAAAAGCCCAACAAACTGAACCTGATAAACCTTTTCGTCGTGGTCGTATTTGGTGTTAATTTTCAGATCCCCGACTTCTTAAAGAAGTCGGGGATCTAATTTTTTAAACTAAAGAGTCCCAAAGCCTTTTTTCTTCTTCTCTTTCTTTTTCTTCGCTGGTGGTGCGCCACCGGGATAACCGCGCCAGCCTGCTGCGGGACGATTACCACCTGCTGCTAAGGGATTTCCACCGCCAAACATTCCTCCCATACCGGGAATGCCACCTTGTCCCATTTGCTGCATGAGCGATCGCATTTTTTGGAAGTCTGTTACCAGTTTACTCACATCCCCTTCTCTGTAACCAGAACCAGAGGCTATTCTTCTTCTGCGACTGGGAGAACTCGATAATAAATCTGGATCACGGCGTTCTTTACCTGTCATGGAATTGATCATGGCTTCACAGCGTTTTAGCTGGGTTTCTCCCTGCTTTAGCTGATCCTCTGAAAGCTTGTTCATGCCCGGAATCATTTTCATGATTCCCCCCAAAGAACCCATGTTTTTCAATAACCGCATTTGCTTGAGAAAGTCAGTAAAATCAAATTTCGCTGACAGGATTTTCTCCTGCATTTTCTCCGCATCTTCCAAATTTATCTCTTCTTGGGCTTTTTCTACTAAGGTGAGAACATCCCCCATGCCCAAAATCCGCGAAGCCATGCGGTCAGGATAAAACGGTTGTAGTGCCTCGACTTTTTCCCCCACACCCACAAATTTAATTGGCGCTCCGGAAATTTGCCGTATTGACAACGCCGCACCACCTCGGCTATCACCATCCATTTTAGTCAAAATTGCCCCAGTAATCCCAATTTGATCATGGAAGGTGCGAGTTAGATTTGCAGCCTCTTGACCCGTCATTGCGTCAACAACTAACAGGGTTTCATCGGGCTGAACTATTTCCTTGATGCGGGCTAATTCCGCCATCATATCTTCGTCTATTTGTAAGCGTCCGGCAGTATCAATAATTACTGTATTTATGCCTTCGGCTCTGGCACGTTCCACACCTTGACGGGCGATTTCTACGGGGTCAGCTTCAATTCCCAATTCAAAGACGGGGACATCAATTTGCTTACCCAGGGTAAGTAACTGGTCAATAGCTGCGGGACGATATATATCTGTAGCCACTAGCAAACAACTACGGTTTTGTTTGCGTAAATGCAAAGCTAATTTAGCGGTGGCTGTGGTTTTCCCTGTCCCTTGCAAACCAGCCATTAAGATCACGGTGGTCTTACCGACATTTTCTGCAAGGGGAACATTTTCTTCCCCCATGATTAGCACTAATTCATCATGAACAATTTTGATGAACTGTTGGTCAGGACGTACACCGGCAATAACTTCGGCTCCCTGGGCTTTGGTTTCGACTTCGCTAATAAAATCTTTGACTACCTGGAGGTTAACATCTGCCTCCAACAAAGCCCGACGCACTTCCCGCAAAGCGTCTTGAATGTTGGATTGGGAGATTTTATCCTGTCCTCGGATTTTTTTCCAGGCGGATTCTAAGCGGTCAGATAGTGCATCAAACATAATTCATTTACAACGTAGTTAGTCTGTTAAGGATTTTTGGTCGAGTTTTTCACGATCTTTATTTACCAGCTTATCTGACTCTAGCGATCGATTGATGTGGTGAACCGTAATTTTAGATGTGTTGCTGTGAGTATAGTGATCATCTATGCTTTAATTGCTAGAAAAAAATCGCATTTTATCAATAAAGGTAGTTGACTCGGGCTTCAAAATTTGCTATACTCAATCTTGATAAGGAAGAACTATCTTAAAATATTTAAAGTATTTACATATAAACCAGTGAAGACAATCTGATACAGGTTGTCACTTATATTTGTTTCCGATGAACTGTACTACCTATAACCTGATGTTCATTATACTGAATATTCCCCGGTATGTGGATAGCGATTAATTTGAATGCGATCGCTACAAACAAGGCTTACTATAACAAATGTTTATTTAACCTAGTAGAGAATCAATCAAAATGAATACTTACTTGCAAAATAATATTTGCAGGACTATCAAGCTCATGAATAGAAGATGGCTCAGGGATAGAATCACCATATTCACGCATGACTTCTAAATGTCCAATAATAGCCTCTTGAATATTTTTTTCAATTTCCGCAATAGTTTCACCAGTAGTTACACATCCGCATAAATCAGGAACATAAGCAGAATAATTATGATCAGCCTTTTCAACAATGACAATATAACTTGTAGTTTTTGGAGTTAGAGCGATCATGATTAGTTATCTCCTTTTAAATCGGCTTGCTTGAGAATGCTATTTAGTGTACCCAATTTAAGATCATCAGACAATTTCCCTGGGACAGTTACAGTTCCTTGCTTATTTGGATGTCGAAAATGCCTATGACTTCCTGTAGTTCGTATATGTACCCATCCATCATTCTCCAATAACTTGATGATTTCTTTTACTTTTTTGGTCATGTTTTCTTATAAGATAGTGATATTTATACGAATATAAAGTCCGTCAAAATAGTCTCTCACATAACTGAAAAATATCACCATAACCATCAACTAGACAGTGGGTAGATTCTCCTTCTGTATCCGCTGCTGCTGAACTTTTTCATCCATGTGGCGCAATATATTGGCACCAAGCGCGTAAGCATACAAACTTGCTGGCTCAAATTTAAACTGAACTCCTTTATACATAAAATTTTCATCCGCAATAGTTCGACTTGTAATTTTAATGGGCTGAATTATGCTGTTATTTTTCTTGACAAATTCTATGCAATTATCAAGCTCAGAGTGAGACTTATAGGGTCTGTCACTCCACTTAACTTCAACTATCCATGAGGGTAACTGGTCTACGAGATTCAAGTGGACAATATCAATTTCGCCCGAGTTCCAACGTGCATAATAAAGTTCAGTAGTCATACTGTGTTGCCACTGACTAAAAATAGCAGTTTCAGTCATTGCACCCATTGCCTCAGAATCTGCCTGAAGCTGTCCAAATAATGCGGCTCGCATGGACGGATTGGTTAAATAAACTTTAAAGTACAAAGCCCTCTTAAATCTCTTAGCATTTTGGTCAATTCTCTCAACACGCCGAATTAAAAACGCGGCTTCAAGATATTCTAGATAACGCTTAATAGTATTCTTAGCTACGCCAGAAGATTGAGACAATCCCTCTAAATTAACTTCATTACCGGAATTGTATGCCAAGGTAGTAAAGAGCCTGTTCAATTCTTGAATATCATTAATACCATAAAGACTTGGCAAATCACGCAATAGCACTTTGTCAATAATATCACTTTTAATATACTGTCCAGGATCTTGGCGGATAGTTTCTGAAAAAACCGCTTCTGGGTATCCACCGAAATTAAGGTAGTTAACAAACTCCTCATTGAGTGCCTCAATATTGGAGGTAGAATATTTATAGATATCAAAAGGTTCTTTAGGTGATGTAGCTGTTATCAGCTCATTTTCTCGACCAATAAACATCAAATATTCAGCAAAAGTTAATGGTGGCAGAATATAATCACTGAACCGACCAGCGCCAGATTCTATGCTCTTTAATCGTAGTGCAGCAGCAGCAGAGCCAGTAGCAATAAAACGGTAATCGGCAAAGGAGTCAACTAGAGATTTCAGGTGTACTTCCCAATTACGAAAGTATTGGATCTCGTCGAAAAATACAAATAGCTGGGCATCGCGTTTATGATTGAATAGCTCTTGAAAGTAACTAAGTATTTTTTCTAGTGGAAGTCCGGTATAAATGGGGGTTTCAAGGGAGAGATATAAGATCCTCTTTTCATTAATACCAGAGTTCAATAGTTCGCGGACACTGTGATAGACCATAACAGTCTTACCGACGCGCCTGGGTCCCATCAAGACAATCGCTCGACGAACACTCACATCCAAAATTTTCTGATAAAAAGGCTCAAAATATTTTCGTCGAGGGGTATTCTCATAAGCAATTTTCCCCTTTTTACCTTGCTCCCACCAAGGGTTATCAAATTCAAGGCGCGATAAGATATCCTTTTTCGCAATTTCCAGCATGGAGATATAAGATTAGTCTGTTGACCTTAGTTTAGCCGAAAAATAATATTAAGGTCAATTGATTAATCTTAGTTCTCTAGTTTTTATGTATTCCTCCTAGGCAGGTACGAGGTAAAAATCGCTTCACATAGTTATGAATCCGGTTGCTTTTAGTCTAGCGCGTTCAGATTTGGAATTATGGCTGTTTGAGCCTATGCCATGTATTCTGATTGTGTATGATGCTCAGTTGAATATAGCCTATTGGTTATACTTACAAGCATATTTTGAAAATTTGCCAGGTTTTGATTTATCCAATATTGGTGAAAGTGTTACCGTTCACTTGCCTAAAACAAATATACTAAATCAAGAAGCGGTTAAAAAATTTGCCCAATACCGGAGTCAGTAACCCAGCCCTAAAGGGACTGAGCTTGTAAGAGAAATCAAACAAGCTGTACTGACCAGACCACCCCAAGCATAGTCTAAGGGTAGCCGTTATTTGAGTCACGACACCCACCGAATGCGTTCGCGCCAGCGTGCCGTCAGGCATAGCTAGTTCTCTGCTCTGTCGCTTGTGATTAAACAGTTCTCAGGT
>JAKOGY010000356.1 GCA_028658405.1 Dolichospermum sp. ST_sed8 | reverse complement strand
CACTATTTTCGCTGTTACTAGTACCTCCAGTTTTCACACTATTTCCACTATTTCCGCTGTTACTAGTACCTCCAGTTTTCACACTATTTTCGCTATTTCCGCTGTTACTAGTACCTCCAGTTTTCACATTATGTCCACTATTTCCACTATTTTCGCTGTTACTAGTACCTCCAGTTTTCACACTATTTCCACTATTTCCACTATTTCCACTATTTCCACTATTTCCACTATTTCCACTATTCCCGCTATTCCCACTACCTCCACTATTCCCACTACCTCCACTATTACCGCTGTTACCGCTGTTACCACCACCACTACCACCGCTATTGCCGCTATTACTAATCTTGGAAGTAGTAAAGCGACTTTCAAACCAAAGCCCGGCTGCAATGAGAGAATAACCACAAATACCAAATACTAAAGCCCGGAAAAGTACATCAGTGTTATACTCAAAAACACGGCTGATAATTTGCAAAGTAAATAATAGCATCCCGCACCAAAAAGAGGTTCTGTTGCGTAACTTTAACCCGTCTTGAACTAATCCCCAGGCTAATATTGCTAACAAAACATTGAAAATAAAAATGCCTAGTTCAGTAATTTGGGTGATAGCTTGATGCCAAAAGGGAGTAATCAGAATGAAGCCCAAAAAAGTAGTAATAATGCCGATTCTGAAAAATACTTCCCGGCGCAGAGGGCTGTTGCTTTGACGAATCAGAAACAACCATTGCAACACTGCTAAACCACTGAGAATTCCTAAATCAATAATTGGTAAAGACGGCAAGACATTGGATAAATTACTGGATTGATCAAAGGGATTTAAGAATGATAAAACGCCACTAGAATCTACAGATTCCCATTGCCAACGGAAGGACAAAAGATAAAAAACTACACCAAAACATATCAAGCTTAAATTGCGGGCTAGGGGTTGAAATAACCGATAATTAACTGTGGGAAAAAGTAAATCGTCATAACTCCAAAGTAAGGCAGGTGGTAGGGCTAAAGCAAAGGAAGCTATCCAAGAAACTACATCAGAAACTGTTAACAGTGGCAAAGGTCTGAGGTTATATTGCAAAGATAGAATAAATGCCATAACCCCCAGTCCAAAAATCCACCGGGATCTGCAAATATAAGCTAGGGGAACAAATAGCAACCATGATAATATGGGCATATGACGCACAGCTAACCGCGCCCAAGTCACGTCCCCAGACACAGACGAGAAATCACCAATTCCTATCCAATAACCGATTTGAATGAGGATAATAGCCATAATTCCCAAGGAATTGAGGGAAAGACTATAAGCCATGACTAACACCCCAAACCCCCAAGCTAAAAATAACTCAGAAGCTGAACCGCTAATATTGAATATTTGCCCCATTAACATGAGGGTTGTCCCTAAAATGAAAGCACTGAGAATTAACAATGCTTCTCCGAGTATCCGTTTACTCTCTTGTGATTTTTTACCTTGATTTGTGATCAGTGTAGGTTCTCTCCAGGTTAAAAAACCCGTAATGGCTGTGGAGAGAAACAAACTCATTAACAAGATAAACTTAACTTCCCGTGACCAACCCTGCCAATTTGCGCCCACAAGGGTCATTAAACCTAACCCTAACAGTAAACCACCTATGACAATGGCAATCACACCGAAAGCATCACGGGTAGATTCTTCTAGGTTATTTAATTGATGACGCTTGGCGATTTGGTCATACTGAGAAGAACTAATAATTCCTTCATCTCGCCAATGTTGTGCTTCTTGGCGCAGTTTTTGCTGAAAATTGTTAAATATCATGACCTCTCCGGTACATAGGTGTAATACCAAATCTAAAATCCTAATTTGGTATGAGTTTGACAAGCATTAAAACAAGGTTGGCCTCTAGCCAAAAGCCAGAAGCCATACCGGACGCACTTTGCAAACGCCATCTGAATATCGGTCATTGTTTTTTTAGTATGCAGCCAAATATATTGATTGCATTGTTCTCGTGTAACAGTTTCTTTTCTGATTTAATTTTGTAGAAATTTATATGGAAAAACCTTCTAATTTATTGCTTAAAGTTACCCGACAGTTATTTACAAATGTAGATGAACAAACAAAGTTTATTGATGCTTTAGTTCATCCCCAACCTTTTGCACCTTGTATTCTTTGGTGTCAAGATAAACCCGATATTTCGCCTTTTAATATGTAAACGCCAACACATTGGCAACCGCATTTTGTAGACCGTTTATCTTTAGGAGAAAAACTTGGGAAACATCCTCTGCATGAACAAGGATCTTTTTATTGTTTAGATTTTTCTTCGGTATTTTCTGCTTCGATTTTGTTGGCAATTCCTGAATCAATATCTGTAGTTTTTGATATGTGTGCTGCCCCTGTTGGTAAAAGTGTGTTTGCTTGGAGGGCTTTAAAACCTGATTTATTAATTACTAATGAGGTGATTGGTAAGGAACGTGGATTTATTAACTTACAATTCTTGATAACGACCGTCTAACCTAATATTAAATTACATCCATCAAGATTTGCACTTTATTTAATCCTCATTCCTAAGCGTTTGGGGATGTTAATTTCTAATTTAAAACGTTGTCAAATTAAACCCAGTGAAGTAGTAAATAGGGATTCGAGTATTTTTGCAGAATTATTGCCAGCTTCGAGTAATTTAGTGATAGTTGATGCCCCTTGTACTGGTCAATCTTTACTAGCTAAAAATGATAAAGCACCGGGATATTTTCACGCGACTTCAATTAATAAAAGTGCCAATCGCCAAAAACGCATTATTGCTAATTCTGCCCAAGTTGTTGCCCCTCAAGGTTATTTGGCTTATATGACTTGCACTTATTCTGCTGAAGAAAATGAGCAGGTTTGTGAATGGTTTTTGGAACGGTTTCCGCATTTTAAAGCGGTGGAAGTTGAGCATTTATCTACTTTTCAATCTCGGTTAACTAGTGTTCCTTGTTATCGGATGTTTCCTCAATATCGGTTGGGTGCTGGTGCTTTTACGGTGTTGTTTAAAAATACCATGGCAGGTGATATGAACGGGATTGATTTAGATTCTATGTCTGCTATGTGGAGATATTAAAGTATGTAATATTCTTGGATGCTATCCGAATAAAGCCCACCTGCGTGTGATTGACATTTTATTTCTCACGCAGAAGCACGAATAAGTATTAAGATTTATAAATTAAAATCAGTCGTCATCAGGTAAATCAAGGCTTTTACGTCTTTTTTGCGTAATTATTGCACAATTTAGTATAATTTTTTTAATAAAATAGTATTTTTTACTGTATTCAAGTTAACATAAATCATTTTATGTTTATGTAATGAAAGTGACAGTTTAGGCAAAATATCCTCCACAAAAGCAGTAGTTTATCCTAGATTCTCAGTGATACTAATATTTCACTCTTGAAGTACACCCAAGATGAGCAGCGCCGACCACAACCTGGATACGGTCACGGTTCACCTTATGTAATCAAGATTTTCATAAATGATTTTTATAAATGACTGAATAATTTAGGAGCGCATTATGTTTGATAATTCTGAAAAGTCTTTTGATTCCTCTTTACCAGGATTGGGTAATTTCTCAACTTACCTGGATAAAGATCCTTTAAATCCTAAAACAGAGCCTGGTTTACAGCAACTTCCATCATTAAATGCGCCTGTTGATAATGCGGGAAATACCAGAGCTACAGCCCGTGCTGTTGGGACATTAACAGGCGCTCAGAGTTTTAGTGACTGGGTAGGAAGAGCTGATACTAACGATTACTATAGTTTCAATGTGGGAACACAAAGTAACTTTGGTTTGAGTTTAACAGGCTTGAGTGCCGATGCGGATGTTCAATTACTCAATAGTTCTGGTGGTGTAATTTCTGGTTCTTATAATGGGAACAATTCCTCTGAATCCATTACTAGTCAGTTGAGTGCAGGTACTTATTATGTGCGGGTATATCCATATAAGGGTAACACTAACTACAGTTTATCGTTAAATGCCACTGCTGTTGCACCTGTTGATAATGCGGGAAATACCACAGCTACAGCCCGTGCTGTTGGGACATTAACAGGCGCTCAAAGTTTTAGTGATTGGGTAGGAAGTGTTGATATTTGTGACTTGAAGCATAAAATAAGCTTTTGGCTCACTTTATGCTTCACAAAGCCGATGTCCATTTTATGCTTCAAA
>JAKOGY010000355.1 GCA_028658405.1 Dolichospermum sp. ST_sed8 | reverse complement strand
TCGGCATTTGTCGGTTTTCCCCTTCGGTCTGAAGACGCGAAGCTCCCAACCTTCCCGTGTTCCTCTGGTGGTAAAAGGTAAAAGGCACAAGTTATTACCAATTACCAATTACCAATTACCAATTACCTATCTATTGGGAAGACCACCTGTTAAGACAGAGGGAGACAAGCTAGACCAAGATTGTTTCACTAAGTCAGCTTCAGCCTGGACACTACCCAAGTAGTTACCTGCTGGTAAAGATGGATAGCGTTTGTAAGGTACTACGTCTTCACCAAAGTAACGAGCATACTCAGGACTGTTGACAATTGTTTCTACAGCCGCTCTTAAACCGCTATCAGCCAACAACTTGTTATACTGACGGATTTCGCCTTGGGTAGCGGGTGCGCGTCCCAAAAGGTGACGGAAGAGGAATTCTATTACCTTGGTGTTGGGATAAGGAGTATAGAACCGTTTGCGGTAGATATCAGAACTGGCTAGTTCCATGACAAACTCACGCACGGTAATTTCACCATTACGCAATTTGCTATCTAAATCAGAACGGCGGAAATAAGCAGGTACTTGACCGCTAAATACGTCCATGACTTGGACATAGATAGCATTGATTACCTGATTGGTTTCGGGGGAATTTGTCCCAGTGGTAGCGCGGAAAATCCGGGCTGGTTTACGGCGACTTGTACCAACACCAACTTCTACAGACTGACCACGACCATCATTGAAAGAACGACCCAACTCAATAAACAAGGGTTTAGTCTTGTCCATTTTCTTGGCTTGGGCTGCCAAATCGGCGATCGCCTTAGCTAAAATTGGCGTATTCTCAGTTTTAATCCGCGGCTTAACCGTGGTAAAGCTAGGCACAACCAAATCATCATTTTGCTTAGTTAGCTGGTTGTAAAGCTTCTCGGTATTGGGGAAGTTAGCCGCAGGTAACGTGGGGAAACGACGATAAGGAACAGTATCTTCACCAAAAACTTGACGATATTCTGCACTATCTACCATTTCGCTAATAAAGGCACGAATACCTTGAGTAGCGAGAATTTGGTTGTATTTACGAATTTCTGCTTGGTCAATAGGGGCGCGACCTAAGAAATGCTTAGTCCCCAACTCAATGACTTTGGTATTGGGGTAAGGTGTGTAGAACTCCTTCTGGTAAAGGCTAGAGTAACCCAAACCTTGAATAAATTCCTTAACAGTAATTTCACCGTTCACCAACTTACTTTCTAGAACTGTAAACTCGTTCTTAGAAATGTAAGGAGCAATATCCCGCTCGAAAATCTGCCGATAAGCACCGCTAATTACAGTGTTAGCAGCAACCTTGTCATTCTTAACTGCTGTCAGTTTAAAGACCTTGGTTTGCTCACGTTGCTTAGTAACACCTTGGTTAATGCGGAAATCAATATCTGGTTCAGTCCGCATTTCGGTGACTGCACCCAATTCCACAAAGCGAGGAGTTTCTTGTTTCTCAACATTCGCCAAATCTTCGCGGATAGTCCCCACGCGTAATTGACGTAAAGACACACCAGCAGGAGTTAGATAGCGTTCGTAAGGAACTGTATCTTCATTAAATGCTTGGCTGTATTCTTCACTGTCAATAATGGCATCAACTATCGCATAAAAGCCCTTCTTAGCAGCGATGTCAAAATACTTGTTGTTCTCTTGACGACCGTAAGTAGGACGACCTAACAAGCGACGGTGAATATATTCAATCGCTTTACAGACATACAAAGAAGTCCAATACATCTTGCGGAATAAATCCGACTTCGCCAAAATCCGCACAAACTCGCGGACAGTGATATCGCCGTTTTCCAGCTTGATTTCTGCAACTTTTAGACGTTGACCTTCGTAAACATCACGACCAAAAACTTGCAGGTAAATAGCCTTAATTACCGCTTGGGTGGAGCTTTCCGAGAACTTGACACTTACACCTTTAGCAGCTTTTTTGCCAATAGTTCCAGGTAACTGGTCTAACTTGAACACCTTAGCACCCAAAGTTCCAGGAGCGACACTCCGCGCTCTAGGATTGCTGAGTTGGTTATTGATACCAGGTCCTTGGTGAATCAAGATCCGGCGGGTATCCTTACCAAAAGGTGCAGGGCTGCTGCTGGGGTTGCGGGTTTCTTTCGGGAAAATCGCTCCAAATTGGATTTCCAAGGGGTCATTACCAGAACCATAGGGATGTTGGTCAGGTAATGGCTGTTCGTAAGCCGCAAAGGTGGTAATAAACTGAGGAACTTTCCGGAAAGGCGCACTGTATTTAAACAGGTCTTGCTGTTGTCCCCAGTTGCGACATTCTTGAGCTTCTTGTCCTAAACCACGAATGTAGGGAACGGTTTCTTCACCAAAGTAATCGCTGTATTCGGTGGAATCTACCAAAGCATCAACTAAACCAGCCAAACCTTTGAGAGAAACAATGGAGAAGTATTTTTGCACTTCTTCTCGGCTACTTGGCCCCCGTCCTAAAATATGACGGAAAGCCAATTCAATTACCCGACTGTTAATAAAAGGTTGGTAAAACTGTTTTTGGTAAAGGGAAGATTTAGCAAGACGACGAATAAACTCCCTCATGGAGATTTCGCAATTTTTGACTTTGGATTCCAAGTCAGAGATTGACAAGCTATAAGCACGGGTAATGTCGCGCTCAAATACTTGTCTGTAAGCCGCTTTGATTACTTCTGTTTTTTCGCTAGAAGACAAACCTGGCTTCATAGCGTACTTGGGACGACGTTCTGCGGCAATAGCATAAATTTGCGGCAGTTGTAACCCTTGTTGGTCACCAGAAGGACGTTGACGAACTTTAGTTGAAGGTGTGGGTGCTTTAAATTCTGTTAGCAACACATCCATATACTGAGTCACAATTTCTGTGGCTGCGGCATCTTTACGGAAATAAGACAGGGAGGCTGCTTTGATTTCCTGTAAAGCGACAATGGTTGCTTCACCAGAACAGGCATTTTCAATAATTTCCCGTAAACCTCTGGTATTCACAGAGATGATGTTGGGGTCGCCAGCGACAATGGCATAGGTAGCATAGCGTAAGAACCAGGACAAGTCCCGTAAGCTCTTAGCCATGTTGCTAGGACCATAACGAGCGACGTTAATGGGTCTAAAGCCGGGAGGTGTAGGTCCACCAGCAGAAGTATTGAAAATAGAACGCAGGTTTTCAAAGAAACCACCACGACTTTCAACGTAGGTGACTGTTCCTAGTGCCATACCTTCTTTGACACTAACACCAGCGCCAGCCATTGCTAGTTCTCGCTCTTGGGGCTTTTCTAAGAAAGCCATTGGTGAACCACCAGTGAAAATCCGATTAGCTGCACGAGAGACGATAATCTCGGAACTTTCTGTCAGAATCTTGGCAATTTCTAAACGCTTTGCACCAGAGGCAAAATAACTGCCAAGTTCACTGAGTTCACCTCTTCCTAAAAAGCGGTCTTGTTGTTCCGCTTGGGAAATGGTGGCTACAGGTAAGGTTTGATATAGTTGCGGACGCGCAACTGAGCTTCCACCGCTTGCCTTAACACTCATGGGATTTTTAAGACTCCTAATTGTTTCTGTCTTAAGCCTGGGTTATTTTAAGGCTTGACATTTTTGCGTATTTATGAATGTTACGCCTAGAAAACCCAGTAGATTAATTCTGTCAATTTTTAGATTAGAACGTTTTGCGTTTACGCTGTTGGTTTATTAAGAAGTATGACGAATCTGTAATCTAAATTTGATATTCAAGAAAATGTCTATTTCCATTTTCCTGGCTGAATATAGATTTTATCCCACATTTTGCACCCATTTGATTCTTAAACTTATTTATAAAGGGGGAGAACAGACAGCAGGAAAAATGATAAAGGCTATATTAATGGGTCGGTAAACCGCTACCTTCTTTTTCTGGGTTATTAAATATCAGGATTGAATTACGTAAATAGCAAAGGAAGCGTAATAAATATTACAGCGAAGACTTCAATTTTTCTGGTAAATTTTTAAACTTGGTAATATGACCGAAAAATTTTAGATTTTGGATTTTAGATTTTGGACCCTAGAATTTTCGGTACAAGTTCCCCGCCTCTTCAGGACGGAATTAATCCAAAATACTCGCTGCGCTGCGTACGCTTCGCTAACGCCAATCTAAAATTCTCAAGCTCCACACTTGAGGGTGGAGTCAATCCAAAATCCAAAATCGCAAATCCAAAATTGG
>JAKOGY010000354.1 GCA_028658405.1 Dolichospermum sp. ST_sed8 | reverse complement strand
ATTTAATCACTGAATCCTGAAAATCCTTAAATCCTGAAAATCCTGATTCAGACAATTATTCAACTCTAGAAATAGGCATTCTTGGTGGTGCTGTTTTCCACATTAAATCAATTTCTTTCGGTGTGAGTTGATAAGCTTGGTTAACTAAATCAGAAAGTCGCTGTTCTAATTGTAAAGCTTCGTTTTTCCGACTTTGTATTTCTGGAACATATTCATTATGTGCTTGACGCAAAGCTGTAAAAGCTGGTATACTTAAAGGGTCTGATGCTTTTTTTGCAGTCTTTGGTTTTGGCATTCTTTTTCTAACTTCTTCTACAAAGTCAGAAAATTCTAAAGCAGCAAAATCTTCTAATTTTTGTCCCAATCTATCAATTTTATATTCTATTTGCAACCAGTCTAATACTTCTTTATAAACTTGTCCATTGAGTTTGGTAATTTCAATTAAACGAGTGGCTATTGCTTCTACTTCTGCACGAATTTCTGGGGTGGGTTGTGCAATTGGTAGAGTTTCAAATAAATATCCCATTGGACTGATAGCGTCAGAAAGCATTTTTGTAAAAACACGCTGACTATACCACCAAATTAGCGGTGAATTAAGTAAACCTAAAATAAATAAATCTTGAGTGGGAAGAATAAAAGTTTTATCATTGCCAAATAATCCAGAGTTATCAAGGGCATAAAGTGGAAAAGTTTGAATTACTTGATAAATAATTTTTGGTTGTTCAAACAATTGCCAATAATCAACGCTATCCTGAATTTCATACCATTTATAAGTACCATGTTTGCGTCCTTCCCAATTACCGTCTTTGTTTGTATTCCAATTTTTAGGACGAGGTTCTAATTGCTTTTGATACTGACTGAGATAATTTTTAATAGCAGGATAAGCATCAATATCAATTCCACGACGAGTAAAAATCATCCATAAATTTTCCCAAGCAGGACACCATCTTTTTATATCCTGACCTCTTAAATAAGGTTTGATTATTTCTGCACATTTTGAATCAGCTTGAATTAATTTATTCTTAGTTGCTTCGTCTATTAAAAATGCCTCATTAAAACCTGTCTTGATTCCATAACAAGGTTTAATCCCAGCAAACTCCTTTAACGGGATTCCTACTTGTTGAATTTTCCGCATTAAATCATCAACAGCAGGAGGTTCTAAACTCCAAGCATTAGCAGTAAAACGTGACCAAGGAATATCGTAACTGTTTTCTTGCACATATTGAGTGAGGTTAATTTGCGGTAACTCCTCACGAGGAACAACACAAACTAAAACCTCCTCTTCCTTCCTCCTCGCACCCCCCTCAGTCCCCCCGCTACGGGGGGAAGATGAGGATAAACTTTTGATATTGGAGGGTTGGGGTGGGGTGATTTTCCTCGCTGCGATAATACAGGGAAAAGTATCAGCGTCCTCAAAAATTGGTGCGTGTCCAAAATCAATAATTTGTTCAAACACACTTGACTGAGAAAAGAACCGACGCAAAGGTTCACCATAACCAGAACGCAACCATTTATTAGTCACAATATAAGCGAGAATCCCTTCTGGTTTGAGAAGATTTAAACCCTTTTCATAGAAATAAATATAAATATCCGCAACACCATCATAAGTTTGATAATTTTCCTGTAAATAAGGCTTAAATGGTGATAACAATTCCTGACGAATATAAGGAGGATTTCCAATTACCACATCAAAACCACCTCCAGCAAACACTTGGGAAAATTCACTTTCCCAAATAAAAGGTAAATCTGTAAATTGTAAATCAGCAACTATAGAATTACCAACTTTGATATTATCATCCAAGTAAGTTAATGTTTTTTCTTGAGTTGCAGTTTTTAACCACAAAGATAACTTAGTAATTTCTACCGACTCTGGAGATAAATCCACCCCAAATAGATTATTACTAAGAATAGTTTTGTCTAATTCAATAGACATATTTGGTAAAGATTGTAGAGACGTTCCATGGAACGTCTCTACATCAGATTTTTCCTTATTTTGATATTTCAGAAATCGCAAATTATCATTAACCCGTTGATACTGACTTGCAAAATAATCAAAAGCCGCAATTAAAAACGCACCAGAACCGCAAGCAGGGTCAATAACTCGCGTTTTTACTAATATCTCATCTCGATAAGTTAACCAAAATTCAATTTCCCGTTTTTGGTGTTCTGCTGTATCTGCAAATTTTTCTAATTGAAAACGTTCTCTTAATTCATCTTCGCGCTTTTGTAAATATCCACCAATTGCAACTTCGACAATATATTGAGTAATATAAGCAGGAGTGTAAAATACTCCTAACTTTTTCCGCTTACCTTGTTTTTTATCAAATTCCTGTTTAGCCACATCAGCTTTTAATTCTTCTAAATCTGTAATTGATTGTTCAAAAATTCGTCCTAAAATATCTACAGAAACTTCTGAATCAAAATCAAAGCGAGTCAGATTTTTAAGTTGTGTACATAAAGAATCGGGAATATTTAATTGTTCATCTAAAATTGGATCATATTGAAATAAACCACCATTGTAACCAGGAATTGGTGGATCTTCATTACCTTTGTCAACCCAACGAAAAACGGCTTGATAATTCTCCCAAATTGGTTTAGGGTTATAAGCATCTTTGCTATCATGGGCTTTACTAATTGTTTGTTCTGGTAATAGTTCTCTATCCTCACAAAAAGCAATAAATAAAATTCTGTCTAAAGTCTTTTGTGCTTTTTCAATTAATACCTGATCACAATTAGGAATATCTAATAAAGCAGAAAAGCGAAATCGAAAATCTCTAACTATATTTAATCTAACTTGCTGATATTCTTCATACAGTTTTTTAGTAATTTCTTCTTGTGCTTCCTCGGAAGTCTTTAACAACCTATCAATTGTAGATACATCTTTAAGAGGTAAAAAACTTTGCCGACAAAGCAGAAAATAGAACTTTTTAAATTCGTCTAAATCAGCTAAATCAACTAATAAAAATTGTTCATAATAAGCTGGAGTTTTATTAGTATGATATAATCGTAGTTCTCGATAATTGGAAATAATAATCCAATGACAATTAGGAGTATAATTCGCATAACGCCAACCTTGATCAACTGCGGATTCTTTTCTCCCTGATGCGGGTCTATCTAAATTATCTTTTGTCCCTTTTAACTCAATTGGTGCAACAACTTTACCCTGTAATTTTACCTTACCTTTGTTATTTTCTGTAGCGGTAAAAAAGCCCAACGCCGCATCAGCAGAACCACCACCATCAGCAATTGTTTGTTCTGCGTGAATTTCCCAAACTTTACCAGCACCTTCAATAATAGAACAATAATCTAAAACATTTTGAAATACATCTTTGAGAAAATCACCATGTAAAGAAACCTCTTTTACCTGATCCAGAGTACCTGAATTTAAAGCCTCAACCCATCTTTTAATAATTTGATGACGTGTTTCTAAATCTGAAGGAAATTTAAAATTACCCAAAGCATTTTTTAACGCCTTTTTTTGAAATAAAGCTTTAGAAACTTGTTGACTCATAATTATAGTTTATAGAATTTCTATTTGATTTTTAAAATATACGGACGGTGGGCATTGCCCACCCTACAATTAGGATCTGATTACATCATCCAATTAGGATCTGATTACATCAATGGTAACATCTCAGATAAACGAATTTGCAAATCTGGAAACTCTAAAGGGGAAACCGTCTTATTTTCTCCCACAATTACCTGACTCTCATAACCTGTTTGCGTCGGTTTTCTAAAAATGTATAACTCACGTTTCACCACATCTAATACCCAATAATCTTTAATTCCTGCTAAAGAATAAGCTTTAGCTTTAGTTTCACAATCTAATTTCAAACTACTATCTGCAACTTCAATAATTAAATAAACTTCCGATGGTGTAGGATGATGATCTGCATAGTCCAAAGGATTAATTTTTACAACCGAAATATCCGGTTCTGGTTCAGACCTATTATTTAATTTTACTGGGTCTTGAACACATATTAAAGCCATCTTTTCCAATCTTTTTTTGAGTAAATAGTCTATTCTTCCTGTTGTAGAGCGGTGCGCTGTTGATTTTGCACTTTTACAAAGTATCTTTCCTTCTAACAATTCTACCCGTTCATCTGGTGCAAAAATACCCGCTTCAGCCATACGGTGATATTCTTCCACAGTCCATAAGCGCAATTGTAGATTTGTTTCTGTACTTTGCATAGCGGCTTTAATCACATTGAGGTGTTTAGCTTAATCAGCACCAAGCCCCACGTCTCACTATACCGGAGCGTGGGGATGCCAGTCGCCTGCGACGGGAAACC
>JAKOGY010000353.1 GCA_028658405.1 Dolichospermum sp. ST_sed8 | reverse complement strand
TTATGAGGTACACCATTAGCGGGCAAGATGCCCGCACTACAAGAGTTTCATGATTCAACTTTGTACCTCATAAGAGCGGAAACCGCTGTATTTATTGCCAACTTAGTTATGTGTTTATGTTTAAGCTATTTCTGTTACTTATTACACTTGTGTCTGTACTACAAAATGAAGTGCGGAATGTGGGATATAGGTTTCAACATTGGTTCAATAGTTGTTGTTTTGCGTTAGAATCAAATTAATAAATCTATGCAAACAGTATTAAAATTCAACTTTGATTTGTATGTCACAAAATAGTTATTCCGAGACTGTTGCTCAATTGTTTAATTATCAAGAAGGGACAGAGAAATTATCACCAGATAAATGGCCTAATTATGAGAAATTAGGTATTACTACTGAACATATTCCTGAGTTGATCAGTTTAGCAACTGATGAAGATTTTTACAATATAGATCATGACACGCTTTTATCTGATGAAAGTGGTTTATTTGAATATGCACCAATTCATGCAATACGTATATTAGGAAAATTCCGAGTAGAAGCAGCAATTGAGCCGTTAATTAGCTTATTATCCAAACTTGATGATTTTGATTTTAATAATGAAGTATTGTCCATTTTGGATGAAGAATTAAAAAATGTTTTAAGCCTGATTGGTTTACCTGTAATTCCGGCACTTTCTACTTATATCGCTAATGATTCTCATGGGCAATTTCCCCGAATTACAGCTATGTTAACTATTAAAACCATTGCCTCTGTCTATCCAGAGCATTACCAGCATTGTGTTACTTCTTTATCTCAACATTTAGAATCTTTTAGAGAAAATGATCCTGAGTTTAACGGTCATATTATCTGGGTGCTTTCTGATATGAATGCAATAGAATGTTTACCTTTAATTGAGCGAGCTTTTCAAGCAGGGTGTGTTGATGAGGATGTGATAGGAGATTATGATGAAGTGCTTGTCAAATTTGGTTTAGAGGATATCACAGATATCTCTCCTAAAACTATAAAAGCGACTGATACAGAGAACCCCATATCTTTAAATTTTACTACTTCTCCTGGATTTAAACAACTTGAGAAACTAAATAAAGCACAGCAAAAGAGAGACGCTAGAAGAAAGCGAAATTTAAACCAACTGGGAAAATAAGTGATTTAGGGGTAAAGTTAGGTCGAGGGGGAGTATTATCTCCCGCGCTTCGCTATCGCCATCTCGGATCTCCAAATTAAAGTAGCGGAATTACAACGAGCTAGAGCGCAACTTGCAGATATGACTAGAGAAAAAGTGGCAGTAGCTCTGGTAAAATTCGATGAAGGTAAAACTGATTTCCAAATAGCTCAAGTTGTAGGAGCAAGAGCTATTGATCAATTTAAGGTATTTGAACTGCGCTATATTCGTGGCAACAATAATACTGAGGGATATTTAGCTAAACAATCTGAGTTAGATAAAGTCAAGGCTAATACTTATGGTTCTTGGGGGAAAATGCGGCGATTCCTAGGTCGCGCTTCGCTATCGCTCTTTGAAATCAAGTTACTGGTATTAGGTGTCAAAGATGCGGAACTATAAAATGTGGGGGGCGATCGCTTGTGGTAGTGGTTTGGTTTGCGATCGCTATTTGGGGGACAGCCGGGATAGCTGCAATTTGGGACACGTTGTAAACAAATGTTGCAAAAGACCGATTTCGTGATTTACTAACTTGCCCATAAATGGTGGAGAGGCATTCAAATTTTTGGGTTGCAAATGCAAAATAGTTGATTAAGTTTTACAATGTGACAGTCTAAACTTTTTTAAATGTGACTTATTATGATTAGCTTTTTTGTTCCGAGTCTCGCGTCTGTTTATGCCCAACTAACAAATTTTGCTAATCTGGGCAATTTCTGGAGTCTTTTTGATACGGTTTTTGGTTCAAGTTATGATTTGACAACGGCGGTAAAGTTTAAATCGCAATGGCAAAATGGAAGTTTTAGTCAGTTTCCCCAAATTGAAGTAGTAAGTAATAGTGTTTTGGGAACTGCGAATGGTGCTTATGCAATTAGCACGAATAAGATTTATTTGTCGGATTCGTTTATCAGTGCGGCGAGTCAGCAGTCTTTGGAAGCGGTGATTTTGGAGGAGTTTGGGCATTTTGTAGATGCTCAGGTTAACACAAAAGATACAGCAGGAGATGAGGGAGAGTTATTTTCGGCGATCGTGCGAGGAGTGAATTTAAGTGCGGCTGAGTTGAGTCGGATTAAAACGGAAAATGATCATGCTGCGATCGTGGTTAATGGGCGGGAAACGGCGATTGAAATGGCCAATGGTAGTGGTGTAATTAGTTTTAGCAATTCTCAATTTAGCGTTAACGAAAACGGAATTCCTGTTACTCAAGTAACCCTCACTCGCACAGGAGGAAGTACAGGAGCAGTTAGCGCAACAATTGACCTAAGCGATGGCACAGCATGGGTACCAAATGATTACAATAACATTCCTATTACGGTTGATTTTACCGATGGTGAAACTAGTAAAACTGTTACTATTCCGATTACAGATGATAACCTAATAGAAACCTCTGAAACCATTAACCTAGCGTTAGTAGATCCGACTAATGGAGCAATGATCGGAACACAAAATAACGCAATACTAACTATTGTTGACAATGACACTTGTACTGGATCATTGATTTCTCAGAATTTACCTATTGCCAATTACACCGCTAGTAGTATTTATACTGAAGAGCCTATTTACTACGAGGGGTCTGAAACATCCTTTGATGATTCTTGGCAAACACATTGGAACTCTGGAGATGTTCCAATACAATGGATTGAAGTCGATCTTGGTAAGGAATATGCCCTCAATACCATTCAGCTTTTAATAGATCAATTACCAGAAGGCGATACAACTCATGAAATTTGGTTTTCTAGCCAACCCATTGCTTGGTCTGGTAATGGAGTTTTGTCCGAAACGATTCAAGGTTTTACGACGGCAGGACAATGGCTACGTGATGATTTCAGTAACATGACGATTGGCCGCTATGTTCAAATCAAAACTGTTGCATCACCATCATGGGTAGCTTGGCAGAAGATCGAGATTTATGGTTCTAATATCATTAATGGTACGCCTAACGACGATAACTTAATTGGCACTCCCAACAATGACATCATCATCGGACTAGCAGGAAATGATAAACTCGACGGCAAAGCAGGTAGCGACAACTTACAGGGTGGAAAAGGCAACGATACCTATACCGTTGATAGTACAGGCGATATTGTCACAGAAGATGTCAACGAAGGAACCGATACTGTTCGCAGTTATATCACTTATACCCTCGGCAATAATCTCGAAAACCTAACCCTTTTAGGCGGTAGTAACTTTAACGCAAAAGGCAACGAACTCAACAACACCCTGTTAGGGAACAATGGCAACAATAACCTTAGTGGTGGTGCTGGCAATGATGTTCTCGACGGCGGAGCGGGTAATGATGTTCTCGACGGCGGAGCGGGTAACGATACCGCGCAAGGTGGCTTAGGCAATGATACTTATACTTTAAGTAGTGCAGGTGATGTGGTTATTGAAAATGCCAACGAAGGAACAGATATTGTTAAAACCTATCTAAGTTATACCCTTGGCAACAACCTCGAAAACCTGACTTTATTAGGCAATGCCGACATTAATGGTGCGGGCAATAGTCTTAACAATAACTTGACAGGCAATAATTTCAATAACACCCTCAATGGCAGTATTGGCGACGATACTCTCAATGGCAGTATTGGCAACGATACTTTAATTGGAGGCAACGGAACTGATACAGCTTACTATTACAATGCTCCCGAATCGGTCATCGTTAATCTAACAACAGGTATCGCTAACGACGGTGAGGACGGCATAGATACTCTCTCCCAAATTGAAAATGTCCAAGGCTCCAATATCGCAGGAGATGACCTCAAAGGAGATGCAAATAATAATGCGCTCTACGGTTATGGTGGTAACGATACTCTCGCAGGATTAGGCGGTAAAGATACTCTTACAGGTGGTGTGGGAATTGATACTTTTGTTTTCCAATTTGGACAATCTCTGGTTTCTAACAGCGATCGCATTACCGATTTTGCTTTTGGCACTGATAGAATTGACCTATTGACTCAAACTGGGCTTGCTATAAACGCCCCAACTAACTTTAGCCGTGCAGCAAACAGCACCGCAACCACTTTACAAAATCTTATCAACAGCGTATTTACTGATGCTAATGGAGCGATATGTGACTTGAAGCATAAAATAAGCTTTTGGCTCACTTTATGCTTCACAAAGCCGATGTCCATTTTATGCTTCAAAAA
>JAKOGY010000352.1 GCA_028658405.1 Dolichospermum sp. ST_sed8 | reverse complement strand
TTCCAGAAATCAAATATCCGGTGGGCAATGCCTACCCTACGTGTATTCCAGAAATCAAATATCCGGTGGGCAATGCCTACCCTACGTGTATTCCAGAAATCAAATATCCGGTGGGCAATGCCTACCCTACGTGTATTCCAGAAATCAAATATCCGGTGGGCAATGCCTACCCTACGTGTATTCCAGAAATCAAATATCCGGTGGGCAATGCCTACCCTACGTGTATTCCAGAAATCAAATATCCGGTGGGCAATGCCCACCCTACGTGTATTCCAAAAATCAAATGTTAGTCCTATATTTTGTATTATCATTATCTAGCATTTACAGATGATATTTTTTGTCAATGCGTAACTGCTATCATATTCACAATGGTTCTTCAATACCTAGTATGCAAAATCAAGCCACTATTTTAGTAATTGAGGACAATCTCACTAATTTAAAAATTATTGCCCATATCTTGATAGCAGCAGGTTACAACGTGCTAACAGAGGTAGAGGGGTTAAATGTCATTGAGAAAGTAAATTCAACTATTCCTGATCTGATTTTACTGGATATTATATTGCCTGAAATCAGTGGCTTTGAAATCTGTCAGCAACTACAAGCAGATCCTTTTACTCAGTCAATTCCAATAATTTTTATGACGGCTTTGATTGAAAATGGTGATAAAATTAAAGGTTTAAGTTTAGGCGCTGTAGATTATATAACTAAACCATTTCAAAAGGAAGAATTGCTGGCTCGTGTCCGCACACATTTGCATTTGCGACAGTTAAGTAAAACCTTAGAAATTCAGAATCAGGAACTAATAAAAACGACGAAAGAATTAGAAAATAAATCTGCTGAATTAAAAGAATCTTTAGTAAAAGAAAAGGAATTAAACCTATTAAAATCGCGCTTTATTACTATGGTATCTCATGAGTTTCGGACTCCTTTAACCATTATTTCTTCATCATCGGCTATTTTGGAAAAATTTAGCAATCGCTTGACAGAAGATAAAAAAAATAAACACTTACAAACCATTCAAAATAGTATCCAGCATATAACCGAAATCCTTGATGATGTTTTAATGATTAGCTGGTCTGAACCTGAAAATATAGAATTACGTTTAGAATCATTAGATATTATCGTCTTTTGTGGTGATCTTAAAGAACAAATAGAAATTAGTAATCCACAATATAGAATTGATTTTTTATGGTATTCAGACGAAGAAATTATAGATAATTCTTTCATGGTTCAGTTAGATAAAAAACGATTACAACAAGTTCTTATGAACATTTTAAGTAATGCTATTAAATATTCTCCTGATCACAATGTAGTTAAATTTATTTTGTATAAAGAAAATAATCAACTAATCTTTGAAATTAGTGATAGTGGTATTGGTATTCCTGAAGCAGATCAAGCTAATTTATTTGATTCTTTTCATCGTGGATCTAATATTAGTAATATTTCTGGTACGGGTTTAGGATTATCTATAGTTAAAAAATATCTAGATTTGCTCCAAGGTGAAATTAAGTTTAAAAGTCGAGTAGGAAAGGGAACAACATTTACAGTAAGTATTCCCTGTAAACAGCTACAGGACTAATCTTTGATTTTTGGAATATACGTAGGGTGGGCATTGCCCACCGGATAGGGGTTTTGGTGAGTATTGCCCACCAGAGGAACACGGGAAGGTTGGGAGCTTCGCGTCTTCAGACCGAAGGGGAAAACCGACAAATGCCGAATTTATTCGCCTTCAATATTATGGTATGATTGAGTTGTCAGTACAAGACATAAAAACCTACCGGGGGACTCTTGGAAAGTATACGCCTGTCAGATATGATTTCGCCCTTTTGGGGCCAACGAAATCAGGGCAGGAACCCAATATCAAGGAACCCTGCCTGAAACTGGGATAACTGAGGGATATAGACTGAAACTCTCTATAGAATCTGCATCTCTTTAGAGCGCAGAGTGTCAACCTACTTACAGCGGTTTCTGCTCTTATGAGGTACATCTTAGTCCCCTCATCGCTTGCGGGGAGGGGGTTGGGGGTGGGGTTCTTGTACTTCATAACATCGGGAAGTGCTGTAATTTAACATAGGGGTATTTTCACAGTAAATGTTGTTCCCTGATTTACTTCACTATCTACAGTAATTTCTCCTTGATGCAGATCAACGCATTTTTTAACTATTGCCAAACCTAAACCTGTACCAGAGATATTACCAACATTAGAAGCCCGATGAAAAGAGTCAAACAAATATACTTTATCTGCTTCAGGAATGCCAATCCCAGCATCTTTAATTTTAAAAATTAGTTGTTCATTTTCTTTTGTCAAACTAAAATCAATTAAACTATTTTCAGGGGAGTATTTTATGGCATTAGTGAGGAGATTGGTAAGAATTTGGCGGATATTTTTGGGATCAAATTGGACAACCAAACTATTATCTAATATTGGATTTTGGGAATTAACAGTAAACTCGATTATATGTTTGTCAGTTGTAGATTGTATTTCTTGTTTTAGACCATTACAGAAGGCAATGATATCTAATATTTCTGGTTTAAATTCCATCTTATCAGCTTCAGCCCGATTGATCATCAGGACATCATCGAGAAGCTGGACTGTATGCTTGATGGCTTTTTGGATAGTGTTTAGGTGTCCTTGTTTTTTTTCTGGAGTCAGGCGATCGCTAAAATTTTGTAAAATGCTTGTAGATGAGGAAATAATGGCTAAAGGTGTGCGAAATTCATGGGATGCCATCGAAATGAAACGCGATCGCATTTCGCTGAGTTCTTTTTCTTTGGCTAGGGAGGTTTTTAGTTGGTAAAATAGATCCGATTGTTGAATAGCGATCGCTAATTGATTGGCTACTTGTTGTAATAATTGGGCTTCAGCATCTTCCCAGATGCGTTTTGTCCTACAAGCATGGACAACTAGCAGGCCCCACAGCTTATTATGAGAATTTACCCAGCGCCCAGTCTCATTTTCTCCTAAATCCTGTAATATGGGAGCGACAATTTTCGACTGAATTTGTCCTTCCAAAGAATATTCTCTTAAGCAATCTGTCCAGATATCGTTCATGACATCAGGAACAATCCGGGGTTTACCCTGCCAATAGTGGTTTAAAATCTCTTCTGACCATGTTTCATCTTCCCAATAAAGATCCTTTAAAGCCACATAACCGTTAACAACAACTTCTTCCACAATTTTACTTTTACCATCAGGAAACAAACGAAAGATAATCACCCGATCAACCTGCATTAATGCGCTAATTTTTTTGGTGACCGTGGCTAAAATACTGTTTAAATTCAGTTTAGAGCGAATTTCTTGGGTAATCTCCTGAGTAATTTTTAGCCGTTGTAGTTGTAGGGAAAGTTCATTTTCAGTTTGCTTTCTAATAATCAGGTCTGACCGGACTTGTTCATATAAATTAGATTGTTGAATAGCGATCGCTAATTGATTAGCTAATTGTTGGATAAGTTCAACTTCAAACTCTTGCCAATGACGGGTTTGAGAACATTGATGAACACACAATAAACCCCACAAATCTTGTTCATGAATTAATGGAACTACTAAATTAGCCCGAATCTGAAATTGTGCCAAAACATCACGATGACAATCTAGGAATCCGGCATTATCAATATCACTTACTGCTTGAATTCTCCCTTGCTGATAGTAAGCAGCATATTCGTCACCAAAACAGTGATCATGAATTTTTGTCTCTATGACAGATTTAAAACCAGTAATTACAGATTCAGCGACAAATTCACCATCGTTAAAATTACTGTCAGGATCGAATTTAAAAATACCTACTCGATCTGCATTAATAACTTGCCGGATTTCTTGAGTAGCAGTATTAAAAATAGTTGACAAATCAAGAGATTCACGAATGCGTTTGGTAGTTTGATTTAACAAATATTCTCTTTCAGCTTGTTGCTTAATTTTTTGTTCTGCTTGTTTGCGTTCTGTAATATCAAGATTAACCCCAATCATCCGTTCTGCTTGCCCTTGGGAATTTCTCTGAATGATGGCGTAAGCTTGAATGAGCCGGACTGTACCATCTAGCCAGACTATTCTAAATTCAGGATCAAAATCTTTTTCCTCCCTAATAGCTTGCTGTAAAACTGCCTTAGTATTTGTGGCATCATCTGGATGTAAGCTCCTTTCCCAAGCTTCAACCGCACCCACAAATTTTGATGTTTTGACTCCATAGATTTTATACATCTGTGCATCCCAAACCAAGCAATCATTAACTAAGTACCTAAGCAAAATTAATTTTATATTCTTTTCCAAATTCTCGAATGATTTTTTCAACATAGTTCACTAAATT
>JAKOGY010000351.1 GCA_028658405.1 Dolichospermum sp. ST_sed8 | reverse complement strand
AAGAAACGAACCACGAAGGCACGAAGGACACGAAGGAAGAAGGAAGAAGGAAGAAGGAAGAAGGAAGAATCAAAATGACAACGACTGAACCCGTCAATTAGTTCTTGACAGACTACTAGTAACTGTTAGGAGTATATTATATAGCAATAGTATTTGAATTTTGAAACCTCTAAGTATTTGTAGGGTTCGTTAGGTATAGCCATAACGCACTCTAATCTCGATGAATGGTGCGTTACGTTGGCACTAACGCACCCTACGGACTAACTTATTTGCCAAGGATCAGCAGTATATTATATTGTCAGTATAAATGTTTTGACAACGTTTAAGTTTATTGTTACCCAATGGGAGAAAAATAAAAACTATGACTATTGAATCTAACTCATCTGACTCAGAAATAAATCAGGAAGATGAATTGAAAATTGATGATAGTGATCACTCGTTATTAACAGAAGGATTAGGAAAAAAACAAATATCTGGACAATTTTCCCTGAAAACAAATATTATCACCGGAACTGCTCTTCTTCTCCAGCGCAATTCCAGTCTGCAAGCTACTATTACCCCAAGAATTTTATTATTCACTAGTTTAGCGATCGCTATCACTGTCATTAGTATTATTATTAATAACTCATTTCTGGGTATTTTGGGAACTTTAGTCACCTTGGTATTATCACTGCTGATAATTTTCCCTTGGTTAAAAGATGTTATCCAAGAGTGGTTTTCACCCCAAGATAGAAATGTATTTGTTGGCTTAATAGGAGTAATAGTAGCAATAATTGGCTTATTCAGATTTACTAACTTGGGTAATGGTTTACTGCGTTGGGGAAGGAGAATTAACTGGGATGCTTCTGGTACTTTAGCAGAATGGTTTGGCGCATTAGGACAAATTGCCATTGCCATTATCGCCGTTTATGTAGCTTGGCGACAATATGTAATTTCCAAAGACTTAACTATTCAACAAAACCTGCTCACTGTACAGCAAAATATTATTACCCAACAACAAACCATAGATTCTTACTTTCAAGGAGTTTCCGACTTAGTATTAGATGAAGAAGGATTATTAGAAGATTGGCCGCAAGAAAGAGCGATCGCAGAAGGACGCACCGCCGCTATATTTAGTAGTGTAGATGGCAGTGGTAAAGCCAAAATTCTGCGGTTTCTCTCCCGTTCTAAATTACTCTCTCCCCTCCAACGCGATCGCCGTCTCGGAAGAGCTATTCTAGATGGTAGTGGTGGTTATGCCGAAGATCGTTTAGAAGGAGTCCGCGTCATTGATTTAGGTGTGATGTTAGCAGGTGCAGATCTGGCTGATAACGATTTACGTTGGACAGATTTAAGTGAAGCCAATCTCATCCGTGCTAATCTTAGTAGTTGCGATTTAGTAAAAGCTAATCTGTCCCGAACAATATTATATGATGCCAATCTTAGCAATACTGACTTAAACGGAATTCGCCTATTTTATGGTTTACTAGAACAGGCATCTCCTCGCAGCCGTACCGAACCACCAAACTATGAAACAGGAGAACATACCGGTGCAGTCGTTGAAAATGCCAACTTCACCAACGCTCAAAGAATGTCTGAATCTAGCCGTTACTATTGCTGTGCTTGGTGTGGAGAAAAAACCAGACAGACAATTCCCGGTGGTTGTCAAGGAATTCCGAATAAATTAGGAAGATAAGAGCAAAAACAAAAAACTCCTTGATAATGTAGCCAAAGCTATAAATTTTTACTAATCCCCAATTCCCAATTACCAGATTGTTAGTGCATAGTTGAAAGATAAGGAAGCATCAAGTAAGCTCTATACATACTTGCAGTTAGACGGTGAAATGATGGAAGTTCAAGAAATCAAAAAATTCCCGAAACCCAGGAAACAAGACAGCGAATCCCAAAATTTTCAGCACGTCAAGATTCTTGACTGCAACGAACCAGTATGCAGGGTGATTTGTGAGTGTTGGCACTGCAAACAAGGGATATTATCTGAGGTAGATGTATCATCTTCACAGTATTTAGAGGTGGAATGTCCCAGTTGTGGAAGAAGTGCTGTAAGATTGATGGCCGAAAAGGTGATTTCTACTACACCTATCCCTTCACCATGGCAAGGATAACCGAATTTTAGATCTTAAATTTTGGATTTTGGATTAAAGATGCAAAATCCAAAATTTTTGTCTGAAATCAGAGAAGATAGAGTTGACAACTCCAAGAATATTGACTATTTATTTAATGAATCAGGAAAATACTAAAGAAAGTAATTTTGTAGCTAAAAAGGGGTAATTGTTTTGCAACCCCTGGATTTTACAGCTTTAACCGCTGCTTGTGGCGAAATCCGCGCTAATTGGTTACCTGCACGGATAGAACAGGTATATCAACGAGATCGCTTTACCATTGCTATTGCCTTACGAACCCTAAATCAACGGGTTTGGCTGGATATTTCCTGGCATCCCCAAGCCGCACATATTTGTATTAGTGAACCACCACCACGCGCCCCCGATACTTTTACTTTTAGTCAACAGTTAAGACATCAGTTAGGTGGGTTGGCCTTAGTGGGAATTGAGGCTATTTCCCCTTGGGAACGGGTCATTGATTTACAATTTGCCCGTCGTCCTGGAGAAGATGCTCTTTATCATGTTTATGCGGAAGTGATGGGCAAATATAGTAACGTGATTTTAACTGATGCTAGTAATGAAATTATCACCGCTGCTCATCAAGTTAGTCAGCAGCAATCTAGTGTTCGTCCTATTCAAACCGGACAGAATTATGAAACACCACCGAAACTGACGGGAAAAATCCCCAATTTAAGCGAATCTCTCGAACGTTGGCAAGAACGGGTAAGTTTAGTTCCAGGAGGTATTAAACGCCAATTACTCAAAAGTTATAGTGGTTTAAGTTCGGCTTTGCTAGATACTATGCTTTTCGCGGCCAATATTGCATCAGATACCAACACAGATGCACTTACTCCCCAGAATTGGCAAAGTTTATTTCAACGCTGGCAAGAATGGTTACAAGCTTTAGAATTAGGTAAATTTCAACCTGCTTGGACGGAAAATGGATATACAGTCATGGGTTGGGGTGGAATCGCACCAACAAAGAATATCCAAGAGTTACTTTACCGTTACTATTCTGATCAACTGAATGAACAGTTATTTGTGCAACTGCGTCATCAGTTAAGTCAGAAATTATTAAATATTTTGACTAAGTTACACGTCAAAAGGAAAACTTTTAGCGATCGCCTGCAACAATCAGATCAAGCGCAGGAATATCGTCAAAAAGCTGATTTATTAATGGCAAATCTGCAACACTGGAAACCAGGAATGCAGGAAATTAGTTTACCAGATTTTGAAACTGAACAGCCAATTGCGATCGCTCTGTTACCAGATAAAAACGCCGTCCAAAATTCCCAAAAGCTTTACAAACAGCACCAAAAGCTAAAACGCGCCCGTGCTGCTGTCGAACCCCTACTATTTGCAGTCCAAGCAGAAATTGACTATCTCGAACAAGTAGAAGCCACAATTTCTCAAATAGACAAATACCAAAATCCAGAAGATCTACAAGCTTTAGAAGAAATCCGGGATGAACTGATTGGACAAAAATATCTAGAAGACCCAGGATATCGTAGCCGTAGTAGCGACACACCTAGCACTAATTTTCATCGTTACCGCAGTCCTAGCGGCTTTGAAATCCTCATTGGTCGCAACAATATCCAAAATGACCAACTAACATTCCGCGTCGCAGGAGATTATGATTTGTGGTTTCACGCCCAAGAAATTCCGGGGAGTCATGTTCTACTGCGTCTAGAACCAGGTACAGTTGCCGAAGAAGCTGATTTACAATTTACCGCTAATTTGGCGGCTTATTTCAGTCGCGCCCGTCAAAGTGATCAAGTCCCCGTAGTTTACACCCAACTCAAGCACGTCTACAAACCCAAAGGAACGAAACCGGGACTTGTAGTTTATAAACATGAAACAATTATTTGGGGAAAACCACAATTAGTCATTAGTCATTAGTCATTAGTCAGTTGTTAGTGTATCATCTTCCCTAGAATGGAAAACCTACTCACCCAAAGACAGATATTTTTTAAGATATTTTCATAAAAAAACTGTACTGACTGCTACAATCTTGTTAAGAAAAGTTGCCCGTTGGATTTCGGGAACGCGCAATTTGGTTTTGACTCTACTGAGAAGACAACTCGAACAACGTTTTTTTATAGGCCAGCCCTGTGGGAGGGGTTGGTCTTTTTGTTTTGACATACTCAAAATCATGTTAATCACACTCATCATAAAAATCACAGTTCAGACATCTTTCCCCAAAGGGAACAGAAACATCTGAACTATGATTTGTGTGATTTAT
>JAKOGY010000350.1 GCA_028658405.1 Dolichospermum sp. ST_sed8 | reverse complement strand
AGTAAACACCAAAATTATCGCTGTCCAGATGTGTCTAGACTTTGGTAATTTTGGGTAAGTTTTATAGAACGGTTTTACCCAAGTCTACTCTATCCGCAGAATCTCACTGGCTAAAGCCAGTGAAAGTATCAATCTGGTAACTTATACTGTGCGACTATCTGCTTCGCAAATTCCGGTACGTGCGCTGCTAATTTCTCAGGATGATTTCGCTTTACATATAAATAATTTCTCGCAAAGTGAGAATCTATGGAAAACCTCGCATATTCTAGTCCTTTGGGGCCAATTTTATCTATGACTACTCCCATGAGTTTGGCCGCCCACATTGGTAAGGTAACAGCTTGGTCGTAAGCTGGTATGCTTTGTTGTACTGCGGGTTTTCGGTTTCCTTGGGACATAACTGGCTGGGTTTCTATCTGGTCTTTTACCAGGTCGAGCATTTCTTTTCCGGTATCATTTCTGACTACTATCCATTGCCATTTGTAGGGTGCGCCCATATAACCGACTACTATATCTGCTAAGGAGTTGACGTAATCAAAGCAACTCATACAGGAAGGGGCAAAAATGTCTTTGAGGACGTTGGTTTTTAAGCCGAAGAAGGGGACTGTTTCTTCTGAACCATCTTCGTGTTTGAAGTGGACTCGGAAGTCTTGCATAAATTCGTAACTAACGACGGTTTGAGGGGAACGGCTAGTAGTTTCTAGGAATTTTTGCAGTCCGGCGCGGGTAACGTTATCTACGCATGGTGTGCCGAGTACATAGAGTTTTTCTAAGCCGAGTTTTTTCTCTACGGCGCGTAATGCTTGGATTTGACAACCTACCCCAATCACTAATAACCGTTTCATTCCTGATTGTTCTATCTGTTCTAATACGGATAGGTTGGGGGATAGAGTAGGTTTATTGACTTTGGCTGCTAGTATTTCTTCTGGTGTGCGGGCGATGATGGGCATGGGTTGAAAGCGGTCTTCTTTGCTGTTTTGGACACAGACTACGCCTTCTACTAAGCCGCGATTCAGCATTTCTATGGCTATGCTGCTGACTATTCCTGTCCATTGTGCGCCTTCTATGGGTTCTGTTTTACGTGCGGACATCATTTCTTGATGCACACCAAAATATACTTCGTTTTCGTCTTCTAGGTTACGGGGACGGTTATGGGTGGTGGTTTCTAGTTCGTCTATTCTTTGAGTAATGAAGGCGCACGCTTCTTTAACGTAGTGGATGTAATAGGTGTCGCATAGTCCACATTCGCTACATAGTTCTTTGGCGGGGCGCACGCTTCCGGGTTTGAGGGCTTTGGCTTTTTTGTGTTTGCTGGAGTCTATGGAGGTCATTTATTTTGTTGGTTTTTTTCAAATATCGCTTCTATTATCTTACCGTTAGGGGTTTTAAGCTTCCCCGGTCTGAAGACGCGGGGATTTCTGAAGAGTCCATAAAAGAACTTTCGTAGGCTGACTTAAACAACCTCTACCTACTCCAATTAAGTCAAACTTAAATATCGCAGCTACTTTTCTGATTATGTTGACCGCACCGTTGCAATCTGCATTAATTTTTGTGCCGTCCTGAGAACGGTACAAACCCCGGCTAATTCTTTTCCCTGATTCTTTCCACCCTTCGGGTTTTGCACCAAATGTAGGTAGAAAATCATTATCTAAGAACGACGTTTTTGAGGTATAGGATTCTTCAGTTTCAACAAACTTGATACCGTATTGTTCACACAGTTGAGCAATGCGGTTTTTTAGTTTTGCAGTAGGGATTTGAACAAACTTTTGATTAGTTTTTGATCCAAGATTTATAGAGTCTTTTTGTCCAACATTCCAGCCAAAAACAACAGTACCAATTTTATGATCGATGCAATGGTTGATTACGATTCTAGCCGCCTTATTAGGTCGGGTGGGAAGGAGATATTACTATCCCCGAAACCCCCCTAGAAACCGTACATGAGACTTTCGCACTCATACGGCTTGAGCCTTACTTCTAGCCTTTAACTTGGATTTAAGAGTGTTCCTGTTTATGACACGTTTTGTGTAAGTGGACGAGGTTTTGGGTGTCATTCGTTCCCCCTTCCTTCACAGGAACTATGTGATGGGTTTCGATATCCTCTCCGTTGAAAAGGTAATCTCCGCAGACAGGGCATTTCCAACCTTGGTTTTTACCTACTTGATAGTATTTACTACCTTTTGCCCAATATTGTTTGCCTTGTTTATTTCTACGGTCTTCCCAGTATTCTTTTAGTTGTGGATTATCTGGTGAGGCACTTTCTTTTACCTTGATATGTCGGATTATGGGAGTGTCGCCAACTTCAAATAGTTTGAACCACTTTTCGCTGCCTCTTCCGTCTACACCCTTACAGGTGAAGACCCATTTTCGTGTTCCAACACAGTGAAAATACTTGTCCTTAACCCATGTTTCGGTTTTTGATGGGTGTCTGCGTTTTGCCCATTGCCAGAGTGATTGCCATACCCGATGTCGGATATAACTAAAGGTATCTTTGCTACATACTCCTCTGTAGTAGTTGGCAAAGCCTCGGAGAATTGGGTTTAGTTTGGTGATAACAGTTTCCTGTGTGGCTCCGCTGAGTGAGGCTATAACCCGCCCGATGTTCTTACAGAATTGGAGAACTTTAGTCTTAGCTGGTTTGATAAGAGCCTTTTCACTGTATGTTCGGATGTTAAAACCCAGGAAGTCAAAACCATCTTCAACCTGTACTATTTTTGTTTTCTCCTCGCTTAATTTCAGGTTGCGGTCTTCTAGCCATTTCTCGATTTCCTTCTTCGCTCCTAAGATATCCTCTTTGGAGTTTGCCATGACAACAAAGTCATCGGCATATCGAATTACCCCCATACCCTTCTTGTTAAGTTGTCCTTTTGGATGACTTTTTCTGGGTCTATCTCTGTAGGGGATTGCTCTTATAGCTGTTTCTAGTCCATGTAGACCTATGTTGGCTAATAAAGGGCTAATCACACCACCTTGGGGAGTTCCTTGGGTAGTTTCGTTAAACGTTCCTTTATCCATGAAACCGGATTTTAGCCACATCTTGATGAGTTTTCGTCCAGGGGTGTTCCCTATTGATTTCTCAATCTGGCTATGTGAAATGTTATCAAAAAATCCTGAAATATCTGCATCTAGAACCCACGTATCACCCTTTGCCGTCCCTTTACTGGTTATTCTGTTGAATATTTGGTCAATAGCATCGGCGCAACTACGTCCAGGTCTAAAGCCGTAGGAATTAGGTTCAAATACGGCTTCCCATTCAGGTTCTAGTAGATTTTTGACTATTGCTTGCATGACTCTATCCCTGATGGTTGGGATACCAAGGGGACGCATCTTACCGTTGGATTTTGGGATATACAACCTTTTTGTTGGTTTAACGGTATGAGCCGTGTTTTCCATATCCAATGTAAGTTTTACGCGCTGCTGGGGAGTATTAATAACCTCCTTATCAATCCCAGCCGTTTGCTTTCCGGTGTTAACCTGCGTAATTTGTATAATGCTAAGTAATAGGTTCGCATGACTTCGTAGCATCAACTTCTGCAAATTTCGCAATTTGCGGAAGTTACCAAGTTGTCGGGCGCGAAAGATTCTTTGTCGTAGATTCTTCACGGCTTTTGTAGCTTTACGCCAGTTAATGTCGTTCCACTCTTCTAGCCGTTTATTTTGTCCGTTTATTAGACGTTGCCGCATAATATCTAACTTATCAAAACAATTAGGTTTCGTTGACTTGTATCTGTCGCATAAGACCAAGGACACGTCTGCTTTGCTTTCGCTCGGAGGCAAATTTTGAACCTCTATCCTGATTCATTACAAATCGGCGTTCGCTTGTTGTCCCTTCCTACTCCCTCCAGAGGGTTCCATCTTCCTTACGGTTGATTTACCAAAGATATTGACTTTCTTTGGACTCTGTAGGGGTTTTCCTGTTGTATCGGTTGGTTTTCGCGTTCCTTTTAGGTGGTAACTCTCCTGCGGTGGGGTTTGTATTCACACGTACATAGGAACGCAGAGCCTATGGACTACCCACTTACCTTTTGGTTCAAGCCTATCAGCCTGATTTGGCTTGTCATGCGATGACGCAGTTTAAACGCTACTTCACTTGTGTTCACCATGAGGAGCATCCCTCTTGCTCCCAAACCACATTAGGCTAGTAGTCTAGGTTACTTTCGTGGTCTGCATATTCTGGTTGGATTACTCCTTCCTTCTGACCGGACTACTGGCGTAGTCTTTTACGTGAGGGTCTGAGGTGTGAATCTCAGAGTGGAATTGGAAGGATGTTATGGTGCATCTTTTCCCACCAGGGGATTGCGGGAAGGCTGGGAGCCGCGTCTCTTTAGAGCGCGGGGGAAAGCCTACCCGTGCGGTTTTAA
>JAKOGY010000349.1 GCA_028658405.1 Dolichospermum sp. ST_sed8 | reverse complement strand
AATCCGATTTGATTCTTGAACAAAATTACGTATTTGTAGGGTGCGTTAGCGTTTCGCGTAACGCACGAAATCCTTAAAAATGGTGCGTTACGCTATCGCTAACACACCCTACGTATCTGTTCAAAAATCAAATAGTAGCCCTATAGGTTTCTGTTTTTTATTAGATAGGAAAAATAAATGTGAGTTAAATAAATAGTTTATATCTAAATAAAACTATATCCTAAGATCAATTTAAGTTTTGCAAATCTATAACCAAGGAGTCATTTTTTTCTAATTATTAATAGTTATAAAAGGATTGTAGGTGTTATTCATCTATTCATAACTTGAGGCTAACAATCATGTCAAACTATATCATTCAATCTGATTTAATCGTTGATTTATCGCTAGATGAACAAGAAAATCTTACTGGAGGACTGTGCAGTAAGGAAGACAATAAAAGTGATGAAGATAAACCTAATGGTTCTTCCTCTAATGATCAAGAAGATAGTTTAGATAAAAGTAGTAAAGCTAAATATCAATTCTTGGTCTATCGTCCCATAGTAAACAATCCCAAGATTTATGTCCGAGCTAGTTAAACTATCTCTTTTTAGCTATTTTATGATTAATAAATAACTTTGATGAGTTGACACGTAGCAACTTTAAAATATTCAAAGTTATGGACATAATTTTGCACCCATCAAAGTATGTAAATATCATGGGTGCATTTTTCTTTGCAAAAAAGTTAAGTAAAATCATTTAAACATGAAATAGCCTTATTCCCAAAGAAATAAAAATATTTTTATTATATATAACTAAGGGATAATTCTAATTTTATAAAACATAGTTATAAATAAATTAACAGAAGATAAGGTGATTCACTTAAGAGATTATTTAATTCAATTATTCCAGGATTGTTCTAGGCTTCTAGATATTACCAATATAACTAGTAGAGATTACCCTTACTTTTCTTTTTCCTCTTCATCAAAAACGGAAACAATTCAACTAAACAAGGAACATAATTATGTTAACCCAAAATATTGCAACTGATTTACTTGTAGAACTAGCCCCAGAAGAACAACAACTTTTATCTGGAGGCTGTTGCCAGTCACCCCCTCCCCGTTCTTGTAAACCTAAAAAATGTGGCGGAGGAGACTATCCAGAATATGATCAATCTATGCCCTATTCCAGAGAGGATAACTATCCTGAAACTAAGGAAAAGTGTGGTAATTAATACTCTTCTTCAATAGACGAAATATCTAACTAAGCTATCTTTGATAATCTTAGTTTTCACATTCTCTCGCTACACTGTGACGTTAGCGGGAGATTCTTTTTTCATAAAAATCTGCTAATTATTGTGAATTACCCATTATTTCCTCACCTATATTTTCTTTAAATAGGGTTCAAAAAGCAAAAAGGATTTTTATATATCAAAAGTTAATAGACCGAAAGAAATAGAAATATCTTCTTGATTTATAACCTGGGGAGAATTTAAATTAGAAAAAACATAGTTATATATAAAGTAATAGGGTTTGAAAACCTATATTAAATAAATGAGGCTAACAATCATGACGGCAAAAATGACTAAACTCGATCTACTTTCTAATTTATTTTTGGAGCTATCCATAGAGGATCAGCAATTTATATCTGGGGGCAAAAAAGGCAAAGAAGATGACGACGACTGTTGTTATGATAAGTGCATGAAAAAGAAGAAAAGCAAAACTTGCAAATCCCTATGTGATGATGAATAACTAATTCTCTAAGAGGTTGTTTAAAAACTTTTTTGTCCGGTATTTAACACCTTTAGATCCCCCTAAATCCCCTTTTTGAAAAGGGTATCTTGATCGATTTATTCCCCCCTTATCAAGGGCGGTTAGGGGGGATCTAAGAGTTTTTGATACACCATGAAGGACTTTTCAAACATACTCTAAGAATTTAGATCAAGTTGGCAAAGCCTAATGAGTAAGTAGCCACAGAATTTCAACTTTGCAATTAATCGAGGTTAACAATTATGTCTATAAAAAACTAGTGGTCTGTCAATTTTTTACTTGTGGATAAAGACTTAGAGTAAATAATATCTCCATTCCCTTCCAACTGATAAATTTATGCTTGACAGACCACTAGCCCTTTGATGAAATTCGTCTTCCCTTCTATTTCTTAACTACTACTTTCTACTTAAGTAAGTTGGCGTTAAAGAATCTACCTATGTAACGAAATGTAAATCAACGAATACCTTATGAATAGGGTATTTCATGGTTTTTACAAAACTAACCATATATGGTTTTTATTGCGCCAACTTACCAATCCAATCAAGTAAAATCGGATTTACTAACTCAGGCGCTTCATCTTGAGGACAATGACCAACTCCTTCTAAAGAAATAAACTTTTGGACTTGGGGAAAATCGCCTAACTCCCTACCTAAATTAATCGGTTCCCAAGGGTCAGCCGTTCCCCATAAAATAATTACTGGACAAGATAATATAGGTAACAAGTCTTCCGGTAAAGGACCACTGGAATAAGCCGTAAAAGCCAAAAATACAGCCGCAGCACCAGGATCTTTTGCCGGTGTCATCAAAATATCAACCAACTCATCTGTCACCGTTTCCCCATTAGCATAAGCTTGTAAAAGAATCTTTTTAACCGTTTGTGGTTGTGCCAATTGAGCAAAAAAGAAATCACCTACTGATTTAATTGCCAAAAAGTTTTGGAGAATTGGCGCACCAAACCGCTTTATCCAAGGTAAAGTTACCCGTTTGCGATCATGTAATAACCGCAAAGAACAGTTAAGCAAAGCAGTTCCTAAAGCCATATCCGGGCTAATTACCGCAGCTTGCATAGCGACAATACAACCAATAGAATTTCCCACCAAAAAAGCCGGTTCACCTACCACTTCTCGACAAAAATCCGCTACTTGCTGTCCCCAAGTTTCTAGGGTGTAGGTAATTTTTTCCCCTGGGTTGGGTTTAGCTGAACCCCCAAAGCCAATTAAATCAATCGCATAAACCCGGCAATTTGTAGCTAAAGCTGGGATATTTTTCCGCCAATGCCCCCATGATGCGCCAAAACCATGTATTAAAATCACAGCAGGTCCTGTAGTACCTTGTGTTTGGTAACAAATGGGGAAATCTTGCCAAATCCAGGTTTTTGTAGAAGTTCTCATGATAAATACAATTCTGAATAAATAAAACTTGATGCTTCTTCTCAATAACTAACTAATTTTGCTGACGATTGATATCTTGTAAATCCAGAGCATAATTTAAGCGTAAAAGATTTACCCCAGGTTCACCAAAAATTCCTAAAAATCTACCATCAAGATATTTACTAATTAAGGGAATAATATCATCTTCCTTAATACCCCGTGCCTGTGCCACTCTCTCTATTTGTTGTCGTGCTGCTTTCAAGGAGATATGGGGATCTAAACCAGAGCCTGAAGTATAAATCAAATCAGCCACAGGTTGCTTATTCTCATTCTGAAATTCTTCTGCTTGCTTGAGAATGCGTTCCTTGAGTTCTGGATTCGTAGGAGCAAGATTACTACCACCAGAAATACCACCAGGTTGAGCTTTTCTCCCCTGACTATATCTAACAGCACTGGGACGACCATGAAAATAACGGTCTGATATAAATCCTTGACCAATCAAAGTCGAGCCAATGGGTTGATCATTGATATTTAACATCATACTGCCATTAGCTGAAACTGGGAAAAAAGACTGACCTACTAGTAATATAAAAAGAGGATATACAATTGCTGTTAATAACCAAATTACCAAAGTCATTCTGATGGCTTTAAAAGTTTCTCTAAAAATAGACATAATTTAATGTTGAATTTTATTTTAGGAATCAGGAGAGAGGAAAAAAAGAAGAAGAAGTTATGCCAATTATTAAAAGCGTTCTGGCTGAAAAATAACTATTAACAAATAAAATACTAACATTAAAGTAATAAATCCTAAAACCCCAATTGCCCAAGTAGAAACTTTATCTAAGCTAATACCAGTATTAGCATAAACTAATGGGGTAATAAATAAATTTAAACACATCACCATCAAAATAGTGAGTGGTAATTGGCTTTTAAACTTGAATAATCGAATAAGTGGGATCATTTTCAAAAAAGTAAAAGGTAAGAGGTTGTTTGATAGCTTGCTTGGCGTTAGCCATAAAGTGTTTCGCTGTGACTTTAGGCACTTTTAGATCCCCCCTAACCCCCCTTAAAAAAGGGGGAACCAGAATCAAAGTCTCCCTTTTTAAGGGAGATTTAGAGAGATCTAAAACTTTTGATCCCAACAAAAGGACTTTTAAAACATCCTCTAAGGGACTCTTAAAAAAGGGGGAACCAGAATCAAAGTCTCCTTTTTAAGGGAGATTTAGAGGGATCTAAAACTTTTG
>JAKOGY010000348.1 GCA_028658405.1 Dolichospermum sp. ST_sed8 | reverse complement strand
CTCAGACCAATTACGGTCTGTCCTACCCGAATTGAAGGGATTCCGCTGCTCGTCCAGCCTACTTATAGGGTTCGACCTCCCTTAGACCTTCAACCCGTTTTTATTCGTTCCCTCGGTTGATTGTTCGTTCCGTTAGGTGTAGCCACTTCAACCGCTGGATTCCCTAGACTCTTGCCGTTATTAGCTTAAAATGCGGCGGGAATTAACTCCAGTGGAGTCAGGTTTTTGATGTTGTGTCCTGCTCGTCAGTGGGTTGCTTTTTAAGGCTCTGTTTCACCGTGGGAACTCCCCATTAACGCCGAGTGTCATCCCACAACGGATGTCTGATTGCGTCCTGTTCCCAGCTTCGACCTCCCGAAACCGAGTCGGGTCATCGTGGGCAGATAGGGAGTCATACCTGAGTCTGGTAGATGGGACTTGCACCCATATCAGACCGAGAGTTCAACCTTTTTCCATGATTGGATTGGGTTGGTTAGCTTATGTACGGACTGATTACCGTGATTCAGCTAACAACGAATCACACAAATCCCGCAATTGGATCTGGTTGAGATTTAAGATAAGTGAGAAAATTCCGTAATTCTTCTTCACTGAGTAAAGAACGTCCTCTTTTACTGTAGGTTTTGACCAAATAATCTTTTCCTTGTTCTGGTGTCCAGCCTAATCGCTCGATTTCTACATCTGTTTGGGCAATGACATCAGATAAATTTACTGGTTCATTATATCTTTTCTTTTTACCGACGGCTGACTGGACACCAGCATCCTCATAAGGGGTATAACTCCGAGGGGTAAACTGTGTGACATTACTAGGAGGGACTTCTGATAAAGGTGGATATTCTGGTTGTGTAACTTGAGTATCAATTTTCTCTTCTAGAAAAGGTGGTGTATATATCTCTGTGTTGTTGACGGAAGGAACAGGTTTTGATTCCTGTAAACTAGGTTTTATTGGTGGTGGAGCAACCAATGGTAAGGCGGATTTTGTGACTTCTTCTGGTAGATTCTTGATCCCCAAAACCGTCAAAGCTCGATTTCTGGCTTGATCTTCTGCTACTTCTACTGTTTCGGCTCCGGCGATCCCCGTTGCCCGAGTAATACCTTCCAATTGAATACTCACACGGACGATATATTTTCCTTGAAAAATTTCTATTAATTCTGAGATAATACTGCCGTTGGGGTACAAATTCTGGAATTGCGCCAACATAATACTTTCAACCATTTTTATTTAAATTCTCGTAATAACGTAAGTTGCTAGTTAGGGAAAATGCGAGCAACTGACAACTGACAACTGACAACTGACTGATACTAGCAGTTGCTTGGAGCAAATTTTCATCTTCCTTTAAATGCTATACTAATTAACCAATTAGATATCTAGAAGTATTTTTAAAGAAGTGCGCTCTAAATCTACAATAATAAAGATAAGGTTCGCCCTCATGGCCTGTGTTTTACTGCTTACCTAATTGTTACCGATTCTACATTATGGGAGAATTGGGTTTTTCGGCAGTTTCTCCTAGTTAAAACTTGGATGCTGATGGTCTGAAATTGCCTTGGTTTAACGCCACGCTAACGCGAAGGCTCTAAACAACCAAACACCTGTACTTAGGTTGATATATAGTTTTTGGGTGATATAAAGAGTTCTTCAAACCAAGTCTCTCATTCACCCCTGATCTAAATTACCTAATGGTTGATCGTTGAGTATCAGGAAGGAGTGCATGGTGAGAATTGTTTAGAGTGAGCTTTGGGTCACGCAAGCAAATGCTGAGATTGTCGTGCAGTGAGAAGTCGGAGTAGGGGCTTCCTCCCACTGCTACTGTACAGTAACCGCAACTATGGCTCAGTCCACGTGGGTTTATCAGTAGCCTTGCCTTTTCTAGGAAACACTACGCAAAGGTGAAATTCCTACATCAGCAAGTGTCTGTAGGCTGTCAGTAACCCAGCCCTAAAGCGACTGAGCTTCCCGCATACCGCGAGGTCTTGTGAAGAACCAGATTTAACAAAAAATGATGTTTTGACCAAAGGTCGGTTCACCGCATGGAATTTTCAATCGCTACACTTCTTGCCAATTTTACAGATGATAAATTGGTGGCTCGTAAAGTTTTAGAAAAGAAACTGGGTTGTGAGGATGAAGAAAGTCTAGAAAAACTGCAAATTACTTTGGATGTACTGGAAAAAATTGGGCTTTTGCTGAAGGAACGGGGGAAATACCGCCGCATCACCGAAGAAGGCTTGATTGAGGCTAAACTCCGCTGTTCTAGTAAGGGCTTTTGTTTTGCGATTCAAGATAGTGAAGGCTCAGAGGATATTTACATCCGTGAAAGTCATTTGAGTAATGCCTGGAATGGCGATCGCGTTTTAGTCAGAGTCCTTAAGGAAGGTAGTCGGCGGCGATCGCCAGAGGGTGAGGTCAAGTTGATTATGGAGCGGTCTAATCACACCTTACTCGCCAGAATTAAGCAGGTAGAGGAAGGTTTTCGGGCTGTTCCCTTAGATGACAGATTGCTGTTTGAACTGAAACTACAACTTAACAGCATGAAGTTGGAAGAAGCCATTGATCACTTGGCTCATATAGAAATCCTACGTTATCCCCTAGCACAATATCCCCCCTTGGGTCGAGTGGTGCAAATTCTCGGCAGTGATGCTGAAGCCGCAGCGGATATAGACTTGGTAACTTGTAAACATGACTTATCCCGAACTTTTCCCGATTCTATCCTCGATGCAGCGGCTAAGTTACCCAAGAGACTCCTGAAAGCCGACTTGAAAAATCGTCTAGATTTACGTGATGTTTTTACCTTCACTATTAAGAGTGTTAACAGTGATGAGTCCGTAGTGGAAAATGCCTTTAGCGTTGAAAAAATCACCGCTGATCATTGGCAATTACTATTTCACATTACGGATGTTGCCCACTATATTCAAGCAGATGAAGCTTTAGACCGGGAAGCACTCAAACGAGGTAAATCAGTATATCTAGGAGAATTATTACTACCGATGTTGCCAGCAGTGGTAACAGAACGTTGTTCTTTAGTCCCTGGGAGCGATCGCTTGGCTTTCTCATGCATCATTACCATTAACCCCCAATCAGGAGAAGTGGTGGAATGGGAAATTCAACCTAGTGTTATTAATGTAGATGTAGCCGTCAGTCAAGTAGAAACACAAAGCATCCTTGCCAGTGAAACCACCAAAGTAGCTGCTGCGGCACAAGAAAAATTACAAGATTTGCAAACTTTGGCTATTGCTGTTAAACAGGTACGTCTACAGCGGGGCAGCTTACGATTGAATCTTCCACCCAGCCATAACCCCTACTATGACGAAGGATCAATGGGATCTGTGGTGGTTAATGACTTACCTGGGCGAAGCTTGTTCACCGAGTTGGTAATATTAGTTAATCAACTGATGGCTGATCACCTCAGCGCCTTGGGAGTTCCCAGTTTATGGCGAGTTCAAGGCACACCTGATCCCGAAGATGTTCAGGAAATGCTTAAACTGGCTGTTAATTTAGGTGTGGAATTAGGACTAGATCCAGAATTGGAGATCCAACCCCTGGATTATCAACACTTAACGGGGGCTTTTGCCGATTCTCCATCAGAACAAGTTCTCACCTATTTGCTACAGGACACTCTCAAGCCTTCTGTCTACAGCACCACCAAAAGTTCTCACTTTGGACTGGCTTTGTCGCAATATGTCCACATCACTGCCCCCTTACGTCGTTATCCAGATATTCTCTTGCAACGAGTGTATCAGAACTTAATAGAGCATGGACGCGATCGCCGGAATACCCGCGTCAAAGATCGGATTAACCTGCGCCATTCCAATTGTCACGAAGAAATTAATTGGAACGTTCTCCCCCCAGAACTCCACCAAGAAATTCAAAGTGACTTAACCAGAGTTCTAGTCCAAATTAACGACCGGGAAAAAGAAGTTCAAGAAGCTGAAGCCGATTTAGCCGGACTTCAAAAAGCCTCCTTGATGAAACAACGCATTGGCGAAGTATTTCCAGGGGTAATTACTGGTGTTCAGTCCTATGGTTTCTTCGTGGAAATTGAAGTTCCCATAGAATCGCCCACAGAAGGTAATATAGCTAACACCTTACGGATAGAAGGACTAGTCCACGTTAGTTCCCTCAAAGACGATTGGTATGAATATCGGGCCAGACAACAGGCTTTATTTGGGCGAAAAAATCGGGCTTCCTACCGACTGGGCGATAGTTGTATGGTGCAAGTCAAGAGTGTTGATTATTACCGTCAACAAATTGATCTTGTTACCGTTGGTGCTGATGGTTTACCCAAAAGCATGAGCGCGACTAGTAGCAATGAGGAGAGAGCATAAATAAACGGAGTAATCTGTAGTTTATGTGAACCAAACCACTCAAAACATGAGTAAACGTTATCTAGG
>JAKOGY010000347.1 GCA_028658405.1 Dolichospermum sp. ST_sed8 | reverse complement strand
ATCCGGCATAATTTTATAGGATAACTTGGTAAGCGTAAAACTCAGTGGCTTGGTTCCCTGAGATATAAGCGACACGGGCGAATTTATTCGCCTTCAGTCTTCATTTTTTCTATAAGCTTATCAGTAAATTCTCTTAATCGTTCTTGCCAGTCTGGGACGGCTTTTAACTTTGCCTTGACTCCAGGCAACACTTTAAAGCAAACAGGGTCTTTATCAAAGGGCTGTTTACTTGTGAAACCTAATTTGTTATTTTTCTGGAATGGCATTGCTATTCAATAAATATGTTGATATACTAACAATATCACAACATTGCAGGTCGAACAATGTCTAAAGCTAAAAAGTTAATGGGGGTTCAACAAGTTCTGTTATCCCCAGACAACGAAACAAACGCGGTATTGGAGTATCTTTGCCAGCAATCAGGCAAAATTTATAATAGTGGTGTTTACTTTGCTCGACAGACGTTTTTCAAAACTGGAAAGTTATTAACTAACAAATTTGATTTGATTTACGAAAAATCCATCAGTAAATCACTTGTCGCCCAGTCAATGCCATCAGTTCCAATGCAGCAAACTCTAATATCAGTGGCAGAAGGTTTTAAATCTTTTAAAGAATTGCGCTCTTTGTTTCTCGAAGGACAATTACACTTTAAACCTAAAGCACCAGATTACTTGACAGGTTCTAAACTTTTTAAGGTTGCTTATCCAAATTCAGGAGGACAACCTCCAACATTAATTAACGGACAACTTAGATTTTCATTAGGAACAACTGTTAGGCGATGGTTTGGTATTTCTGACTTCTTTCTGACAATGCCTTCAAACATTGATTACTCAAAGGTTAAAGAATTTACTATCCTTCCTAAAAATGGTGCTTTCTACTTGGAAATTTCTTATGAAGTCAAGAGACAAAAATATGATTTAGACATCAATCAAGCTTTATCAATTGATTTAGGAACTGCTGACAATTTAGCAGCTTGTGTTGATACTTTGGGTAATTCCTTGTTGATTGATTCTCGTTCAATGAAAGCGATGAACCAGCTTTGGAATAAACAAGTATCAACTCGCAAAGAGGGGAAACCTGAAGCTTACTGGGATAATTGGTTAGACCGAGTAACCCGTAAACGCAACCATCAAATGAAAGATGGCGTTAATAAAGCTGCAAAACTAATTATTGACCACTGCCTAAAATACGGTATTGGCACATTAGTCATTGGCTGGAATGAAGGCTTTAAATCTAACGCTAATATGGGTAGATTGAACAATCAAAAGTTCGTTCAAATGCCTTTGGGTAAACTCAAAGACCGACTAAAACAATTATGTGATTTACACGCGTTAAACGTGGATTGTATCAGTCAGCTAATGGTTCAATTGTTAACGCTGATCTAAATGGTGCAGCGAATATTTTGCGAAAAGTAGCGGGAAGATTAGGTCTTTCACTTAATCAACTCAGTAGACGATCCTTGACAATCGTAGCGAGAATTAGACTTTGGGTTTTGCCTAAAACTATTCTGTCCGCAGAATCTCAGTGTCTTTAGACCTGAGAGTGTCAATAGTTCGGTTTTCTTAAAGGGTAAAACAAATTACACCTAAAAGCCTAAACCTTAAAGGTAGTTCATAAGCAAGATTTTAAAACCCACGCAGGTGGGTTTTGTCTGTGTAGACGCGGTTTCTAACCGCCGATTTAAAGTGGAACTGTGAAACCCAAAGCAGCTTTAACATCTGCTAAAGTTTGATTAGCGATCGCCCTGGCTTTTTCGCCACCATCGCGCAATACTGACTCTAAATAGCCCTTATCTGCCATTACCTCCGCATATTTATCTTGAATTGGCTTTAAAGCCTGAATCGCTGTTTCTGTCAACAAAGGTTTAAATTGTCCCCAACCCATATCTGCACAATCAACTGCTACCTCTTCTTTGGTTTTTCCAGCCAGTAGGGTATACAGAGTTAATAAATTATGACATTCTGGGCGTTCTGAGTCATCAAAGGTTAAACCCCGCACCAAATCAGTTTTACAGCGTTTAATCTTCTTGGTAATCTCCTCTGGAGAGTCTAAAAGATTAATTCGACTTAATTCTGAAGGATCTGATTTTGACATTTTCTTGGTTCCGTCTGTCAAACTCATCACCCTTGCACCTTCTTTTCTAATCAAAGGATCTGGTAATTTCAAAACTGGTTTCTTCTTAGCAAATTGGTGATTAAACCTATTGACAATATCCCGCGCTAGTTCCAAATGTTGCTTTTGATCTTCACCCACTGGCACTTTATCCGCTTGATAAAGCAGAATATCCGCTGACATTAACACAGGATAATCTAACAAACCAACACCGACATTTTCCCCTTGTTTAACGGCTTTTTCCTTAAACTGAATCATATCTTGCAACCAGTTCAGGGGGGTAATGCAATTTAGCAACCAAGTCAGTTCACTGTGTGCAGAAACGTGAGATTGGACAAAGATGCTAGAATGCTGTAAATCAATACCACAGGCTAAATATAAAGCCGCAATGTTGTAAGTATCAGCCGCTAAGGTGGCGGGATTATGTGGTACTGTAATAGCGTGTAAATCTACCACACAAAAGAAATTTTCATACTGGTCTTGAACTTCTACCCAGTTACGAATTGCACCTAAATAGTTACCTAAGTGTAAGTTACCAGTTGGTTGAACTCCCGACAAAACGCGCTGCTTACCCATAATTATCAGTGTAACGAGAACTTGCTCAATTTTATAGACCTTGAGGGTGATGTCAAACCCCTGAAAACCGTCCTCAGCATAGAATAAAATCTCAAGAGTAATTAAACGCAGATAAGGGCAGATAGAGGCGGATAAAGATCTATCAATCAATACAGGGTTAGCGCATCTCAAAACCTATTGACAGAAGAATTACAGTAGAGGAAAATAGTTTGCGATGGATGCTGCTAACACAGAAACCATATACTGATCATTCATAGCGGCTTGTTACTTATAAGCTATTGACAAAAATTACGGCTATGCAGTAAGTTTAGAATGTGTAAGTAGTTATACCGCATCTGCGACAGAATTACTAGTTAGGCAGCAATCAACCCAGAAGAAGGATACGACATGTCATCTCCCAGCTTGCAGGCAAAACTCGATGCGATCTTCAGTGCCCATATGGACGCGGAACTAGTCGGCGACCTTGACCAGACGCTGGCTACGATGGCGCCGAATCCGCATCTCGTGAACGTGCCAACCATGGTTGGCGGCCAAGGTCCGCGAGGCATCCGGACGTTCTACGCGAAACGCTTGATCGGCCAGTTTTTTCCGCCTGACGTCACGTTTGAAACGGTGTCGCGCACATACAGCGAGGAACGACTGATCGATGAGCTCATCATCTCGTTCACGCACACAAGCAAGATTGACTGGATGCTGCCAGGAGTCGATCCCACCGGAAAATGGGTCGAAGCGGTGTTCGTGGTGATCGTCGGGATCGAAGGTGAGAAGGTTTCCTACGAGCACATCGTGTGGGATCAGGCGAGTGTTCTCGTGCAACTGGGCCTGCTCGATCCGAAAGGTCTTCCAGTCGTTGGCGCGGGTGCCGCCGCCAAGTTGAGAAATCCGGCGTTGCCAGACCCGTTTTTCAATGAGGGCTAGATGGGGCTTAATGCCAACCCCTGCAGGACTAACAACAGTATGCAGAGGACGGCGTTCGCACCGCCGCTGATGCTGAGGTTTCCGATAGCGAAGCGTGGCGTTAGCTATATGGAACACTGACACCAGCGATTACAAATCAAGAAAATTACTACCGACAACTAGGACTTGTGAGAAAGGATACTGAATTTACCGTTGATGATGGCTGCGGTGTTAACCTTGTTATGGCGAGACGTAGCAGGAGCCAGAGAACTGACAAGAATATTAGCTAGAGACGGTTTCTTGTGGTGTAATCCCACAAAAGTTAGTCAACAAGCCATATCACAGAGATTTTTGACATTTCCATCAGAATTATTTGAAAAAGTATTTAAAGATTTATTGCCTAGTTTAAGAACTGCCTGGCATATTAGAAATAAACGTCCCCTGCCAGAAAGTATTCAATTTACCCTATCAAAATTTGAGAAAATTTGGATAATAGATGGCTCAACATTGGAGGCATTATTTAGGAAATTACAAAGTTTAGAAGAGGCTCAAAGAGGAAAATTAGCAGGGAAAATGAGTACAGTCATTGATTTAATGACCAGATTACCTGTAGAAATTTGGTTTGAAGAAAATCCCAAAGCTTCTGATGTTAAACTTGAAGAAAATATTCTAAATTTAGTGAAAGAAAACACCTTACTATTATTGGATAGAGCACAGATAATTCATCAATAACAATCCTGAAAACCCTAAAATCCTGGGTATCCTGATTCAGACAATTAAAATCTATAACTCACAGATAATTCATCAATAACAATCCTGAAAATC
>JAKOGY010000034.1 GCA_028658405.1 Dolichospermum sp. ST_sed8 | reverse complement strand
GATAAATCACCTTTGCAGTTTAAGGTGTTGCCTGGGGTCAGAGAAAAAATTAAAACCGTCCCTAACACAGCAGCAACAATTAAGGGAATTTGTTGATCAACTAATTGAAGACTTGGACAAACAGTAATATATGGATAGTTATGGGGAGAAATTATCAAGCTGTTTCTACCCCTGATATAGTAAGATTTGAAAATGGCTCAGGTCAGATTTGAACTGACGACCCCAGGCTTATGAGTCCCGTACTCTAACCAACTGAGCTACTGAGCCACGTTGTTTGATCAACTTATATTAAGATAGCATACAAATTTGCATCTGACAACTATCAATTTCCAAATTTTTGCCCCAAACATAAAAAGAGGGAGTTTACCCCCCTCAATTAACCAGACAATTAGGAATTACAGACGAGCCGGTAAGAAAGCGATAGGGTTAACAGCACTCTTCCCAGATGGATGAACCTCAAAATGGCTGTGGGGTCCAGTGCTGAAACCAGTGCTGCCCATAGCCGCAATTGTTTGACCTTGTGTCACTCGTTGACCAGGTTGCACCAAAATTCGGCTGTTGTGTCCATAGCGAGTCAAGCTGCCATCATCATGGCGGATATCCACAACGTTGCCGTAACCACCGCTATTCCAGCCAGCCTTCTCGACTACACCAGCAGATGAAGCATAAATGGGCGTGCCAGTTGAGTTAGCAATATCAATCCCTCTGTGCATTCTGCCCCAGCGCCAGCCATAACCAGAGGTAAGGACTCCCTTTGCTGGCCAAATGTAGCCTGTAGTCGAATTAGATGGGAAACTAGGATTATCTTCAGTGCTTTGAGGCAAGTGTATATCCACTGCTGCTATAGGTGGTAGAGCGGGGGAAACAGAAGTTCCTCGCAATTTTCCTAAAGAGTCAGACGCATTCGCACGAGCAGGAGGCACTGTTAACTTAATACCAGATGAATTGCGAGGAGAATTCCATCTAGCGCCAGTTTTACCAGGCAGGAATTCTGGGTTAATTGGCTCGTTGGTCGGATCAGATGCTGTTACTAGAGTCTTAGGCAGTTGATTGCTGTAACTTGGCAATATTGCTTGAGGTATAGCAATCTGGATGGCATTCGCTTGAGACACTACGGAACTACTGGATGATTCAGTAGCAATAGGTACAGATTGACTATTATTTTCAGAACCTGTAACAGCTACACCAGCTTGTTGAGCGCGATATTTATAACGCAATCTCTCAATTTCTGCTTGCAAGCTGCGGATACGTTCATTACCTTTGGCTTTAGATACCTTTTGCACGGGTTTTTGTGACCCTTGCTTTTGCGAAAAAGCTCTTGGTAATGGAGCATCACCACCTAAGCCATAAGAGTCACTGGGAGTAGGTAAGGCTTTGGGAATAACAATAGGAATAGTAGTCTGCTCTTGGTTATCCGTCGCTATGGGTGCAGGAACATTAATCCGGTTAGCGATACTAGGATAATTATTCCGTTCTTGCTCCCCTGTCGCTACTGGCACTGGGATAGTTACACTATCAATAACAGGAGTTTCAATCTGTTCTTGCTGCTGGGTTACTCTTGCAGAAGGAACTAGAATACTGGTATCGTTAGCGACAAATGATCTAGGGTTAAAACTAGGATTATTTAAAGAAGAATTATCTACCTTGCTAGAGGTTTCTAATATCTTGTCGGGAGGAATAATTAACCTTTGATTAATTTCCAGTTGATTAGGATCACTCAGACTATTAGCTCTAACTAGCTCAGAAACTGAAATACCGTAATTTTTAGCGATTTCTGCTAAGGTATCTCCAGGCTTAACTTGATATGTTGAGGGAGACAATTGGGCGACAACTTTTGTTGAGGCTGATGCAGGTATGGGTACTTGCTTTATCGTCGCCCTTGTTTCTTTGTTCTCTTTCAACGGAGAAATAAGTTCCGATTGGTGGGAATCAGTCAAATTCTCAGATTGTTCTGGTACGTATTTATTCGCTACAGTGGTTGGCTGTGCTGCCTCAATACCAGTTTTTAATAAGTCTTGGGTTTGTTGAGAGCGTAACTTTGACAAACTGTTTCTTAACCGGCTTGACTTTTCCTGTAAGCGGTTTAAAGCAAATTCTTGTTGTGCTTTTAGTTGGGCATCAACATTACCGCTGGCTAACTCCCCTGCTGGCAAATTTTGGGTACTGCCAATAACCTCTTCCACTTTAGACAACTGCACTGTCTCAGGTAGTTGGTTACCCGTTGGTAATGTCGCCTGAACTGGGCGATCGCTCACTCCCTGTGATAATTGTGAGGAGACAGAATTATTGTCGGCCGTTTTGGCTGGGGAAATTACGTTGGATGCAGTGCCTTCAACAGCTATGTTGTTGGTTGCAATTTGCCATTTAGCTTCAAGCCCAGGTACTTGTGAAACTACTGTTGGTTCCAATATAACAGGATTAGCAAACGCCCCTGCTGATGAGACGGTTGAGGATTCCAGTTTAGTGGTGGCAAATTTCATCTCAGTCTCGGAAGCAGCCGACATTGTTGAAGCTGCTTTTTGACTGCCAACAGGAGCTGCTGCTTGGGCTTGATCGCTTTGTCGAGTCACCAAAAGGCTGGTTGCTCCCATTGATATTGCCAAGCCAATCATCGCTGCCCGATGAGTCCGCGCCCGGCGGGTCATTTTGGGATTGATCTCATAATTTGTTTGCTCTACCGGGGCATCATCGTTGCTGGGGGTATTGTTCAACACAGCCTGCTCTCTTTTTTTTAATGCTCGTTTCAAAGACGACCTCCTAATGATCACTAGCTTTCAACTGATCTTGATTTTTAAGTTGGATATTAATTCATGATTGATCTCACATCAAACCACATATCAAGATCACATTCACCAGAGACACTTACGCAAGATTAACGTGCTTCTCTGATTTAAACAAGTTCTACACCTTACTAAACCCTAAAGTTTTTGTGTTTTCTTGTCTAAGTCACTCCTCACAACCCCAAAATTTTCACTCTTGACTCATTTTGCTGCCAAAGCACAGAACTAAACAAATATAATAACTTGGTTAGGTCTATTGTCTCTATTAGTTCATAAGCTTCTACGATTTATGCAAAAGCAATGATCCCGCTATAGACATTTTCAAGATTTTTTGACTAAATCCGTTTTATCAATAGCAGACTTTACATTTATTCTTCCCTAAAACACAACCGTATACAATACCTGCAATTTTTTTCTTGTTTTTGTTGTGTTTCTGAATACAAAGTTATCCAAATCATTGAGAGTAAAGGTTTTAGGTAATTTCATCTTTTTGAACTCATTAGCCCAGAATTAACTAAAGTCTATCCTTCGTCGTTAGATCACCCTGAAAATATCTATACAAATTTCTTATGTTACTTTAAAGGGGTTTCTCAGTATTTACCATTATACGCCTCTTGTTTGGAGTATGCTATACAACATTATTCTAACAGATTTTGGCGTGATTGATCTGGTAAATATGTTTCTATCACACTTAATCCCAGATTTTGATTGGTGAATATGAATTATTGTAAATATCCTAACTGACGACGACATTCAAATAAACCTACGGCCACGCTGACTGATAGGTTCAAGCTCCTCACACCAGGTTCATACATGGGAATATACAAAGTAGACTCACAAGTAGAAAGAATAGAATCTGGTAAACCTTCTGTTTCACTGCCAAAGTACAGCCAATCATCCGCCTGAAACTGAAAATTAATGTAGTTAAAATCACCACGAACACTAAAACCTAAGCGTCTACCCCCACGTTGTTTATGTGCATTTTGAAATGTTTCTATGGATTCATGATAATGGAATTTAACGTAAGGCCAATAATCTAACCCGGCTCGTTTCAGATAGCGATCGCTAATTTCAAATCCTAAGGGACCTACCAAATGTAATTCCGTGCCTGTAGCGGCACAAGTCCGGGCAATATTGCCAGTATTAGGAGGAATTTGTGGGTTGACTAAAACTATCTGCGGCATCTTTTTCAAATCTAAATTGTATATTAGGGAAATTCTTGCTGTCTAAAAATCTACCAAAATGTAGAGGCGATATATAGTTTTTTTTAATATGTATGAAGTATTTCCTATGGATTATTTTTTTTAATTAATTCAGAAAGAGGAAATAAGGATTTTGACTCTTGCCTATTCCCTCTTGTCCCTTACTACTCCTGGATACTCCGTTCTATAAAACTTACCCAAAATTACCAAAGTCTAGACACATCTGGACAGCGATAATCTTAGTGTTTATTTCCTGCTTCATCGCGGTCTTAGAATGACTTCTAATCTTGTTTGCCCGCTCCACAGACAATCTCGGTAGAACTTACCGTTTCTGACCGTAGTTCCTAAAAAGAACCCTTCTCACTAGAAAAATATAGATTAAATGAACCACGAAGGCACGAAGAACACGAAGAAAGAAGGAAGGAAGAAAATAGATAATCTTATCCGGGGAAGGCAATAGATGAGCATAGTTTGCTTTCTAGTTCAGTTTCCCGTTCTTGGGTAGCAAGAATCGCTTGAGTCATCACACGTTGAATATCAACGCCGACCTTATGTAATTGCAACCACTGTTGAGCTTCATTGCCTTCCCGCAGGATTTTTTGCAAGGGGGATAGGAAACAACTAAAGCCCTGTTGTTTAGCAATACTCCAAACGTCTTGATAGATTTCTGCTATCCAATCTCTAGCAAGAATAGTGCTACCATCTTGCCATCTCTGTAATTTAGCATCAAGACTGTCAGTTGCAGCAGCCATTTCGTTTTTCATGGTTAAGGTAATCAGTTCTTCGGGAGAAAATAGGCTTTGAGTTAAAGGATCAATAGTCGGGTTGTCAATAATTTGGATTAACCGCGCTTCTAATAAAGCAGTCATCGCTAACAAAGCAATAGGATCTGTCACTAAATCACAAATTCGCAATTCTAACCGATTTAGGTCATAAGGACGGCGATCGCCATTTGGACGCACTGATACCCACAAATGCCGAACATTTTGCATTGTTCCAGCGGCTAATTGTTCATTTACCCATTGGATATGATGGGCATGACTAGCAAACAAGGGAACATGATCAGGGGTTTGGGGGAATAGTCCCCAACGTGTGGAATGATAACCAGTAGTTTTACCATCTAAGAATGGAGATGAGCCACTCATGGCCAGGAATAAAGGTGCTTCCATTCTGATAACCCGACAGGCACGCATTAATATTTCTGGGTCACTGATACCGATATTGATATGCACGCTGGCAGTAACTACCTTTGTCCCATAAGTTTGTTCAATGTAGTCATGATAGGGATTGGTAGGGTCAGAACGCAAAAAGTGATTGCTTCCCTGCAAAGATAATGTACTACCCGGTATCAAAGTATAATTATCTAAGCTTTGCAGGTAATTCCGCAACTCTTTTCTTGGTCGTAGCAAAGCGCATAACAGATTGTCATAATTCATCAATGGTTGAGTTATATACTCCACATTACGACTATCTGGTTCACGCATAAACCCATCTAAATTCGCAATAATTTTGTCCGAGAGTCCCACAATTTCACCTTGAGGCGTACCAGTGTACATCTCAATCTCAAAGCCTTTTAATAAGACCATGTTATTCTCCAAAACTTCTCCTAATGTTCATAAATTGTATCTAATTAGACGATTTTTTGCATTTTTTAGGTAGATATAAATTTAGGCAAGGAAAAAAGTAATTGGTAATGGAAATTACTGCCTATGTTTGATGTTGATTAACAATTTGCGATAATTCTCGAACTTTTCTCGTGTAAATTACCAAAAATGGCCACGAAATTATTTTTAACTACCAAGAAAAATGTACTCAAATAAAAATAAAAAATTAACCAAAAGTAGGAACAACAGTAACAGTAAGCTTACCATTAATATGTTCTAGTCATAATAATTAATATCTATAGAACTAATATCTGATATTTTAAATATACTATTGGTGGGCATTGCCCACCGGATAAGGGTTTTGGTGGGCAATGCCCACCCTACACTACTTGAAATTTTTCAAATATCATTTATGATTCCTATATGAAGGTTGACCTTTTTTAAATATACTATTGGTGGGCATTGCCCACCGGATAAGGGTTTTGGTGGGCAATGCCCACCCTACACTACTTGAAATTTTTCAAATATCATTTATGATTCCTATATGAAGGTTGACCACTTTTATATATTTTCAGTTTGTGTATTAACTACATCTACTTCTGTCATATTTGAATATAGCCGTATGCACTTGAATGAACTACAGAATTTACTTAAAAAAGATATACAGCAAAATACTTTCACTCCTGAATTTTGCTGCCATGATGCCATTTAGTAAAATCAGCAATATTAGAAATAACTAAAAAGTCAATAGTTTTAAATTGTTTATCAATAGCTGGTAAACTGCATACTTTAGCACCAATATTTAGATATGCCTGAAGAATATTAGGAATTGATATATTATATTTATCTGGATGATTTTGGAGGGTTTCTATTAGGTATTTTGCATGAGGACATACTAAAATATCAGGATGTATAAAATTATTTTGTTTTAAATAATTAAAAGTACAAGCCGCTTCCCAATGGGATTGTGTAAGTAAAGATGCACAACCAAAAAAATATTGTTTTTTAGTCCAAATTAAATAATTAGCTAATCCTTTCCACAGTAACAATAAAGTATGACTATTGCGGTATTTTTTAGCTACACAAGCTCGTCCTACCTCAACAGAAGATTGGAGAACAGCATCAGGAATACCGTGAAGATTAAATATATCAGCCGCATCAAATCCTAGATATTGAGCAGCCATTGTATAAGTTTGCATTCTATAAGTACCAATTGTTTCACCCGTATTTTTAGCAATGAGTAACAAATGATGACAAACTTCATCAAATTTATCTTTATCCATCTGACCAATATTAGAACTAGATAATCCTAAACCCAATTCGAGGTTAAACACTTCAAACCGCAACTGAAAAATAGATTCTAGTTCTTTGGCATTTGCAGCTAGACGCAGGATATATTTATCAGTTTGTAAAGTGGGAAAATCAGAAAGATGGAGTTGATAATTATTGTAGCGATCAGAAAGTTCCATCTATTTTCCTACATAGATTTGTGAAATATTTTACCAACATAGAAGATATATCCCCAACTGCTTAAAGAAGTCGGGGATCTGGTTATTATCTTTTTTTTCATTATGAGCTTAACTGCTCAAAAAATATGGTGATAAGATACAAATTTCCCTAGTTCATACTTTTAATTGTCAGTAATAGTAGATATTAAAAAACCCCAGATGTATTGAAATCAGGGGCAAAAATGAATTTACAATTACGATCTCACTGGGCAAAAGTTTAGAAAAAATACATAAAAATCAACTGCGGTGATTATTGTTGTAGCGAACTCTTGTCCCAGCCCAAAGTAACTTCTCCCGCAATGTTTGATAATATGAATTATTTGCGCGTAACACAATAAACTTAGCTCGACAATCAGCCATTCGCACATCAACACGGTGTCCAGGCCAAATTGAAGTAGATAACACACCATCCATCCACAGTTTGGTACTTAAATCATAATCGCCCAAAGGCCAAATACTGACCACAGAACCAGGAGGTAAGACCAGAGGACGACTAGAAAGACTCATGGGACAAATGGGAGTGATGGTAATTGTTTCCATCCCATCGTGGATAATTGGTCCACTGGCAGAAACAGTATAACCAGTAGAACCTGTGGGAGTAGAGATAATTAATCCATCTCCTACATATTGATCAGGTAGAGTCGAAGGCGGGTATTATCCCGCGCTCCTCTCTATTAGATCCGTGCGTACCCGTTTCCGTGTACACGGCTCCCGATGTTCTTAGCTTTCGCGTTTGCTCATGTGTATATAATCGTGGCAGCTTTCATGAATTGCTAGAAGGTTTTTAGGTTTCCAATTGTTATGATTGGCATCAACATGATGCAAATGTACCTTCTCATCACTAAGCATTTTTAGACCACAATGACCACATTTATGGCTTTGCCGTTTAAGGGCTTTAGAGGTGAAATCGTCATATAACTTACTGTTGCGTTCGCTCCAATAAGTTAAATCTCCGTCGTAGGGTGATTTCTCACCTTTGACATTGATGTGTTTGTTTTCGGAGTAGGGAACTGCTGGGAACGCCTTATCTAGTAATTGCTTGCTAGTGTAGCGATTTTGCTTTGTTTCCTTGTTGAATACCCTAAATGCTCTGTGTTGAATGTGGTATAGCGAGTTACGCGACCCGTACATCTTGCAGAAGCGGTGGTAATTCCTCCAACCTCTAACTACAGGGGCTAATTTCTCAGCCTTTGTGGTAGCACCATAATTCGAGTTGTTGACGATGTGTTTTACTTTCTTGCGAAAGGCTTTGTAGTTATCCACTGAAGGGACACATCTAAGTTTTCCGTTTTTCTGGACTTTAAAGTTCCAGCCGAGGAAATCAAACCCATCTGTCGCGGCGGTTAGCTTTGTCTTTTTCTCACTGACTTTCATTCCCCGCTCTGCTAGGAACTGACTAATTTTTTCAAGTATTTTTGTGGCATCGTCTTGAGGTCTGAGTATTATCACCATATCATCCGCGTATCGGATTGTTGGCTCGATAATATGTTCCTTTGGGGTTTTGTCTGTAATTCGTTTTTTAGAATCTTGATGATATCTCTGAATACTTTCAATCCCATTTAAGGCGATGTTGGCTAGTAGGGGACTTACCACGCCGCCTTGCGGTGTTCCTTGTTCTGGAAACTCTGGATTAACTCCGGCTTTGAGACATCGGAAAATTCCTAGTCTTATGCTATAAGGAGCGATGAGTCTGTCCATGATGGCAGTGTGGTTTATCCTGTCAAAGCATTTTTCGATATCGAGTTCTATAACTCTTTTATCTATTCCATTGCAAGCTGAACGTAGATTGTTGAACAGGATTTTTTGCGCGTCATGTGCCGAGCGTCCCGTCCTAAAGCCGTAGCTGTATGCGTGGAATGTTGCTTCGTGTGCTGGTTCTAGTGCGTACTTGATAAGGCACTGATATGCCCTGTCCGCAATAGTAGGGATTTTCAGCATCCTGATAGTACCGTCCTTTTTGGGGATAGGTATTTCTCTTAACCCCTGGTGTTTCCAGTTGCTAACGGATGCTTTTAGCAGTTCATTAAGCTCAAAGCGTTCCTTAAAGGTAAGGGACTTTTTGCCATCAATTCCTGCGGTCTTTTTCCCGGCGTTTAGCTGTGATACTTGACGAATAGCCAGTAATCTTGCTGCGGTTGATTTCAGAATCAGCTTTTGTAGGGACTTTGCTTTGCGCTTGTCGCCAACTTGAACCGCTTTGTACACGCGTATTTGTAGGCGGAATAAGTCGCGGCGGAATTTCTTCCAGGGCAACGTCTTCCAAGATTCACTAGAGTTTTCTCTGTGTCCAATCATGCTCTGCTCCAATTTGTGTATTCTGAACACCTTGCGAAAATTACTTCGCATCCTACCCGAATTGAAGGGGTTCCGCTGCTCGTCCAGCCTACTTGGGGTTCGACCGCCCTTAGACCCTCAATCCGTTTTTATTCGTTCCCTCGGTTGATTGTTAGTTCCGTTAGGTGTAGCCATTTCAACCACTGGATTCCCTGGACTCTTACCGCTATTGACAGTAAATGCGGCGGGAATTGAACTCCAGTAAAGTCAGGATTTTAGTGTTGTGTCCTGCTCTGGTGTTGGTTGCTTTTTTAGGCTATGTTTCACCGTGGGAACTCCCCGTTAGCACCAGTGTCATCTCACAACAGATGTCTGATTGCGCCCTGTTCCCAGCTTCACCCTCCAGATACCGAGTCTGGTCAGTGTGGGCAGATAGGGATTCATACCTGAGTCTGGTAGATGGGACTTTCACCCATATCAGACCGAGAGTTCAACCTTTGTCCATGACTGGATTAGGTTGGTGAGGTTATTTACGGACTGATTACCGTGATTCACTCACAACGAATCGCACACTATCTCTCCATCAATTTCCATTTCCAGAATTGAGGTAATCATTCTGTCAGCAGAAGCGGGTTTGACACAAAACTCATTTAAAGCCAAATAACTTTCTGTCACTGGTTCTAAATTTGATCCAGTCCCATCATATACCGCTGCTTGTAACATCATGCGGCGTTGGATAGCATAACGATCTTCTAACAGCCTGTCCCAAACAATTTCTGGATCTTGAAACTCATCTACTGACTCAGTTAAAAACCCCAAATGACCTCCCACATTCACTCCGAGAATGGGGATGCCGGCTGGGGCTAAATGTCTAGCACTGGTTAAGACAGTACCATCACCACCGAGTACCAAAGCTAGATCAATTGGTTGATTAGCAGAGGCCAAAAAAACCGGATAGGGGTTATCTTTTGGCCCACTAGGTCCCACCAATACTTGGCACTGACGATTTTCTAGTTGTTTAGCACAGAGTTCAGCCCAGCGTTGACTCTGGGGATCTCGCGCTTTGTAAGCGATGATTACCTGCTTAAGTTGCACGCACTATTACCATTTCAGAAGATTAAACTGCTCCATATCGACAGTATCGCGGTTGCGATAAATAGTCAGAACGATTGCTAAACCTACTGCTGCTTCTGCCGCTGCCACGGTAATCACGAAAACTGTGAAAACCTGACCTTTAATTAAGGTTGAATCAAGGAAGTTGGAAAATGCCATTAAATTTAGATTAACGGCATTTAGCAATAACTCAATTGACATCAGTACCCGCACTGCGTTGCGACTGGTAATTAAACCATAAATACCAATGCAAAACAAAGCTGCGGCTAATAATAGAAAGTATTGGAGTTGCATGATTGTCAGTTGTTAGTTGTCAGTGCTGCTACCAGTGGATATGAGTTCTTTGGGGCGTTCTGGTAGGGTTAAAATTGTTTGTTGTAGGTCAGAAGTTGGTACTGTGTCGGGGATATATTCACGACGTGCCAAAATAATTGCTCCTACCATCGCTATTAGCAAGAGGACGGAAGCTAATTCAAAGGGTAGCAAGAAGTCGCTAAAGAAATGCTCACCAATGACAACGATGGAATTTTGATTAACTACAGGATTAGTTGTATAAGCCCAAGGCGTAGCTATCACCATTGTACTTAAGAGAGCAAATAGTCCAAAACTGACTAAAGCTGTAAATACTTTACGGATTCCAGCACTAGGCAATGGTGAAAAATCCTGTCTTTTGTTTACCAACATAATGGCAAACAGAATTAAAACGTTAATTGCACCAACGTAAATTAGTATTTGTGCCGATGCGACAAAATCACCATTTAGCAATAGGTATAATCCCGCCATGCTGATGAATACTCCTCCCAGCAAAAAGGCGGAATAGACAATGTTAGAGAATAGCACTACACCTAGCGCTGCCCCAATCATCATCACAGCAAGAATGCCAAATGATACAGACTGTACTCCTTCAGCTAGATTCACTTCTTTCGATCCTTTTAATGTTTGATAAATGCTGACTAGTAATTAGTAACTGGTGATTGGTAATTGGTAATTGGAAAAATTTTGATCACCCATTACCCATTACCTATTACCCATTACCACTCTCTACCAAGTCTTCTGGACGAGAACCTGCACGGGGGGCATCGGCGGGGACTCCGTGAGGGTCCATTACGCCTTTAGGTAGATAAACAAGTTCGCGCAGTGGTGTCACCATTGGATCGTTTGTAACTTTATAGGGTAAACGTCCTAGAGCGACGCTATCGTAATTAAGTTCATGGCGATCGTAAGTGGCTAGTTCATATTCTTCTGTCATGGATAAACAGTTGGTGGGACAATATTCCACACAGTTACCGCAGAAGATACAAACGCCAAAATCAATACTGTAATGTTTGAGCTTTTTCTTTTTAGTTCCTTTGTCCATTTCCCAGTCAACTACAGGGAGGTTGATAGGACAAACACGCACACAGACTTCACAAGCAATGCACTTGTCAAATTCATAGTGAATGCGACCGCGAAATCTTTCACCAGGAATTAATTTTTCGTAAGGATATTGGACGGTAACGGGTCGCCGTTTCATGTGGTCAAAGGTAACGGATAATCCTTGACCAATATAACGACCTGCTTGTATGGCTTCTTTGGCGTAATCACCAACTTGTTTGAGGAACTTTAGCATTATCTGTTTTTCTCTTTACTTTTTTGTCAGTTGTCAGTTGCCAATTATTAATGATATTGACCACTGACAACTGCTGTTTACCCACCGAAAAGTGAGGGAAAGGCTAGTTTGCAGGCTGCGGTTAAGAGGAGATTTACCAAGCCTATTGGTAAAAGGAATTTCCATCCTAAGTCTAGCAATTGGTCAATTCGGACTCGTGGTACTGTCCAACGAATGAGAATGGCCAGAAATACGAGTAGGTAGGCTTTAATTACGGTCATCGTGATGCCTATAACCGCTGTGACTACCTGAATTGCCGGGTCACTTTCACTAACTCCTAAGTAGTCAGTAATCAGGTGCAGGGGGATGGGAGAATGCCAACCACCAAGGTACAAAATTGCTACTAGTAATGCAGAAAGTACCAGGTTGATGTAGGAACTGAGGTAAAAGAGCGCGAATTTCATGCCTGAGTATTCGGTCTGATACCCGGCTACTAGTTCTTCTTCTGCTTCTGGTAAGTCAAAGGGTAAGCGTTCGCATTCTGCCAATGCGGCTATCCAAAAAATCATGAAACCTAATGGTTGTCGCCAAATGTTCCAGCCTAAAATACCAAAGTTAGATTGCTGATTCACAATGTCAACGGTGCTAAGACTGTTGGACATCATAGCGATCGCTAGTACACTCAATGCCAAGGGGATTTCATAACTAATAGACTGCGCTGCCGCCCGTAAACCTCCCAACAAGGCGTATTTATTATTAGAGGCATAGCCTGCCATTAATAACCCAATGGGCTGAATACTAGATAATGCAATCCACAAGAACACGCCCATGCCCACATTAGAAATGATGATATTCTGTCCAAATGGCACAATTAAATAAGACAGAAATACTGGCAAGACGACAATAATTGGACCGATGGTAAATAGCCAAGGATCTGCTTTAGCGGGGATGATATCTTCTTTAAATACCAGCTTCAAACCATCTGCCACAGGCACTAGCAATCCAAAAGGTCCTTGATATTCAGGACCAATCCGTTGCTGTACAGCCGCAGAAATCTTCCGTTCTAGCCATGTGGCAACTAGTACGCCTACTGTAGCCCCAATTAGCATCAGAACCATTGGTAATGGCATCCATAGGGCTTTGGCTGCTCCTGGGGGTACGCCTAAGTCCCTGACAGATTGAATAAAAGTTCCTTGAAGGTCAATTCCTGGATTCATGAAACCTCGCGGTAGGTGGGAAACTCAGTGTCTTCAGACCTGAGAGGGAAACGACACTTCGACAAGCTCAGTGACCGCTCGTGCGGTTTTAACCGCCTTGAATTGAATATTTTTTTCTTCATTACCGCCTTGGAGTTAGAAAATTCGGGGTACTTTTGTGATGTACTTTCAACGGGACAATTACCGATTCAAATTCTCCAACTCTGTACGCATAATGTTTTGCACGCAATGTGCCTCCCATTTCTGGGGTAATGTTAGCAACGACTGCGTTATAAGAGCTTTTTAGACTTGCAACACTGTTTCAGTGACCTTAAAACTGTTTAATTGCAAATGACAGAGCAGGGAACTAGCTTCGCATTCCGGGGTGTCGTGACTCAAATAACGGCTACCCTTCGACTACGCTCAGGGTGGTCTGATCAGCACGGCTTGCTTGATTACTCTTGCAAGCCCAGTCCCTTTAGGGCTGGGTTACTGACGTTTGCTGCTCTTTAAGTCAACGTGCTGATGAACTGTGAAGGATGAAATCAGTTATTCTAATTTTCATCTTTGTGTCTTTCAGCTTTAGTAATAATCTCTGCTGAGATGATGACCGATTATAGATTTATTGCCAATTCATGAGTCTAGTATATCCTTGGATGGTTTTCACCACGAGACTTCACAAGACAACTTCTACTTATGGTTGGGATTAGGAATTAATGATTGGTAAGTCGGAAAATGGGCAAAAGTTTACCCATTAAGTTGTTAGACAAGACAAACTAGCCGTTTCCAGGTTGGCAACGGTTGTTTATTATACTCAAAACGGTTGGGACATGGATTTTTGTAAAATCACGAAAAACCTAGATTTGTAGGGGTAAAGCAATGCTCATAGGTGTCAACTTAACGTAAAACCCATAGCCCGACTGGGAATGAATTCCCAGTCTAATAGCGGAAGTCATCTTTAGATGACTAAAATATTAGGAAAATTTATTAGTCCGTTTTAACGGACTTGAGCTATTAGACAGGGAATTTATTCCCTGGCGGGTGTGGAAGCCAACAAATAAGCCATTTTTAGCTTAAGTTGACACCTATGAGCTTTTGCTTTACCCCTACCCGCAGAATTAAATCACTAAGCCGTTTTGAGTATATATACAAATTGTCTGATTTTTTAGAACTTCTAGCAGGTTGCGATTTTGGGAGACAAGCCTCTCAAGGGAAGATATGATATTTATCAATCTGTCCACTAGAGGACTTGAATTGCAAATCCAAAATCTAGAGTTGAGTTATTTGTCAGTTAACGTTGGTCGATGGGAGTGTACGCGATTTCGTGACGACCATTGTAAATCTGGGTAGGACGGAAAATCCGGTTTTCTGCCAGTTGTTCTTTCCAGTGTGCTAACCAACCAGCTACACGAGCGATCGCAAATACTGGTGTAAACAAGTCTGTAGGGATTCCCATTTTCCTGTACACCAAACCGGAATAAAAGTCAACATTAGGATAAATTCCTTTACCACCCAGTTTTTCCGAGACTACCCGTTCCATTTCTAGGGCAATTTCATAATATTCATCATACCCAAACTTTTCAAACAACTGCTCTGCCAAGCCTTGTAAGATTGTAGCGCGGGGGTCTTTGACTTTGTAAACACGATGCCCAAAGCCCATAATTTTGGCTTTGTTTTTGAGAAGATTATCTACATAAGGGACAACATTCTCCACAGAACCGATTTCTTCCAACATCTGAATTACTTCTTCATTCGCTCCACCATGCAATGGACCGCCTAAAGTACCTACGGCACTAGCAACAACCGCATAAGGATCAGTTAAGGTTGAAGCTGTCACTCTGGCACTAAATGTAGAAGCATTCATTGTATGCTCAACATGAAGAATTAAGCAGATATCAAAGATTTTCGCTGCTAAAGGATCAGGTTCTTTTTCATTAAGCATATACAGAAAGTTAGCTGCATAGCCTAAGTCATCCCTAGGTTTAACAGGATCATTACCTTCCCGCATTAATTGGAACGCTGCTACCATTGTCGGAATAGTGGCTATTAAGCGAACAGCGGCATTACGAATATAGACCGGATTATGCAAGTCTCGACGCGAGAAGAATAAACCTAAAGCAGCAGCCGAAGATTGAAGAGCATCCATGGGATGACCGCTTTCAGGGAAACATTTCATCATGTCCCGAATCCGGTATTTGATGCGTCTATGGAAAAGAACTTCATGCTCAAATGCCTTTAGTTCTTCCTCAGTTGGTAACTCACCCCAAATTAAGAGATATGCAGTTTCTAGGAATGTACTTTTTTCAGCTAATTCCTCAATCCTGATACCACGATATTCTAGAATTCCTTTCTGCCCGTCTACATAACTAATACTCGACTGGGCTGCGGGAATGCCTTCTAAACCAGGCTTGTATTCGCATACCGTCATGGCGACACCATTTACTTTGTAAAATATTTGCTCACACTAACTTACCAGAGACTATTTTCACCACAACAGTTGCAGATGAAACAACTATTACAGCAGGTACTTGGGCGGTGTTAACCAAAACATTTGACTCCGACCCCAAGCTGAACCATCATCTGGTAGTTTTATTCCCATCATACCTGCTTTTTTGAGGATGAGGCTCTCTTTTACTTCTCCCCACAACAGAATTTCTGCCCAATGGCTCAAATTAGGCTCATGGCCTACCAATCCTAGTTGGGTTTTATGAGGATATTTTCTGGGTTCTAGCCATTCTCGCAGCCAATTCTGAAGATTACCTTCAAAGCTAAGATGGTCAGATGCTTCTAACTGGGAACTCAGTCCAGCGGCAATGAGTATTTCTGCTGTTTGGTAAGCGCGGACTACGGGACTGGTGACAATTAGATCAAAGTGTAATCCTAGTGTTACTAATCGTTGGGCTATTTTCTCGGTTTTTTGTCTTCCTTGGAGGGTGAGTTGCCGTTCTTCATCTTTTAGTTCTGGTTGATGTTCTTCGGCTATACCATGACGAATTAAGTATAATTCCATATCAATTAGGTTGTAAATTATCGCACATTTATGGTGGTTATCGGTCGAATTCAATACAATCAAGGACGAAAAAACCGCACTTCTACGGAATTTGCAATACATTGTCCCTAGTTAATTCACAATTGGAAATAAATATTTATATTTCTGACTGCTGCAACTATATTTTAACTCAGTTCAAATATCCTATACTGGTTTAACATCCTGACTGCTGTAACGGTGTATCGGTGCTAAACCACTACTTTTGAACTTGTGAATTTCTGAAAATTATGGCGATTATCTCTTCTAAAAAACAGCCTCCAGAACCCAACGGAGAACCCAAACAGCAACGGGAATCAGCCAAAGCACCCCCCCCAGAAAATCTGTTACAATCAGAAGCTGCTATTCATGAACAAGGTAAACCAGAAGAGAGTATTCGTCCCCAAAGATTTGCTGATTACATTGGCCAAAAGGATTTAAAAGACGTTTTAGATATAGCCATTAAAGCAGCCAAGTCTAGAAATGAAGTCATGGATCATTTGCTGTTGTATGGACCACCAGGTTTAGGTAAAACCACAATGGCCATGATTTTAGCCTCAGAAATGGGGGTAAGTTGCAAAATTACCAGCGCTCCAGCATTAGAACGGCCACGGGATATCGTGGGGTTATTGGTAAACCTGAAACCAGGAGATGTGTTATTTATAGATGAAATCCATCGGTTATCACGGATGACAGAGGAAATTCTGTATCCAGCAATGGAAGATTATCGCTTAGATATTACGGTGGGTAAAGGTTCTAGCGCCAGAATTAGAAGTATACCTTTGTCTAAATTTACTTTAGTGGGGGCAACAACCCGCGTCGGGGCTTTAACTTCTCCATTGCGCGATCGCTTTGGCTTAATTCAAAAGTTGCGCTTTTATGAAGTGGAAGAACTCACCCAAATTGTACTTCGCACCGCTGACTTTTTACAAACCACAGTTAACCCAGATGGGGCTATAGAAATAGCTAAACGCTCGCGGGGAACACCGAGAATTGCAAATAGATTACTAAAACGAGTACGTGATTATGCGGAAGTAAAATCTTGTATAGAAATTAATGAAATTGTTGCAGCAGAAGCATTAGAACTATATCAAGTTGATCCCTGCGGTTTAGATTGGACAGATAGAAAAATGCTCAGTGTGATTATTGAAAACTTTAATGGTGGTCCAGTGGGTTTAGAAACTATCGCTGCTACTACTGGAGAAGATACCCAAACCATTGAAGAAGTTTATGAACCATATTTAATGCAAATAGGTTATTTAAGCCGCACACCCAGGGGAAGAATAGCCACTAAAGCAGCCTATCAACACATGGGTTTTAAACCACCTAATGAGCAGCTATCATTATTGTAAGCACACAAATATACATCAGATCCCCGACTTCTTGAAGAAGTCGGGGATCTAAAATCAAATAAATAATGATTCTAAACCTATTCTAAACTCCAGTTGCTAATACTAGCTGCTCGTTGGGCAACAGGAGCGAAAATATCTTCATAACTTGGGAAAATTTCAAATACTAAATCAAGTTGGGTAAGTTCCAAAATCAATTTAACTGGAGCTTTGACATTGCAAAGAACTAACCGACAACCACTTTGACGCGCCGATGTAAGTGCTTTGACAAGGGGGACTAATCCCGAACTATCCATGAAATCCACTTCTGCTAAATCTATAACCCAAAGTTGGTGATGCTGAGGTTCTATTTCAGCCATCTGCTCGCTCAAGACTGTACCACTATCCAGGTCTATGCTACCTTGGGGTTTGAACAAAATTACTTGGCGTTCTTGTGTAAGAGTCATAAATTTAACTAAGTATTTGAAACACTGGGAAAGAGAAAATTAACATCAATACTGTTTATAATTCAACCGCAGCAAGACTATTTTCGCAAAGTTATGGGAATTAACAGCAGTGCAGTTGAGCAAAGTTTTTTCAGTATTTATGTCGTATAATTTGTTGATATGTTTTTCTAGTATAAGCATAGTTTACCGCTAATTTCGGTAACAGACTTATCATTATTTCAACTATTGTCTATCTTAAACTCAAAACTCATAAATTGTGGTTGCGGTTTAATTGACAGCCTAGCCAAAAGCAAGCAAAGATATGGTAAAGGTAAAAATTTGTAAACTCGGTGGTGCTGGATGTCTTTTGAGCTACTTTCACTAGAAAACATCCAAGAAATTGCTCATAATTATGGTTATTTAGCAATTTTCTTGGGAATTTTGCTAGAAAATTTGGGCATTCCTCTTCCTGGTGAAACCGTAACTATTGTTGGTGGTTTCCTTGCTGGTAGCAATGAATTAAATTACTGGCTGGTTCTTGCTAATGCTGTTGGAGGTGCTGTAATTGGTGGTAATTGCGGCTATTGGATTGGAAGAGTGGGTGGTTGGCCTTTTCTGCTAAAAGCTGGAAAGATTTTCCGCATTTCAGAAGTACGACTACTGAGTATTAAAGAACAATTTACAGAAAACGCCGCTAAGGCTGTATTTTTTGGTCGCTTTTTTGCATTATTGCGAATTTTTGCCTCACCACTTGCGGGTATAGCAGAAATGCCTTTTGGTAAATTCCTAATTTATAACGTAGCTGGGGCGACTGCTTGGGGTAGTGTCATGGTGACTTTAGCTTTCTTTGCAGGGAGAATTATTTCCCTTGAACAATTGGTGGCTTGGGTAAGTAAATTTGCAATTTTGGCGTTACTTATCTTAGTTGCTGTGATTGCTGTGCCAATTTGGTTAGAGTCCCGCGAAGTTAAGGAACAAACTGAAGAATAGGTAATGGGTAATGGGTAATCACCTATTACCTATTACCAATCACCAATCACCTAATTACTTATTGCCTTGCGCCCAAATGCGTGTAGGTAATCCCCAAACGTAGATGAAGCCTTCTGCGGCTTTGTGATCAAATTGGTCTTCTGCGCCGTAGGTGGCTAAGTCAGGAGTGTAGAGGGAATTATCACTCCAACGCCCAACTATGGTAGCGTTACCTTTGAAAAGTTTTAACCGAACTACACCAGAAACTCTCTCTTGTGTTTGTTGAATAAAGGCATCTAAAGCAGCTTTGAGGGGGCTGTACCAAAGTCCGTTATAGACTAATTTGGTATAAGTTTCTTCTATGCCTCGTTTGTATTGACTGACATCCGCTGTTAAAGTCAGGCTTTCTAAGTCACGGTGAGCATTAATCAGAACTACCATTGCAGGTGATTCGTAAATCTCCCGTGATTTGATACCTACTAAGCGGTTTTCAATCATGTCAATCCGCCCAATACCATGATTACCAACGATTTTATTGAGTTGTTCAATTAACTCAACTGGATTTTTTGATGTACCGTTGATGGTTGTAGGTAGCCCTTTTTGGAAGCCAATTTCTAGATATTCCGGCTCGTTGGGAGTATCTGCTATGGCTTTGGTCATTTCATAGATTTCTTCTGGTGGCTCATTTGCTGGATCTTCTAAAGAACCAGCTTCAATACTGCGACCAAGTAAGTTTTTATCTATACTGAAGGGAGAGGATTTTTTTACTGGTGCAGGAATACCAAATTGCTCACCATAAGCAATGGTTTGTTCCCGACTCATTCCCCATTCTCTGGCTGGTGCCAGGATTTTCAGATTGGGATTGAGTGCTGTACAGGATACATCAAAACGTACTTGGTCGTTACCTTTACCTGTACAACCGTGAGCGATCGCATCTGCACCATATTTTGCAGCGGCTTCTACTAAAATCTTAGCAATCAAAGGCCGAGCCAAGGCTGTTCCTAAAGGATAGCGATTTTCATAGAGGGCGTTGGCTTGAATTGCAGGAAATGCGTAGTCTTTAACAAATATATCCTTAACATCCACTACCAAGGATTCACTTGCACCCGATTTCAGGGCTTTTTCTCGAACTGGTTCTAATTCATCTCCCTGACCTAAATCTGCGGCTAGGGTAATTATCTCTTCTACTCCCCACTCTTTCTTTAAGTAAGGAATACAAACAGAAGTATCAACTCCACCAGAATATGCTAAAACAACCTTTTTGGCGCGACCCATTAGTTTCTCCACTTAGGAAAACAAAGAATGAGTCATTATTATATCTGACTTGTCTAGCGGATGTTTTTTTTATGCAACAGTGACTTTGACATATTTGTTTTATCCTGAATATGGGTAATAGTTTTTTGGGTAAAACTGTGTTTTTTAGTATTGTAATTCCAACTTATAACCGCTTACCAATTTTAGAAAAGTGTCTCCGCGCTTTAGAGTCACAAGAGTTAAGCAACAAAAACTATATAGAAGATTATGAAGTTGTGTTAGTAGATGATGGTTCTACTGATGGCACTTTAAATTGGTTAACAGCAAATAAAGATGAGTTTCCTCATGTCCGCTGTTTTGAACAGAATCATGCAGGACCGGCTGCGGCGCGAAATTTAGGGGTAGAAAAAGCGCAAGGTGACATAATTATTTTTATTGATAGTGATTTAGTGGTTTTATCTAATTTCCTGCAAGCTCATACAAATGCTTTACTACAGGGAAGAGAGGCGTTAGGAAGCGATCGCTTTTTTACTTACGGTGCTGTAATTAATACTTGTAATTTTGCAAATCCCACTGCTGAACCTTATAAAATCACAGATTTTTCTGCGGCTTTCTTTGCTACGGGTAATGTGGCTATTCCTAAACATTGGTTAGAAGAAGCTGGATTATTTGATAATGGTTTTCAACTTTATGGTTGGGAAGATTTAGAGTTAGGTGTCAGGTTAAAAAAATTAGGTTTGCAATTAATTAAATGTCCTGAAGCTGTTGGTTATCATTGGCATCCAGCTTTTAGTTTACAACAAATTCCTAAGTTAATTGATCAGGAAATTCAACGCGGACGCATGGGAGTTTTGTTTTATCAAAAACATCCTACTTGGGAAGTAAAAATGATGATTCAAATGACTTGGTTTCATCGTTTGCTGTGGGGAATTCTTTCTTTAAATGGGTTGTTGAATGAAAGAACTATGTCTCCCTTTTTACAATGGTTGATTGATTTGGGTAAACCACAATTGGCTTTGGAAATTGCGCGAATTTTCTTGAATTGGTATAATGTTAAGGGTGTTTATGCTGCTTATGCTGAAATGCAGAATAAATAAATACTTTCACTCCTGATTCCTCTATAGGATAGTTTGATTATGCAAACGCCGCAAGTAAAGAAAACGCAGTTACAAGAGAGTGAAAATCTTTATGAAAGTGATTTTTACGCTTGGACTCAACAACAGGTTAATGTATTGCTTCATAAACAATGGAGTCAGCTTGATGTTGTCAATTTGGTTGAGGAGATTGAATCTTTGGGAAGAAGAGAACGTCAAGAATTAAGAAACCGTCTTAGTATTTTACTTGGTCATTTATTGAAGTGGGAATATCAACCAAATAAACGTAGTCGGAGTTGGTTAGCAACTATGAGAATTCAAAGACGGGATATTTTAAAGTTACTTAATGATAATCCTAGTCTACGTTCTTATGTTACAGAAGCAATTACAGAAGCATATCCAAATGGTAGAGATTTAGCAGTGAGTGAAACTAATTTACCTTTTGCAAGTTTTCCAGAACAGTGTTTATATTCGTGGGAAGATGTGATGAATGAAAGTTTTTATAGCGGTTTACCGACAAGTGATGATTTAATGGGATGATTAATGATGATAGATTTTTATATATTTTCTAAAAACAGAGGATAGATTAAATAATTTTTCATCATTTTCTAATTTAGTTAATAAGAATCTTCTCGTTAATGATTGTAACCCGTTTATTATATCTATTGATGAGAGGGATAATAATTTTTTTATGTCATCTCTGGATATAGGTTTATCTTGTTGACTGATTTTTAATAATATCTCTTTTTCAACTTCAGATAATCTCATCCATATTGAATCAAATAAAGATTTAAAGTCTGCTGTAAATATCAAACTATTTTCTTTAAGAAGTTCTGATACTTCTCCCTGAAATACATCTTTAATTAAAATACTAATATATTGTAAATATCGAGGATGACTTTCATATAATTTAATTAAGTCTAACCAAGCTTCTTCGTTTTTTAATCCTTGATTTTTTAATATCTCTGTAGCTGCATTATTTAATCCTGATAGTTCTAAACAATTACTTGGATAAAGTTCACTATCTAAAGAAATCATTTCTTGGCATTTTTCTTGACTAATTAAGATCACATTACTTTGATGTTGAGTTTCTGTAATCATTGTGAAAAAGTTTTGATAATCTTTATATTCACTTTGATATTTTCCAGCAAATTGACCACTAACAAAGATATTATGAACATCATCAAGGATGATTAAACATTTTTTCTCATTAAGAATATTGAACAACTGCTTTAATTTATTATTTATATTTTCTTGAGCTTCTTGTTTACAAATATTCAATAAATCATCAATTAATAAATTTAAGGATTTAGGATATTTTAGACTTCTCCAGATGATTACTTCAAATTTATCTAAGTGTAAATCAACAAATCTTTTCACAATGGTAGTTTTACCAATTCCAGATAACCCTAAAATTGAGATTAAATGAATATTTTGATTAAATATCCAGTTGAAAATGGTTTTAATTTCAGTTTCTCTATTATAAAAGTTGATTATTTGAGGTGCTAAAGTTAAATCATATTCAGATTTTTTAGAGTTATCAATATTATTATTATTTTGTTGATGATAATTAGATTGATTATCATTAGGACACCAATTGATATTATTATGATTTCCAGCATTAAAAATACCAGAATTTCTAACTCTTTCTATAGTCCAACAAAAATTAGATTTATTAATATCTTCTCCTAACTGTTCAGATAAAATTTTAAATAATTGCCTACTTTCATCACCAATATATCCTTCATCATAATCATAAATATCTGCAATTTGCCTATAAGTTTTACCTCTAAATATCTCTTCAATAATCTTTTTTTGTAAATCATCTAAATGTTTCTCTGTCTGAGTAAATACTAAACCATCTACAAATTGTAAAATTTCTGTAACATTCATAAAAGCTAGATGAGTTAATAGTTTTAGCCATTATAACTCATTGTGTTTCCAGATAATCAGGTGTTTTCAGGTATTTTGTTAATATTTCTTAATTAAGCATCAGGTAATATCACAGATTTTCTGGTATTACAAAAAAGCAATTTAGTATAAAAATAATTAATCAAGGTGCCTTAAAACAAAATTATTTGACAGAAACAATGGTTAATCAACTTTATTATGGAGACAATTTAGAAGTTTTAAGACGTTATATCAAAGATGAGTCCGTTGACTTATGTTATATTGATCCTCCTTTTAATTCTAAACGCAATTATAATCAAATTTATAATAATGTTGGTTCAGAAGATAAAGCACAAGCGCAAGCATTTATTGATACTTGGGAATGGGACGATCATGCTATTCGTGGACTAGATGAAATTCTGACTAATTATCATGGTTTATTTACTCAACAATGTATTGCTTTAATTGCAGGTTTGAGTAATGTTTTAGGAAAAGGAAGTTTACTTGCTTATTTAGTGAGTATGACTTTAAGAATAACAGAAATTCATCGAGTTTTGAAACCTACTGGTAGTTTTTATCTCCATTGTGATCCTACTGCAAGTCATTATTTAAAATTAGTATTAGATGCTGTTTTTTGTTCTCAGGGTGGAGTATTTAGAAATGAAATTATTTGGAAAAGAACTACAACGCATAATGATGGAAAACAAGGTGCGAGACATTTTGGAAGAGTCCATGATGTGATTTTATTTTATGTAAAAAATTTCAAAAAATCAGTATTTAATACAGTTTATCAAGATTACTCAGATTCCTATATTGATTCTTCATATAATAAAATTGATGTTGATAGTCGAAGATTTAAAACTTCTGATTTATCAGCTGCAAAACCAGGTGGAAATACATCTTACTCATGGAAAGGAAATTTACCTCCTACTGGCAGATATTGGGCATTTTCTTATGAAAATATGGAAATATTTGAAGCAGAAGGGAAAATTTATTACTCAAAAACTGGTAAACCTTATTTAAAACAGTATCTTGATGAAATGCCTGGTACTAGTCCTGATGATATTTGGACTGAGTTTCCTGGGATAACTATTAAGAGTGAAAGATTAGGTTATCCCACCCAGAAACCAGAATCATTATTAGAAAGAATAATTAAAGCAAGTTCTAATGAAAATGATATAGTATTAGATGCCTATTGTGGATGTGGTACAACCGTTGTAGTTTGCCAAAAATTAGAGCGACAATGGATAGGAATTGATATTACTTATCAAAGTATTAGTTTAGTCTTAAAAAGATTAGAAGATAGCTTTGGTAAAGGGGTTTTAGAAACTATTAAACTTCATGGTATTCCTAAAGATATAGAAAGTGCAACAGCATTAGCAAATAAAGCAGATGACCGCACTCGTAAAGAATTTGAAAAATGGGCAATTTTGACTTATACTAATAACAGAGCCGTAATTAATGCTAAAAAAGGTGCAGATAAAGGTGTAGATGGAATTGTTTATTTTCAAGGTGATAAAAATGAACCAGAAAAAGTAATTTTTCAAGTAAAATCTGGTAAAGTCAAATCGGGAGATATTCGTGATTTATTAGGAACAATGACCATAGAAAACGCTAGTATAGCCATATTTATAACTTTAGAGAATCCTACTAAAGAGATGTTAAAAACTGCTAAATCTGCTGGTTTTTATCAAAGTAAATATATGAGTCATAGTTGTGATAAAATTCAAATTGTTACAGTTGAAGATATCATTGAAAATAAACAAAAATTAAATATTCGTTTAAGTTATGAAGTTGTTAAAAGTGCTGAAAAACAAAAAGAAGTGAGAGTTAATCAAATAGAGTTAGATATTTAATTACTACTAAGCAGGTTAACTTTACGCAATAAAACCCAGCATTTAACCTAATTTGCATTTTCATCTAAATGAAATTTAATTTGTTTTGCCATGAGATTTGTGTAACTTGAAAATTATATTTTTAAACTAAATTATCTATCACCTGACTCTATGTGGTGTAAGGGTTTAGCAATGCTAAACCCCTACTTTTTAGGAAAATCTGCTATAATCAGATCAAAATTATATGAAAGTTGCTGATTATGTCTTCCATAGAAATCACACAAGCAATTAACCAAATATCAGAATTATTCAATTTAGCATTAACCGGAGAAGAAGTTATTATTACCGAAAATCAACAACCTTTATTAAAATTAATCTCACTTAAATCTAAATCTCAACGTCCTCCATTATTTCGCACAGATAAAGATATTATTTCTATGTCTGATGATTTTGATGCCCCATTAGAAGAATTTGAAGATTAACCATGCAAGTTTTATTAGATACTCATACACTTTTGTGGTTTTTCTCAGGCAACGAAAAAATTAGCATTACTGCTAGAAATTTAATTGAAGATACAAATAATCTGAAATATATAAGTTTTGCTAGTATTTGGGAAATGGCAATTAAGCAAAGTAAAGGTAGACTTAATTTATTTGTACATCTAGATGATTATATTCAACAAAAAATTAATCTGACTGATTTTAAAATCCTAGATATTAAACTGAGTCATTTATAAAGAGTTTCTAGTTTGCCTTTTTATCATAATGACCCGTACATCGTTATATTTTCTGTAAGCTCATACAAATGCTTTGCCACAGGAAACATAGACGTTAGGGAGCGATCGCTTTTTTACTTACGGTGCGGTAATTAATACTTGTAATTTTGCAAATCCTACTGCTGAACCTGATAAAATCACAGATTTTTCTGCCGCTTTCTTTGCTACGGGTAATGTGGCTATTCCTAAACATTGGTTAGAAGAAGCTGGGTTATTTGATAATGGTTTTCAACTTTATGGTTGGGAAGATTTAGAATTAGGGTTTTGAGAATCTTTTTTACAAAACTTTACAATGTGTCCCATTTTCCACATATCCTGGTCGATATCCATTTTCCTATCTTTCCGAGTTCTTGACTTTTGTTACCTATAGTTGAATTTAGTTAAAGAAAAATCCTCAAAACTAACAGTTCTCATTTTGAAACGATTTTGCACCGTTTAAGTGAAACCCAGAACAGTCAAAAATGCCCAGAATCTTTTAAAAGAGCAGAAATTTTATACAGGAACTGTTAATGGTGTCTTTGATCAAAAGACGGGAGAAGCGGTAAAATTAGTTCAATTAGTATCTTAACTGGATTATTAACAGTTTCTCTGAGTTATAGTAGGTAGTGCTGGGGCTGATACATTTATTTGGTAAGCATCCAGAATACATTCACTTACGTAGTGATCTCCGCAAAGCGGAATTTATAATAAACAAATCTGTCAGTAACCCAGCCCTAAAGGGACTGAGCTTGCAAGAGAAATCAAACAAGCTGTACTGACCAGACCACCCTGAGCATAGTCTCAGGGTAGCCGTTATTTGAGTCACGACACCCCGGAATGCGAAGCTAGTTCCCTGCTCTGTCGCTTGTGATTAAACAGTTCTAAGGTCACTGGAACAGTGTTGCCAGCCTAACAAGCTCTTATAACGCAGTCGTTGCTAACATTACCCCAGCAATGGGAGTTGGTTTTTCAGGTTTCCAATCAAAAAACCTGACTAAAATTTAAGATTCAATGCCTTTATTACCGCCCGTGCCGCTTCCCTCTCAGGTCTAAAGACACTGAGTTTCCCGCATACCGCGAGGTCTTATGATTTTACAGGTTAAACATGGGATTTTGTCCCTATTGCTTTTATTAGGATTGATTAACTCTAGTTATGCTACTACCCCTGCACCTATTGATCCGAAAATACTACATATAGTTAATCGTCTCAGTTTTGGACTGCATCCTGGAGATATCCAAAAGATGCAGTCAATAGGAGTAGAAGGTTATATCCAAGAGCAATTAACACCTAATTCAATTATCGAACCTGCTAGTTTGACTATGAAATTGTCACAACTAGAAACTACCCAGATGAACGCGGTGCAATTGATGGAATATGAAATGGTAACTGCACCAGGAAAAAAACCAACTCAGTTAGAACAAATAATCAAAAGGGAGCGAGGTAGACACGTACTAAATGAGGCTATTCAAGCTAAGTTATTAAGAGCAGTAGATAGTCCGAAACAATTACAAGAGGTAATGGTAGACTTTTGGTATAATCACTTCAATGTGGATGCTAACAAAGGACGTAGCCGCTTCTTGGCAGGGGTTTATGAACAAGTTGCCATTCGTCCTTATGTTTTAGGTCGTTTCCGTGATCTATTGGCAGCTACAGCCCGTGATCCAGCGATGTTGTATTATCTGGATAACTGGCAAAATCGCGTCACAAGTCGCCCTAATGCTCAAGGTAAGGTTTTGGGTTTAAATGAAAACTACGCCCGTGAATTAATGGAGTTACATACTTTAGGAGTAGATGGCGGTTATACTCAGCAAGATGTAATTGCTCTAGCGCGAATTTTGAGTGGTTGGGGTATTCGTTCCAATCCGTCCTCAAATAATAACAATGATCATTCGGGGTTTGAATTTAACTCCAAACATCATGATTTTAGTGACAAAGTTTTCTTAGGACACCAAATTAAAGGTCGTGGTGAAGCTGAAGGTGAAGAAGCTTTAGATATTTTGTCCCGGAGTCCGGCTACTGCTCATCATCTAAGTTACAAAATAGCCCAGTATTTTGTGAGCGATCAACCCCCAGAAACATTAGTGCAAAAGCTCTCACAACGCTATCTTGCTACCGATGGCAATATTCGGGAGGTACTCAATACTCTTTTTCACAGCTCGGAATTTTGGGATCAGAAAAACTTTTACAGCAAGTTTAAAACCCCTTATCAATATGCTATTTCTGTAGTCAGAGCCACAGGAATAGATGTTTATAACACTCAACCTATTATCAATTTACTCCAACAGTTAGGTATGCCTGTCTATCGTTGTCAGACTCCAGATGGTTATAAAAATACTGCTGACCTATGGTTAAACCCCGATGCTATAACCCGTCGTTTGAGTTTTGCTACGGCGATCGCTAGTGGAAATATACCCCTTTCTAGATTACCGATGCCCAAAAATCAAATGTCAGTAAACATTAGACCTCAGCAAAATTCCCCTCGCATCGCTGTAGATACGGAACAATTGATGAATACTCTCGGTAATGCTTTTTCTGATAAAACTCAAAATGCAATAGCTACCAATTCACCACAAATCCGTAGTGCTTTGATTTTAGGTAGTCCAGAATTTATGCGCCGGTAGGCAATCTCAATTACTTCCCCTACTTCCCATTTCATAAAATGAAAAGACGTAATTTTCTGATCCACACAGGACTTTTTTCGGCTTCAGTCATCTCTGCTACCAATATTAATACTTGGGTGGCCAAATCTGCAACTCTCAATAGTCAAAAAAAACGTCTGATTGTCATCTTTCTGCGAGGGGCAGTTGATGGTTTAAGCGTAGTTGTTCCCTACTCAGAACCAGCCTACTACCAAGCTAGACCACAAATTGCGATTCCTCAACCGGGGAAAGACGGAGGAGTTTTAAGTTTAGATGATCGCTTTGGGTTACACCCATCTCTAACTTCCATTCTCCCACTTTGGCAACAAGGTAGTTTAGCTTTTGTCCATGCTTGTGGTTTACAAGATTCTACTCGTTCCCACTTTGATGCTCAACAATATATGGAAAGTGGGACACCTGGCAATAAAAGGACTGGGGACGGTTGGATGAATCGTTTATTAAGCGTCATTTCCGAAAAGACCCCAATTCAAGCCGTTAGTGTGGGAGAAACTATACCTAGGATTTTTTATGGGCGAATGCCTGTAGCCAATTTAGCATTAGGGAAAAATGCTGATAGACCTTTGTCTATAGATCGTCCACAGGTAGCAGCGGCTTTTGACCAACTTTATACTGGTAATGATACTTTGAGTAAAACTTATCATCAAGGACGGTTAGCCCGTCAAGCGTTGATGGAAGATTTAGATTATGAAATGAAAATGGCGAATAATGGCGCACCTACGCCTAATGGTTTTCCTAAAGATGCCGAAAGATTAGCCAGATTGATGGTGACAGATCCGCGAATTCAACTCGGATTTATGGCTTTGGGGGGTTGGGATACCCATGTTAACCAAGGCAACAGTCAAGGGCGATTAGCAAGGAACTTAGATAATTTAGGAATAGGGTTAGCAACTTTAGTAAAAAATTTAGGTGCAGTTTATCAAAATACAGCCATTGTTGTTATGTCTGAATTTGGGCGTACAGTCGGGCAAAATAATAATGGGGGAACTGATCACGGTCATGGTAATGTAATGTGGGTTTTGGGCGGTAATATCCAAGGTGGTAAAATTTATGGAGAATGGCCTGGTTTAAATTCAACTCAACTTTATCAAGATAGAGATTTGGCAATTACTACTGATTTCCGCGATGTAATTTCTATTCTGTTAGAACGTCACCTCAGTTTAAATACTGAGAAATTAAATCAAGTTTTACCAAATTATATTCCTACTCAAATTATCCCTTTATCTAAATAATTTTTAAATAATTAACTTAAATTTAAAAAAATTAACATATAGGGATCATAAATAATATTTGAAAACATTTAAGAGGATGTTTGAAAAGTTTTGGGTGGTGATCTTAGGCACTTGCTGATAGCTTGCGTGGCGAAGCCATTCCCCCC
>JAKOGY010000346.1 GCA_028658405.1 Dolichospermum sp. ST_sed8 | reverse complement strand
GGTAATTGTCCCGTTGAAAGTACATCACAAAAGTACCCCAAATTTCTTAACTCCAAGGCGGTAATGAAAAAAGATTCCAAGCGGTTAAAACCGCCCGTGTCGTTTCCCTCTCAGGGCTAAAGCCGCTGAGTTTCCCACTTACCGGGTATTTTTATGACGCAACAACAACTGCGTGTTTTTGTCCCACCCCATCCCCTAATTCAGCACTGGTTAGGAGTTGCTCGTGATGTAGCCACACCATCAGTATTATTTCGTTCTGCTGTTACTGAGTTGGGCAGGTGGCTCACTTACGAAGCTGCTAGAGAGTGGTTGCCAACCCAAGAAACAACCGTGCAGAGTCCCCTAGCTGCCTGTCCTGCCACTTTTATTAATCCTCACATACCTGTGGCTGTTGTCCCGATTCTGCGGGCTGGGTTAGGCTTATTGGAGGGAGCGCAGGGTGTACTACCTTTAGCATCAATTTACCATTTTGGGTTGGTGCGAAATGAAGAAACTCTAGAACCTACTTGTTATTTAAATAAATTGCCAGAAAAATTTGCTCCTGAAACACGGGTGTTAATTACCGAGCCTATGTTGGCTACTGGAGGTTCTATCATGGCAGTAATGGCGGAATTAACTCAAAGAGGTGTTGATCCTGCTTTAACTCGCATTATTTCTGTAGTTGTTGCCCCCCCAGCTTTGAAAAAATTGGCTGCTGTCTATCCTGGTTTAATCGTTTACACCGCTACTATTGACGAAACGCTTAATGATCAAGGGTATATTGTCCCGGGATTAGGGGATGCTGGCGATCGCATTTTTGGGACTTAGCAGAATATGGATTAAATGAACCACGAAGGCGCGTTCGCGGAGCGTTCCGAAGGAATAGAACGCGAAGGAAGGAAGAAGAAGGAAGAAGATAGGTAATCTTATGTTGGGAAGGCAGTAGGTGTGCAGCTAAGGCCGGAAAATAGCTAAAGTATGTCAAAGTTGCTTATTTTCTAGAAGGTGGTAAAAATATGAGTCAGCAAGATGGTTTTGCTAGTGGGTTACTACTGGGGACATTGATTGGTGGTGTAGTCGGTGGTGTGGTTGGTGCGGTGATTACTTCGCGCTTAGATGGTAAATTTGCTGATGAAGAGAATGAGGGCTTAACTGCTGGTAATGATGGCCAGACAGGAGCCAAAAGGCGGCAAATGAGAGCCTCAGCTAATGAGAATCTGGAAATAGAGGCAACAAGGCGATCGCTAGAAGACAAAATTGCCCAACTCAATGCCACAATTGATGATGTGCGGAAGCAATTAGGCAATGTTAACAGTAACTCTTCCCAGGAGGTTAATGAACATTCTTGAATCTTCCCTTTATTATGTTGATTGGCTACACAACATGAAGTGAGCTAAATTAAAATCAACCATGAATCTATGTTTGACATTTAATAGGAAAGTTACCCATCCATGAATTTACTAATTACAACTCTAGCTACCTTTGTCTCTCTGTACAGCTATTTGCTGATTACTCGAGTCTTGTTGACTTGGTTTCCCACTATTGAATGGTCTAATCAACCATTTGCGGCTTTAAGCCAAATTAGTGATCCCTACCTCAATCTATTTCGTTCCATAATTCCCCCCTTGGGTGGCATGGATTTTTCCCCTATCCTAGCATTTTTGGCATTGAACATAGTTGGTGGTATTCTGGACAGTCTAGCTCGTGCCACCTTGGTACAAGGATTTTAAGTCACTGAGTTACCGAGTCACCGAGTCACCGAGTCACCGAGTCAGGAGAAAAATTTTCCCCGTGTTCCGGTGTTCCGGTGTTCCGGTGTTCCGGTGTTTCCTATCTTCTCACTCGGCCGCTAAATCCAGCAGCTTTAAACTGTTTAAGTTGCAATGGTAAAGGCTGATTACTAGGTACAGTAATTCTCAATTCAAAATCACTCACTCCTGGAGGAACTTCCGCTATTAAACCCAGACGAGTCCGATTTTGTAAGGTTGAGTCACCATTAGCATCATATATACGCCCAAAAATATCCGCATCATAAACTATTTTCCGCGTGCTATTTTCCGCTTTACCTGTAACTATAAAGCAAGCCGCAGAATTTGAACCACTGCTACCCACTATTCCAGTTGCTAGTTCCAATGGACAATCGTGGTAGGAAATATCCGATAATTTAATCTGTGTTAATGCTAAAGCGGTGGGAGTCCATACCCAAGAAAGCAATCCGATAAAACCAGCAATAAAAATTAAGTGAATTGAGCGTAACCCCATAAAATACACCTTGATGTAAAAATTTCCTAAGTATCTAAAATAATATCAAATCCGGTTAAATGCACATAGTTTTAATTCTTTGACTAAAGGATTGTAATATCAAAGCAAAAAAAATTGAAAAAGCGAGGAAGTAAAACTCCCCCGCAACAGTAAAATCAATGAACTAGCTTCTGTCGGTTAAGCTAAAAACTGGTATCTGAACTTCAGATTAAACAATTATCTGGAAATCAGTAGCAACCAAAGGATCTAAAATTGCAAACTCACCACCTGTACCAAAGCCAGCAGTCGCTCCATCTTCGTTATAGAATAGACTACCACTGCTGAGGCTATAAACAATTGTTGCGCTACTACTTCCTGCAAGCGCATCATCTTCAACATAGCCAAATTCTGAACTATTGCTAAATCCTGTCCCAATATCACTGGTGAGAGACGCAAATAATGTCTTACTCAGAACTAACTGGTCACTTCCTGTGGAGAAATCAGCAATAGTTGCTACTCCATTAACAGTTGAGTTAAAAGCAGCACTTCCAGTATACAGGAACTGGTCATTACCCACACCACCAAATAGGTTGTCAGTCCCCAGACCACTGATCAGGATGTCATTACCATCGCCACCAGTTAGGGTGTTATTCCCTAGACCACCAAATAGGTTGTCATCACCAAAACCACCAGATAAGAGGTCATTACCTAGACCACCTTCTAAGTAGTTGTCGAGAGTATTACCGATTAAGCGGTCATCACCTAGACCACCAATTGCATTTTCAATTGCATTACCGGAATCCAATGTGATTTTTGTACCAGCAGCAACGGTTTGAGTAAAGGGTATACTGAGATTCAGGCGGATATTTGATACTGTAGCAGGAGTACCTGCAAAGCTAATAGTATCTATACCGGATGCGTCCTTAATGGTGTCGCTACCTAGTCCAGCCGCAGTAGTTATGGGAAAGAGATACGTATCATCGCCTGCACCACCAATTAAGGTATCTGTTCCTGCACCACCATTAAGACTGTTATTACCACTATTACCAGTAATAACGTTATTACCTGCGTTACCTGTACCGTTGATATTAGATATTCCTGTTAGGGTGAGGTTGTTGAAATTTGCGGGTAAGATGGTTGTAGTTGAAGCACCCAGGTCATCATTGGTAATAGTTCCTGTTACCGCAGTCGTTGTCCCAACGCTGTAACCTGTTCCCAGTGCTAATGTTAAAGCGACGGTTTCATTACCTTCAACTATAATATCTGCTGTGGGGTTAATAATGAGAGTGGTTGTACTTGCACCCGCAGCAAAGGTGATGGTTTTTCCTGTTCCGGGTGTTGCACCTGTATAGTCGCTAATATTTGCTGTACCAGCGATGTTATAGCTAACGTTTAAGGCGTTGGTTGTGGCACCTGTACGAGTGAAGGTATAAACTAGATTGGCTGTTCCATCTTCATTGACGCTACTAGGAGATACGGCTAGGGTGATACTGGGGGTAGCAAAATCATCATTGGTAATAGTTCCTGTTACCACAGTCGTTGTCCCAACAATGTAATCTGTTCCAGACGCTAATGTTAAAGCGACGGTTTCATTACCTTCAACTACAGTATCTGCTGTGGGGTTAATAGTGAGATTAGTTGTACTTGCACCCGCCGCAAAGGTGATGGTTTTTCCTGTGCCGGGTGTTGCACCTGTATAGTCGCCAATATTTGCTGTACCAGCGATACTATAGTTAACGTTCAAGGCGTTGGTTGTGTCACCTGTACGAGTGAAGGTATAAACTAGATTGGCTGTTCCATCTTCAGTGACGCTATTAGGAGATACGGCTAGGGTAACAACAATAGCGTCTTCACTATTGATCCAGGTAGCAGCACTAAATTTAGTCCCATTCTGAAAAATCTGAATTAAATCAGGTGATCCATCTGTATTAACATCAGCACTGAGGTATTTTGTGTTGGCCGCATAATTACCTATATCAGTGGTCTCTGCTCCTATGTTGAAAGAACCTAGACCATTGTTTACCCAGGTAGTAGATTGAAATTTATTAGTAGTCCCATTCTGCCAAATTTCAATTAAATCAGTTGCTCCATCGTTATTAACATCTGCACTGAGGTATTGTGTGTTAGTTGCAAAATTACCTATATTAAGGGTCTCTGGTCCTATGTTGAAAGAACCTTGACCATTGTTCACCCAGGTAGCAGATTGAAATTTATTAGTAGTACCA
>JAKOGY010000345.1 GCA_028658405.1 Dolichospermum sp. ST_sed8 | reverse complement strand
TGTACATCTTTTAATCCTGGTTATCCTGATTCTGACAAATACAACTTTCATCACCAACAAATAATCTAAAAATTACCATCCTGTACATCCTTTAATCCTGGTTATCCTGATTCTGACAAATACAACTCTTATCACTAACAAACAATCTAAAAATTACCATCCTGTACATCCTTTAATCCTGGTTATCCTGATTCTGACTTAATAATTTTCTGTAATCTTTAAATGTTGCAGTTTACAAGTCTTGATGCGATAGACAACAACACAACACCCTCTACCAAGCAAAATCTCCCAAACGCCCCACTAAACAGACCAACTCCATTAGAAGGGAGGTGGCCTTCTGGTGCTTTTATATCAAAAGTAATATCTTGATAGTACAACCAGCTTCCCCATTTCCTCCATCCTACCTTGTCCCCAAAGTTATTCCACTTATTCTCATCATAACTTTTCGTTCCTCCTAAACCCTGATAAACCCGTTTTTGCACAGAAAGACCAAATTTACCATTACTGTATTTTACCCACAAATGGTCAATGGTTCGCAGGTCTTCACAGCAAAAATTATCAATACTCTCAACATCTAACCAACCTTCTTTTTCCCGCTTCACAACTGCTATCATTACCCGTCTGGTTTCTTCATCAGCTTGTTTCCAATTCCCTGTTTTGAGGTAGTTTTGCAGTTTTGTGTAGTCCATTCCTACTGCTGATTTTAATTGTAATTCTTGGTTATTTAGTGGTGCTTGTAGAGACTTTACATGGAACGTCTCTACATTATTGACATCAGGAAATAAAGCCACCCATTCCTTCATACTTTGCGGACGGTTTCTATGTTCTAATTCTAAACCCTTAATAATCGCTTTATTTAACCTATCACTAATCCTTGAATTTATCCTTTTTGGTTCTATTAAATCATTATTTAACATCTTCCTTTTTAAACAAGGTGTGGGAGTATGTCCAGTCACCAAAAAAAACAAAGAAGCAGCTAAAGTATAAACATCTATACTTGCTGATTTTTCCATTTCTAGCATTTGTTCCCAAGGTGCAAAAGCCAGATTAGCAGCTTGGTTAATACTTTGACTATTCACATTTCCTGCTAAACCAAAATCTATTAAAATTACAGTATTGCTACTTTCTCGTAATATCATATTACCAGGATGTGCGTCCCTGTGAATAATGCCATTTTGATGACAAATAGATAAAGCATCAGCAATTTGTTTGATATAATCAATAGCAATTTTTTCTAATAAAATGCCCTTATCTTGGATTAAATCATATAAATTTTCACCTTTAACAAAATCCATGACTAAGCATGGTAAATTATCCTCTTCAAAAAAGTCTATAATTCTGACAATATTCGGGTGATGATTTTGAGAAATTTTGGCTAATGTTCTTCCTTCCTTGCGAAAACCTTCCACATATTTAGGATAATTAGCATCTCTACACAAACGACTATTAGGAGTTTTAATAACAACGGGAAAATTCAATTCTTGATGTCTAGCTTTATAAGTAATTCCAAAACCTCCTTCTCCAATTACTTTTTCTATAATATATTGGGGACGTTGTTTTAATGCTTTTCCTGGTTGCAGCATAAACAGATAAATGATTGAGTATATACGTGATTATAACATTTTCTAGTCTAATGAAGTACAAAATTAGCATCTTTCATCTGCGTTTATCTGCGTTCAACTAATAAACAATCATCCTCAGCTATTATCCTGAAAATCCTTAAATCCTGGACATCCTGATTCTGACAATTGAGAAATTCAAATTCTCAACTTCTTGTAAAAATATTGTCATTTATTTTATCCTATATAAAGCATCTAAAAAACAAGTTCCATGCCCAAACGTCTCCTAGTGGTTGAATCTCCCGGAAAAATCAAAAAACTGAGTCAAATTCTCGGTGCAGATTGGATTGTCCGCGCTAGTTGTGGACATATCCGCGAACTCAGTAACGAGGGTGATGATTCACTGGGTTTTACTATGGAGGGCAATAGTGTAAACTGCAATTATATTCCTCGTGATCAACGAGCAAAAGAAACAATTCAACAATTAAAAGCCGCTGTTAGGCAAGTTGATGAAGTAGTTTTAGCTACAGACCCAGACAGAGAAGGAGAAACTATTGCTTGGCATCTTAAAGAAACGTTAGGATTAAGAGACCCCAAACGAGTAGTTTATACTGAGATTACACCATCTGCGGTGCGAAATGCTATCGCTCACCCCCGAAAACTTGATACCAATTTAATCGGTGCGGGATTATGTCGAGATTGTCTTGATAAGCTGGTAGGTTACAAAGGTAGTCCCTTAGTTTGGGCATTAAATAACGGTGCAAAAAGTGTAGGCCGAGTCCAAAGCGCCACCTTACACTTAATTTGTCAACGAGAAAGAGAAATTCTGGCTTTTGTCCCCCAAGATTACTGGAGTGTTTGGGTAGATTATCAAGAAGGATTTCGGGCTTTCTACAAAGGTGCGGTAAATTCTGCCACAGAAACATTAGAACCAGAAACACAAATTCATGATGATGCTGCTAGTAATAACACAGAAAAAGCAGAATCTAAGCGTGTTCTCTCAGCAGCAGAAGCCACAAGATTAGTCGAGGAAGCAAAACGTCATCCGCATCAAATTATTCAAATTGAAGGAAAACTCGTTTATCGTCAACCCCCTCCACCGTTTATCACTTCTACCTTGCAACAAGCAGCCGGTTCTAAGCTGAAATTTGCCCCAGATAAAACCATGCAAGTGGCACAAAAGCTATATGAGGCTGGGTTAATCACATATATGCGAACAGATTCAGTCATGTTAAGTCCTGAATTTTGTGCTAGTGCGCGTCAATGGTTGGAACAAAATGATCCGCAAAATGTCCCCCAGCAAGTAGCTAAACAGCGCAGTAGTAAAACCGCACAGGAGGCACACGAGGCTATTCGTCCTACAGATGTTTTTCGTCCTTCAGTGCAATTACGGATAGAATTACCCGAAGATGAGTTTAACCTATATGTGATGATTTGGAAAAGAGCGATCGCTTCCCAATGTCGTCCTGCTCAAGTTAGAAAAACTGTGATCATTACGCAATCTGGTAATATTTTATGGCAAGCCAGAGGGCAAGTTGTGGAATTTTATGGTTATGCAAAATATTGGCCGAACCTTGGTAAAGATGCGGTTTTACCTCTTTTTCAACAGGGACAAACACTGACTTTAGAAAATGCTGGACATGAGCAGAAACAGACCCAACCACCTCCAAGATACAGTGAACCAAAATTAGTACAATTGATGGAAAGAAAAGGGATTGGTCGTCCTAGTACCTATGCTCCTACAGTTGCTACTTTGAAAAAACGCAATTATGTAGAATTAAAAAAAGATAATCTGCAACCGACAGCTTTAGGGTTAGAAGTGGATGAGTTTTTACAAAAGGCGTTACCGGATTTATTAGAAGCAGAATTTACAGCCAAGATGGAACAGGAATTAGATAAAATTGCAGAAGGAAAAAACTCTTGGCAACATTATCTCACTACTTGGAATCAAAATTATTTTGTACCTGCGCTTTCTAAAGCTAAAACTGTGGTTGTTAATTCATCAACTACAGCTAAAAGTAATGGTTTAGTTGATCGTAAATATGAAACTTCTAAAACTCGTTGTCCTGAATGTCATAACTTTTTAGCGAAAATTCCTAGTAGTAAAGTTAAGAAGAAATATTTTCTTAAATGTGTGAGTGGTTGTGAAAACATTGTTTTGTTTTGGAGTGATTTTAATAAAACTTGGTCAGCACCAAAACCGAAAACATCTGAAGTTGAAAATACTTCTAAACCTGCGGTAAAGGTTACTGCTTATCCCTGTCCGGTATGTAAGAAACCTTTGGAGGAATATAGTTATATGAAGGATGGGCAAAGTAAGACTATGTTACGGTGTTCTGGTCAGGAGTCATGGAAGGATAAGAAACATAAGGACGTGGCTTATTTTCATACCGCAAAAGGGTGGTGGAGTCCTAAACTTGGGAATTTGATTGTCTGATTGTCTGATTGTCTGATAGCGTAGCGTGGCGTTAGCCATATCAGGATGTACAGGATTAAAGGATGTACAGGATGTTATTTTTTATTGTTTAGGAAAAATAGCGATTTTTGGAATGATAGAGAACATACTGTCATTGTAACTAACATTTTTTATCTTTAAATATTCACAGAAAATTTATCAATCACAATCCTGTAAATCTTTAAATCCTGGGTATCCTGATTCTGACAATTGATACTGTTATTGTAATTATCATTTTTTATCTTTAAATGTTCACAGAAAATTTATCAATCACAATCCTGTAAATCTTTAAATCCTGGGTATCCTGATTCTGACAATTGATATTGATATTGTCATTGTAATTAACATTTTTTATCTTTAAATATTCACAGAAAATTTATCAATCACAATCCTGTAAATCTTTAAATCCTGGGTATCCTGATTCTGACAATTGATA
>JAKOGY010000344.1 GCA_028658405.1 Dolichospermum sp. ST_sed8 | reverse complement strand
TGTTCCCTTCTCTCAATTTCTCGGTTTAGCATAACAAGTACCGAAGAGCCTAATTATATTGGGTTAGGCTAAACTCAAAATACTTGATCAATTGAAAATAAAGTCTTATAGCTTTATATTTTTTTACAAATAATTGAGAATATTTCGCAACATGAATAAATTAAGATATAATTTGCCAACTAGTGAATCTATGCCACGGAGTATACAGACAAAAAATAGAAAATTCTATTCAGATTATTTAAAGCTAAAAATTCAACATTTAAAAGTGAGGATTGATCATACCTATTAAACAAGTCATAAATTAGCCCCAAATATTCCAGAAATTATTCCTGTAAAAGCTAAAAAAATGGTGTATTTTAACTTATTGGATCTTTTTTTAAAAGTATTTATTTAACCAGAGGTATTTTAAAAAATAAGATTTTTATTAAGTGCTTACCTGAATTGTTCCAACCCATTGTCCATAAAACCTCTACTCGAGTCAGTATAAATGAACAAATTTTTTTGTGCGGATAATTCACGAGAAATAGCAGAAGATATAATTGGTACTGCCACCAACTACCAAACCTATATTTTAGTAGAATGTCCTACCCCTTGGGTTTATGAAGCCTTTAACTCTAAATGGGTTCCAGATAACTTACGAAATTTAGTAGAAGAAATCCAAAATGCCAAACTACCAATTCTCTTTTTACTAATTGCCAATGATGAATCCCATAAAGGAGAGGAAACAACCTTATTAATTTATCAGCAGCAAGAGGGATTAAGCCAAGGATACCGAAAGCGAGAATTTAAGTTACCAAATATTGAACAAGTAGCAGGAGTTGTTAGTAAATGGTTAGCAGGTGCAACTGTTGATTATGAAATAGAATCTGGTATCACCAGAGATATATTAATATGTACTCATGGTAGCCATGATCAATGTTGTGCTAAATATGGCAATCCTTTTTACTTTTACTCTCAAAATACCATTGCTGATTTACAATTAAATCAGACAAGAATTTGGAAATCAAGTCACTTTGGGGGACATAGATTTGCTCCCACAGCTATAGATTTTCCTCAAGGCAGATATTACGGACTTCTTGATCAAGATACTTTTAAATCAATTCTCACTTACACTGGGGATATACAATGCTTAGATAAAATTTATCGTGGTTGGGGAATCTTACCAAACCCGCTGCAAATTTTAGAAAAAGAACTGATGCTGCGCTTAGGATGGGATTGGTTTAACTATCAAGTAACCGGAAAAATTCTCGAAAAAAGCTTAGATAATCAGACAATTCTGGGTGAATTAAGCTTTGAACAACCTTCTGGTACTCACTACACTTATCAAGCCAAACTTGTCAAAGATGATGTAAAAACACAACCATTAAAAATTTCTTGTCATGCGCCAGGAAAGGTAGTATGTGTGAAATATGCTGTATCTCATCTTTGGCTGGTGGCTAAGAAGGTGGCAACTTATAGCTAAGATATAGCAGGAGTATATAAGATTAAGTTTTATGGAGTAAAAAAATTAAAAAATGTCTAATAACCGTTCTGGAATCTTTATTGGTGGTTTGATGCTAGGAGCCGCTATCGGTACTTTAGCAGGTTTACTAGTTGCTCCGCGCACAGGACGCGAAACCCGTAAACTAATTAAAAAATCCGCCAATGCTATCCCCGAATTAGCAGAAGATATCACTACCAGCGTCCAAATTCAGGCAGATCGTCTTTCTACTAGTACCCTAGAAAACTGGGATGAAACCGTAGATAGATTACGGGAGGCGATCGCTGTGGGCATAGATGCTACCCAGCGCGAAAGCCAATATTTAAATAAACAAAATACTGTTGATATCAGCAGCACTGCAAACAACACCAATCCTGTGACTGAAAAATTAGAACGTTCATAAATCGCATAAACGTGATTGACCCTTTGTTTTGGCTGGGACTATCCATCCTCTTAGTTGCTGCCAGCTTAACAGCCGTTTTGGTGGCAGCCATACCCGCTTTGCAGGAATTAGCCCGTGCTGCTCGCAGTGCGGAAAAATTCTTTGATACCCTTTCACGGGAGTTACCACCCACTCTCAATGCTATCCGCAACACCAGTTTAGAAATAACAGACTTAACAGATGATGTTAGTGAAGGTGTCAAAAGCGCAGGTCAAGTGGTCAAGCAATTTGATCAAAGCCTAGATAGCGCCAAAAAACAAGCAGAAAATATTCAAGTCAGCACCCGTAGCGTCTTAGTTGGCTTTAAAGCTGCTTGGAAGAGTCTGGCTTCCAAAAAAACTACCCAGATAAATGCAAAAACGTTTACCAATCAGTCACTGACTCAACCCTAAAGGGATTGAGCTTGTAAAGAACAAACTTTACAACGCAAGCAGCGACTAGCCCATTGAGACTAATCCTGATCCGCACTTCCGAATACTTCCCCAGTATGGCTTACGCCACGCTACGCTATCGGATTATCTGCAAGACTGTTTGTTAAGTCGTTGGTATGCATACAAGACATTTTGGATTAGTTGGGCGAGGGGACTTGAACGGGTTTGCTGGTTCCCGGGATTATATCCATTCAAAAATCAGCATTTAAATAACACAGTGAATAAATTCACTCGTGTCGCTTCCCTCTCACCGGCTTTAGCCACTGAGTTTCCCGCATACCGCGAGGTTTTATGACAAACCATCATTGAAGAAGAATCCTAACTCCTAACTCCTAACTCGGTGACTCCTGACTCCTGTTAAATATTCACCTATCCCAATTTCTCAATTAGGTTTTGTTAAGATACTAAAATATTAGAGTAAAGTAAAGAAGTGTAAAGAAATCTCACTTTTACATTACGCTTTAAAAAGCACTCGTTACATTCTTCTCTTAATAATAGTATAAAAACGTTCATGCACCTGTGTTATTGGCGAAAAATTCTAGTATCAATTGCCGTATTTTGCTTTATTGGCTCGATCTGGGCAATTAATTCCCCATCTGCCCTAGCTTATGAAAATCCCGATTTACTACCCAGCTTTGTAACACCAGTAGTAGATTTAGCAAAAACTCTCCCTGACCCCCAAGAAAAAAAGTTAGTTCAAGAATTAGAACAATTTGAAACTGATACTGGCTGGAAATTGCGCGTCTTAACCCAATACGACCGGACCCCAGGGAGAGCAGTAATTAAATATTGGGGTTTAGATGATAAAAGCATTCTCTTGGTAGCAGATGCCCGTGGAGGCAATATTCTCAGCTTTAGTGTTGGTGATGCGGTTTATGAATTCTTACCCCGCACCTTCTGGATTGAACTACAAACCCGCTTTGGTAACTTATACTTTGTCCGTGAAGAAGGAGAAGATCAAGCCATTCTCCAAGCTCTAAATTCAGTCAAAGGTTGCTTACTCAAAGGTGGTTGTAACGTCGTTCCTGGCTTACCCAGAGAACAATGGATACTCACCCTTATTAGTTCCGCAGTTGGTGGGATTATTTGTGGTTTTGCCGGTCAATCCCGTGGTGACAAGAAAATTCTTGGTTGGCAATGGGCATTAATTTTCTCACCTTTATGGGGAATTTTATTTATTGCCTTCGGTATTGCTCCAGTTATTACCCGTACAAGCGATTGGCTGCCTCTAGTTCGTAATATTTCCGCTTTTGTCATTGGTGCTTTAGTAGCTTATTTATCCCCCATGTTTAGTCGGCCTTCCTCCGGTGCTGAATCCTGAAAAGTTTTCACCACAGTTTGGGGAATTAGGAAAGGGAATTTTGGCTTTTAGAGTTCAAAATCCCAAATTTCCTGATCCAAAAGACTGATAAGCTAAGAACTAATATATTAAGAAGCTAAATAGCAATGGAATGGCACGTGACTGATGCTCAAAGTTTGGCAATTATTGATAGTGAAATTGGTGATCATATTTTTTCGCCAGCAGAGTATGAAATCGTCCGCCGCGTAATTTATGCTACATCTGATTTTGAATATCAATCTTTAATTCGGTTTTCAGAACAGGCATTACAAGCTGGAGCAGCCGCATTAGCTGCACGAATTACTATTGTGGTAGATGCACCAATGGTACAGGCAGGTATATCCTATGATATTCAAAATACATTTGCTAATCCAGTGTATTGCAGTATGGAAGCAATAACACGACCCCAAAAAGAAAAAACCCGTGCTGCTTGGGGTATTGAAACCCTAGCTCGGCGTTATCCAGAGGGGATATTTGTAGTTGGTCAAGCACAAACAGCATTAACTGCACTAGTTGAATTAATTGAATCTGAAGAAATTAGACCCGCTTTAATAATTGCGACTCCAGCAGGTTTTATAAATTTAGAAACGGCAAAAGAACGGTTGCAAGAATCTCTAGTTCCTTATATCACTATTGAAGGTCGCAAGGGTAACGCTGTTGTAGCCGCTGCCATTGTTGACGGCTTAGTGGATTTGGCTTGGCAGGCATATGGACAAGATAGAACTGGAGGGAGTAAAGAATAGGACATCAAATCTTCAGACATCTATTGACATTTTCCGACAATAGGTTCATAATATTAAAATAT
>JAKOGY010000343.1 GCA_028658405.1 Dolichospermum sp. ST_sed8 | reverse complement strand
GGGTTAGGTATTTCATCTTTCGGTTAAATACGATTAACCCCAGTATACTACGTTATTTTGAGATTAGAGAGTGTGGCTCTAAATGATTCAATTAAATCATTCAGACGGTTATAACATCGCAATAATGTACTTTTACCACATCCAGAGGGTCCGATAAAAGCCGTAACCTGATTTTTGGGAATATCTAGCCAAACATTCTGTAAAGCCAGAAAATTGCCGTAATAGATATTCAGGTCTTCCGTGCGTAAAACCGATTCCGTCCCATTGTTCGTGCTAATTGTAGTATTCATAAATCCTTTAGAGCTTTCACCAAAAATAACCGCATAACGTCGAGAACTAATTCCCCAAACCTTCTCTTCCTTCTTCCTTCTTCCTTCTTCCTTCTTCCTTCTTCCTTCTTCCTTCTTCCTTCGTGTCCTTCGTGTCTTCGTGGTTCATTAACTCTTGTAGGGGCGTATTGCAATACGCCCCTACTTTTTAGCAAGCCCTACTTACAGAATAACTTTGTCGGGATGAGTTTCAGTGTTGTGGATAGTTTTTGACTAAACCTTTTGTTTAGTAACCCAGCGAGAAATAATACTAGTAATCAAAACCATTAATACCAGGATTAAAGATGCAGCCCAAGCTAGAGATTGCCAGGTTTGATAGGGAGAAGTAGCAAAGTTGTAAACTAAAACTGCTAGAGAAGCAGTCGGTTTGAGAATGCTATCTGGCCAAAAAGAAGAGAAAAGAGCCGTAAATAGTAATGGCGCTGTTTCTCCAGCAGCACGAGCGATCGCTAGAGTAGAACCAGTTACAATTGCTGGTAATGCAGCCGGCAATACCACTAATGTGACAGTTTGCAAATTAGTGCTTCCTAGTCCAATAGATGCTTGTCGCAAATCTTCAGATACTAATTGCAAAGCTTCATCTGTAGTTTTCACAATAATGGGTAACATCAAAATTGCTAGAGCAAATCCACCTCCCAGGGCTGAGTAAGAGCCTAAATTCAGCTTTACTAAGGTTAAAACCACAATTCCGTAGGCAAACACCCCAGCAATAATCGAGGGTACACCACTGAGAACATTAGTGGCAAAACGTATCCATCTAGCAATTTTTTGGGAACTAAATTCAGTTAAATAAATTGCTGCCAATACACCAAAAGGAACGCTAATTGCAGCAGCAATTCCTACCATCAATAATGTTCCCAAAATGGCATTACCAAAACCGCCATTTTTGCCAAAAGGAGATGGTGGCAACTGAGTAAAAACATTGAGATTTAAACTACTAAATCCTCTAATTACTACATAATAAAGCACTGCCAATAAAGGAATAAGTGCCAATGCTCCACAGATAAAAGCTAATACAGTCATTGCTGTATTAAACAATGTTCGACCAGAGGAAGGGGAATGAGTTAAGCTTCTTTGAGGAAAAGAAGAAGTCATAAATTTAACCTATTACTAAATTATAGCCTCTGCACTCGCGTCACAATAACCTCTGCCAAAATATTGACTATCATGGTTAATACAAATAAAACTAAAGCTGCATACATTAAAGCCGCAACTTGTAAGCCATTAGCTTCAGCAAACTGATTTGCTAATAAAGAAGAAATCGTATTTGCTGGTGCTAGTAAAGAGATATTAATATTGTTGGCATTACCTATTAACATTGTCACAGCCATTGTTTCACCCATCGCCCTACCAAGTGCCAACATTACAGCACTAACAATACCGGAAAAAGCAGCGGGGATGAGAACTTGGAAAATTGTTTCCCAACGGGTTGCACCGATTCCTAAAGCCGCTTGACGCAAACTCGAAGGTAGAGAAACCAAAGCATCACGAGAGATAGCTGTGATAATTGGCAAAGTCATAATTGCTAAGATCACTCCTGCTGGTAACATTCCTGGTCCTGTGGGTGCAGAACTAAAAATTGGCAACCAACCCAGGTAATTATGCAGCCATTTTCCCAAATTAGTTAAAATCGGGACTAAAACAAAAATTCCCCAAACTCCATATACAACACTGGGAATAGCAGCCAGTAACTCTACTAAAAATACTAGGACTAACTGCACTTGAGAGGGCAGAAAATTCTCACTCAATAAAAGCGCTGTTCCTACACCAATCGGGACTGCTAAAATTAGTCCAATCAAAGAACTCATTAAAGTTCCGTAAATCGCAGGTAGCACCCCATATTCATTCTTGACAGGATTCCAACTGCTGGTAATTAGGAAATTAAACCCGAATTTTTGGATAGCAGGCCAAGCGGCAATAGTAACTTGTACAGCAATCCATAATAAAGTACCAGCGATCGCTAGGGCAAAAATTCGCGTTAACCAAATAAAGCTCCGATCTAGGTTTCTGTCTATTTCAGAGCGATTTTTCATCGTTGATGATGTTTCTGGAAAATTTATAGTCATAAATCAGGAGTCACCGAGTCACCGAGTTAGGAGTTAGGAGTTAATGAACCACGAAGAAGCGAAGGACACGAAGGAAGAGGGAAGAAGGAAGGAAATATCAAAAATTTAGAGAAATTTTATAATCAGGACTGATTTGATCAGCCGCTGCTGCAACTTTGGCAATTACATTAGCTGGTAAAGGTACATATCCTAATTGACTAGCTATTTTTTGTCCATCCGTTAAAGCGTATTCAATGGTTATTTCCATTGCTTTAGCTTTGGCAGCATCAGCATATTTTTTAGACGCTAGAATCCAAGTGTAAGTGACTATGGGGTAGGAATCTGCACCTTCAGGATCGGAAATAAAAGCCCGCAGATTTTCTGGTAGAGTTACTGATTCTAAGGTTTTAGCTGATGATTCTGGGGAAGCTGAAACAAACTTTTTGGCTTTATTTTCTAAAGATGCAAATTTGAGCTTACTTTCTTTAGCGTAGGCATATTCAACATAACCAATAGAACCAGGAGTTTGTTGAATTTGGGCGGTAACACCTTCATTACCTTTAGCACCAATTCCTACAGGCCATTTGACATTTTTTCCGTCACCTACTTTAGTTTTCCATTCGGGACTAATGGCGCTGAGGTGTTTGGTGAAAACGCCTGTAGTTCCGCTACCATCAGCGCGATAAATAACTTTAATTTCTTCTTTTGGCAATTTAGCACCGGGATTAGCTTGAGCGATCGCCGGATCATCCCAAAATTTTATTTTACCTAATAAAATATCAATATAAGCTGCCCGTGATAGGTTGAGTTTAGGAACATCTGGCAAGTTATAAGCTAGGACAATACTACCAGCAGTTACAGGCAATAATAACACCCCTTTATCAGCGGGTACTGTCTGAATTTCTTCATCTTTCATCGCTACATCACTAGCACCAAAATCTACCGTTCCTTTGGTAAACTGCTCAACTCCAGCGCCACTACCCACAGACTGATAATTAACTTTCAAATTGGGATATTTTTTATTTAACTCTGTAAACCAGGTTTGATAAAGTGGTGCCGGAAAAGAAGCTCCCGCACCTACTAACTCAACATTACCAGCTAGTTTTGTAGAGGTATTTGTACTTTTACCAGGAGATTCGCTAGTAGTTGGATTCTTGGAGTTAGTGTTCCCACAGGCAGATAAACCAATTATCAGCAATAATCCAGATATTGAAACTGTAAGGCGATTATTTTTGATTGTACCTAAACGTAATAGCATAATAATTAAAATTTATTAAATTTTGATAAACACCTCTAGCATAGCTCTAAAATTTTTTTGGAGGTAAGCAATTAGGTGGAGAAACAGAAAAATTCATAAAGTTGGCAGAGATATTGGGAGATGTTTCACATGATAGTGTAAACCGCTTTTTATTGAGAGAGAGATACGAACCCAAAGATTTATTCAACATAATAGAGAAAATCATTAACCTAGCAGGAGGAATATTAAGTGTAGATGACACGGTTATAGAAAAGATTTATAGCAACCCAAAAAATGCAGAATTAATTGGTTATTTTTGGTCAGGGAAAGCTCATAAAACTATTATTGGCTTAAATTTAATCACTTTATATTACAGTGACATTAATGGTAATTCAGTGCCAATTAATTATAAAATATATGATAAAAAGGAGGAAAAACAAAAAACGATTATTTTAGAGAAATGGTGAGTGAGATAATAAGCTGGGGAGTCAAACCCAGAATGGTAACAGGAGATAGTTGGTATTCAGGAGTAGAAAACTTGAAATTTCTAAAAAACCAGAAATTGGGTTTCCTATTCGGAATTGAAAAAAATAGAACTGTTTCAAATGAACCACGTAAATATTGTCAGATAAGCACTCTGGCTATTCCCGAAGAAGGATTAAGGACTCATCTGAAAGAATTTGGATTTATAAAGTTGTTTAGGAAAGACTTTAAAAAAGAAGACTCTAGACATTATATTTTATATCTGCCAGATGAGGAGAAAATCCAAGACATAACCAGAAATGAATTTATCACAATTCATGATACTCATTGGGGTAGTGGACTTAAAACAAAGCTCAGTTAATGTCTTCATAGAAGAGTCGCTGAGAAGCCTACACTGTATGCTTGCATCAGT
>JAKOGY010000342.1 GCA_028658405.1 Dolichospermum sp. ST_sed8 | reverse complement strand
AGAGAGCGGTAGAACCATAATTTATTTTATCAATTTATTATTAAAATGTATAATTAATTTTGCATGGGTACTTAATAAACAAGAATTATAAAGGGGCAATACTTAACTATACTCAAGCTATTAAAATTTATCCCAATTATGCAGAGGCATACAATGGTCGAGGATCAGCGTATGTTCATTTGAAAAACTATCAAAAAGCAATACTTGACTATACTCAAGCTATTAAAATTTATCCCAATGATGCAGAGGCATACAGGGGTCGAGGATCAGCGTATGTTCATTTGAAAAACTATCAAAAAGCCGTGAATGATCTGAATCAAGCTATCAAGATTGATCCTGACAATGTAATGGCTTATCTCTACAGAAGTAATGCCCGTGCTGGTTTAAGAGATAAGCAAGGAGCAATAGATGATATGAATCAAGTTATCGAGTTTTCCAACAACAGGGGAATTGTCCGTTATGAATTAGGAGATAAGCAAGGAGCAATAGATGATTACAACCAAGCTATCAAGTTTAATCCTAACTATGCCGAAGCCTACAACAACCGGGGAAGTGTCCGTGATGATTTAGGAGATAAGCAAGGAGCAATACAAGATTACAACCTAGCTATCAAGATTAATCCTAACCTTGCCGAAGCCTACATCGGACGGGGAATTGTTCGTTCTGAATTAGGAGATAACCAAGGAGCAATAGATGATTACAACCAAGCTGCAAACTTTTATTTACAAAAACAGGATATGGAAAATTATCTAAAAGTTTTACAAAATATAAGTCGGATTCAGGGACGTTAAAACTAGCGATCGCCTTCTGCAATTTAATTATTTATTACCCACAAGGGGATAGAAACTTTGTCATAAGCGATCGCTGTAATCTAATTATTTACTACCCACAAGAGAATAGAAACACCAAGATAGCTAATGCTAATGCGATCGCTTTGTTATAGTTCTATAAAAATTTCCTTCAAGAAAATTCTGCACAGTTTTCTCAATCCCAGTTTGGCAGTTTTCCCCAGCCTGATTATTTTCCCTCAAGAAAATTTAGCAGTGGTTTTCCCATAAATCCACCAAGTCTAGCGTTGCTGTTACCAGGGGCAAGATAGGCTGAAAGTATTACCAATAAAGGTTTTCAGTTACCACCCTGCCAAAACGGGAGAAATGTACGCGCTTGGCTGAAACCTAGACACAGCAAGAGTTTCCAGACCCGGACAGCAGGTTTGAGAGGGTCGAGGGGAACATTACTGTTCCACCCCTCCCGTCCGAAACCGTGCTTGCCAGTTTCCCGGCACACGGCTACTCAATGTGTTTCCATTTTGTCAATATGGGACTTCAAGCTGCCATCATTGGCAGTTTTATCATCGTGGCAATGACGATGTAATAATTGGAGATTTTGCCATTCCTTTTTACCTCCACAAGAAATGGGTTTAATATGGTCAATTTCCAATAAATCGCCTTCTTGAAAATGCAAATTGCACCAAGCACATTTACCCTTTTGTAGTTTGAGAAGCTTCGCTTTAGTAGTAGGCATCTCAGGGTGTTTGCTTAGTCTTAAACTCCAGTAAATTAAGTCACCATCAAAAGGACTTTTATCACCACGAACTTTAACATAATCGTTCACACTGGAGTGAAATTCGATATGTGTTAGTAACCGTAAAGGATTACTTTCTGACCTAGTAGTAAATACCCAATGGTTATCGCCTATGGTGTGCCAGTATTTTTGATGACCTAAATTAATGCTCCCAGTCTGTCTTTTAGCCCATCTTCTCAACCGAAGATAAGTGATTCTATCTAACCGGGAGAAGTCCCCAGTAGTTCCAGCATCTGAGACTCTATAATATGAAGTCCATCCCCTGATAATAGGGTTAAGGTCTTTAATTAGTTCTGCTTGAGAACGTGACCTGTGTTTTATGATGATACTTTTCATCTCATATTTATGAGCCTCAATTGCCTTCTTAGAGGGGGTAATGAGGGTGATGAAACCAAGGTTTTTACCTTGACTATTTTTATTGTCTCGGTATTTCCCCACTTTTATCTGTTGAATATGATGTCCCAGAAAATCAAATCCTGGTTTACCATCTTCACTTAAGTGTGGATATAGCGTATGTGCTATTCGCGTCTTTTCTGGTTTCAATTCCAAGCCAATACCTTTGAGCCAATCTTTGATTAATTCCTCACACCTCTTAATGACCGCTAAGGATTCATTTAAAACCACAAAATCGTCCGCGTACCTAATACAAGTTACGCGAGATATTTCGCAGCCAAATTTGCTTTTAGCCCCTCTAATTTTCCCGGCTGAATTGACAGGAAATTCTTGGTTTATCAGGCTTTCTAATCCATGTAAAGCGATGGATGCCAATAATGGCGAAATTACACCGCCTTGTGGTGTTCCAGCCGTAGTAGCTGCAAATTTTCCTGAATCTATCACTCCCGATTTGAGCCAGGCTTTGATTTGTCGCCTGACTGAACCGTTCATGTTTAATTTCAGAAGTAATGCTTCCTGATTTATTCGGTCAAAACATTGCGATATATCTGCATCTAAAACAAATTTAGATTTTGATACTATGCAGTTTTTGATGTGTTTGATAGCATCATGGCATGACCTACCTGGTCTAAAGCCGTAGCTTGACGGCTCAAAACGAGCCTCCCACTCCGGTTCAAGGGTAGCTTTCACTACCGCTTGTAAGGCACGGTCAAAAATAGTGGGTATCGAGAGCGGTCTAAATTCGGTTTTACCTGGTTTTGGTATCCATATCCGCCGTGTAGGTTTGGATTTACCGTTAATGAATAGACCTTTTGCCAAGTTAAAACGCGCTCCTGGGGATAGTGATTTGATACCATCCACTCCGGCGGTCTTTTTTCCCTGGTTGTCTTGTGTTACCCTTCTTACCGCTAATGCCCTGTTCGACCAAGACCTCATTAGGGTTTTCTGGAGGAAAGCGAACTCGTTGAATATCACCACAACGTGAAGCGGCATAGATGCGTTTTTGCAATTTAAAGACATATCGCTCGACTTGTCGCCAGTTGATAGTCTTCCATCCCTCAGTATCCAATGTTGAATCTGATTTAGGCTTATTCATTGCTATTTACACCCCTATATACAGACACATTGCGGGTTACGTCTGCTTATCCTGGACATTACTCCATCCCTTTTCAGGCTTTGACCGTTATTTCGGTCTAGGCTTTTGCTTTTTAACCCATCCTTCCCAAATAAAGCTTTTAGCTTGACTGCTTACCTATATATCGACCACTATAGGAACTATAATTTGGGTTATTTCGTTCCTGATATCCATTGTTTTGAGTCTTTAGAGGGTGTCTATCCACCGGGGGTCTAGGAGGTACGCTGCTTCGGTTGCAAGATCCTAACAGTCCAAACCCCTTGTCGGTTATTTCCAACCCAAGGTGTGTCCGAAACACAAGCTTATATCCCTTGGCGAGATCTGACGATGGCTCAACGACACTTCGTTTACTCTCCCCATAAACTCTTGCTTGCAGTTGGTGCTTTCAGCAATTACCACCATTAACTGCTTTCATCCCCGCTTTACAGATTTGATAGTCAGTCTTCTCCGTAGGGGCTACCATTTCTGGTAGTTTATGCGCTTTCAACCCCGCACCAGGGCAGTAAGAATTGGTTCTTGGTGAACCTCACTTACATGGATATCAAGTTGTCATTAGTAGAGGATTAAAGTGCGGACTCAGCCCCATAAGGGTTACTCTACTAAAGCCTGGAATCCCCCCAGAAACTGGGTTTCTCCAGAACGAATCGCACTTACAAGTATCTCGGTTTGCTACCAAGTCAGGGTTAGATTCAGAGCCGGGTTGAGAAAGCATGATATTCTTAGTCATAATCCAGTAGTTAGTAAATTTTCTCGATCTGCACCAAAAGGACAACGCGAGTATTTTACGGACAACTTGTAAAACTTATGTCTAATTTAGATAATGGGAACTGTTTACATCTCTGTGCAATAAGTTAAGATTGAATTGGGAAGATATTGCTGAACTAAGATTCGATCAAAATGAAAATTCCTGGACTGTTCCTAGTATGAATAGATTACCAAGTAATATTCCTCTAACTGAAGAAGCTGGAGCAGCAACTCTAGTAGTAGAACCAAATAACGTTCAAACTTGTATTACATATGATACTATTAATGGTCAAGTTGTTATTACAATCCCATGCGATATAAATAGTTTTTTCAATAATGAAGAAAAACGAAATGATTTGCTAAAAGCCCTGATAATGCTTTCAGGTGATAAAAATGCAACGATAGCTAAAATAGAACAAGGCAGTATAAAAATTACTTTCAATCTTTCTCCAGATGGCATTAAAAGGCTAGAGGAAGAACCGGATAAAATTCTTTTAATGGCAAGAATTATTAGCATATCTAAAGGGGAAGAATTAGACCTAAGTGATACTGATTTAAGTGGTGTTGATTTAAGCGGCGTTGATTTAAGTGGTGCTGATTTAAGTGGTGCTGATTTAAGTGGTGCTTATTTAAGAGATGCTGATTTAAGTG
>JAKOGY010000341.1 GCA_028658405.1 Dolichospermum sp. ST_sed8 | reverse complement strand
ATCCTACCCGAATTGAAGGGGTTCCGCTGCTCGTCCAGCCTACTTGGGGTTCGACCTCCCTAAGACCTTCAACCCGTTTTTATTCGTTCCCTCGGTTGATTGATAGTTCCGTTAGGTGTAGCCAATTCAACCACTGGATTCCCTGGACTCTTGCCGCTATTTGTCGCGGATGCGGCGGGAATTATCTCCAGTGAAGTCAGGTTTTGATGTTGTGTCCTGCTCTTAACTAAGTTGCTTTTCTAGGCTCTGTTTCACCATAGGAACTCCCCGTTAGCACCAGTGTCACCCCACAACGGATGTCTGATTGCGCCTTCCAGCTTCACTCTCTAGAAACCGAGTCTAGTCGGTGTGGGCAGATAGGGAGTCATACCTGAGTCTGGTAGATGGGACTTACACCCATATCAGATCGAGAGTTCAACCTTTTTCCATGATTGGATTGGGTTGGTTAGCTTATGTACGGGCTGGCTACCGTGATTCAGCTAACAACGAATCGCACACGACATTTTAATATAGTTCCGAAAACTATAGACACTATTTTAATCTCTAGGTAGATATTCGCCCATTAATCACCAAAAATGTTTAAGATCAAGGTAAAGAAATATTTCGTCATATAAGCGCATGAAACGCATTGTCTTGATTGCTGGGTTTGAATCGTTTAACGCGGACTTATACCGAAAAGCGGCTGATTTGGCTAATTCTCGCTGTCCAGAGTTGGATATTCGAGTATTTAGCGATCGCAATATTACCACCAATAGCAAGGAAATTGAAGCAGCACTCAAAGACGCAGATGTATTCTTTGGCAGCTTACTATTTGATTATGACCAAGTTGTGTGGTTACGGGAGCGTGTCGCTAACATCCCCATTCGTCTTGTCTTCGAGTCAGCACTGGAATTAATGAGTTTAACGAAAATCGGTGCATTTGCTATCGGTGACAAACCCGCAGGAATGCCCAAACCTATTAAATTCATTCTTGACAAATTCAGCAACGGTAAAGAAGAAGACAAACTTGCCGGTTATATCAGCTTCCTCAAAATTGGCCCCAAATTATTAAAATTCATCCCAGTTCAAAAAGTCCAAGACTTACGCAATTGGTTAATTATCTATGGTTACTGGAACGCCGGCGGTTCAGAAAACGTCGCTTCCCTATTTTGGACAATTGCGGAAAAATACTTAGATTTAAAAGTTGGAGATATACCGCCACCTATCGAAACCCCCGACATGGGTTTATTGCATCCCGACTATCAAGGATTTTTTACATCACCCAAAGCATATTTAGAATGGTATCAAAGAAGGGAACAGGGAACAGGGAACAGGGAACAGAAAGTAGGGGCGCAGGGCCTGCGCCCAATCATCGGTATTCTAATTTACCGAAAGCACGTTATTACCAAATTGCCCTATATTCCCCAACTGATCCACCATTTTGAAAAAGCGGGGTTAATTCCCTTACCCATCTTTATCAACGGAGTAGAAGGTCATGTAGCCGTGCGTGATTGGATGACAAGCGACCACGAAACCCAACAACGTCAACAGGGAAATATTGAAACCCCTTCCCTTTCCTCAGAAGCAGTAAAAATTGATGCCATAGTTTCTACTATCGGTTTTCCCCTTGTAGGTGGTCCGGCTGGTTCAATGGCAGCAGGAAGACAAGTAGAAGTAGCTAAACGCATTCTTACTGCCAAAAATGTTCCTTATATCGTCGCTGCACCGTTATTAATACAAGATATTCATTCTTGGACTCGCCAAGGCGTAGGCGGTTTACAAAGTGTTGTTTTATATGCTTTGCCAGAATTAGATGGCGCAATTGATACAATTCCTCTCGGTGGATTAGTGGGGGAACAAATTTATTTAGTTCCTGAACGAATGCAGCGATTAACTAATAGAGTCAAAAGCTGGGTTTCCCTCCGCCAAAAACCAATTTCTCAACGGAAAATTGCCATTATTTTATATGGTTTTCCCCCCGGTTATGGTGCAGTTGGAACTGCTGCATTATTAAACGTTCCTCGCAGTTTAATTAAATTACTAAATGCCCTCAAAGCACAAGGTTATACAGTTGGTGATATTCCTGAAGATGGAGAAGATTTAATTCGGCAAATTCAAGAAGCAGATGAAAACCCCAATCTACCCACAAACAGGGAGGGAGTCATATCCCCCCTCGTTGACGGGGGGGTTAGGGGGGGTTCTACCGTTAATGCCAGAACATTAGAAAAATGGTTAGGATACCTCAATACATCTCGCATTGAAAAACAATGGAAATATCTCACAGGTAGCGGGATTAAAACCTATGGAGACGAGTTTAATATTGGTGGTGTGCAATTAGGAAATGTCTGGATAGGTGTCCAACCACCCTTGGGAATTCAAGGCGATCCTATGCGGTTAATGTTTGAACGAGATCTAACACCACATCCCCAATATGCAGCTTATTATAAATGGTTACAAAATGATTTTCAAGCTAATGCAATTGTTCATTTTGGAATGCACGGAACAGTTGAATGGTTGCCAGGTTCACCATTAGGAAATACGGGTTATTCTTGGTCGGATATTCTCTTAGGAAATATGCCTAATCTCTACATCTATGCCGCAAATAATCCTTCAGAATCAATTTTAGCCAAACGTCGCGGTTATGGGGTCTTAATTTCTCATAATGTCCCTCCCTATGGACGCGCTGGTTTATATAAAGAATTGGTGAATTTACGCGATTTAATTGCCGAATATCGGGAAGATCCAGAAAAGAATTATCTGTTAAAGGAAGGGATTTGTAAGAAAATTGTTGATACTGGTTTGGAAGTGGATTGTCCTTTTGATGATGCAAAAAGGTTGGGTATTCCTTTTACACCGGAAAATGTCAGGATGTTCAGCAATCATGCTTTTGATCATTATTTGGTCAAGTTGTATGAGTATTTACAAGTTCTCGAAAATCGTCTTTTCTCTTCTGGGTTGCACGTTTTGGGTGAAGCCCCAAATCAGGAGGAGTTAACTGGTTATTTGGATGCTTATTTTGGGGGAGAGAATGAACCACGAAGGAGCGAAGGTCACGAAGGAAGAGGGGAAGAAGAAAGAGTAATTACGGATTTGTTAAATCAATCTACTGATGAGTTAACTAATCTTTTGCGGGGTTTAAATGGTGAGTTTATTCCTCCTGCACCTGGTGGTGATTTGTTGAGAGATGGTGCGGGGGTGTTACCGACTGGGAGGAATATTCACGCTTTAGATCCTTATAGGATGCCTTCTCCTGCTGCTTTTGAACGGGGTAAGGAAATTGCTCAGAAAATTATTGATCAGTCTTTTGAGGAAAATAATAAATACCCGGAAACTGTGGCGGTTTTATTATGGGGTTTAGATGCTATTAAAACTAAGGGTGAATCTTTGGGTATTCTCTTGGAATTGGTGGGCGCTGAACCTGTGAAGGAAGGAACGGGACGCATTGTTAGATATGAGTTAAAACCTTTATCGGAAGTTGGACATCCACGCATTGATGTGTTAGCAAATCTATCGGGTATTTTCCGTGATAGTTTTGTGAATATCATTGAATTGTTAGATGATTTATTTCAACGCGCTGCGGAAATTGATGAACCAGAAGAATTGAATTTTATTAGAAAACACGCGTTAGCTTTAAAAGCCCAAGGTGTGGAAAATTCTTCAGCGAGATTGTTTTCTAATCCTGCTGGTGATTTTGGTTCTTTGGTTAATGATAGAGTTGTAGATAGTAACTGGGAATCTGGGGAAGAGTTGGGGAATACTTGGGAAAGTCGCAATGTCTTTAGTTATGGTAGAAATGATAAAGGACAAGCTCGACCGGAAGTATTACAGACTTTATTAAAAACTAGCGATCGCATTGTTCAAGAAATAGATTCGGTAGAATATGGTTTAACTGATATTCAGGAATATTATGCCAATACAGGCGGTTTGAAAAAGGCCGCAGAAAAGCAAAGCGGTAAAAAGGTGACAGCGAGTTTTGTGGAAAGTTTTTCCAAAGACACCACACCCCGCAATTTAGATGATTTATTGCGAATGGAATACAGAACCAAGTTATTAAATCCTAAATGGGCTGACGCAATGGCTAATCAAGGTTCTGGTGGCGCTTTTGAAATTTCTCAACGCATGACAGCGTTAATAGGTTGGGGTGGTACTGCGGATTTTAAAGATGATTGGGTTTATGATCAAGCCGCAGAAACTTATGCTTTAGATCCAGAAATGGCGGAAAAATTACGCAAAGCCAATCCTGAAGCTTTTAAAAATATTGTCGGCAGAATGTTGGAAGCATCGGGACGCGGTTTATGGCAAGCTGATGGAGATAAGTTAGATAAATTGCGTCAGTTATATGAGTTGAGTGATGAACAATTGGAAGGAGTAACAGCTTAATTGTAGGGTGCGTTAGCGATAGCGTAACGCACCATTAATCAAGTTTAAGGTGCGTTAGGCAAAGCCGTAACGCACCCTACAAATACTATTTCTATATGTGAACTACCTACACTTCCCTTGCGGGTAAGTATAGGCTTCCTACCCAGTTAACAGCTTTTTGCTCTTCGAGAA
>JAKOGY010000340.1 GCA_028658405.1 Dolichospermum sp. ST_sed8 | reverse complement strand
CAATTCTTTAAAAGATTTAAAACTTTCAGCCACTGACATCAAAGTTTGTTGCATCGGGACTGATGGCATTGATTGAGCGACAAGTGATTTACTGATAGATTTTTCGTAAATCAAATCAAACTTGTTGGTTAGCAACTTCCCGGTTTTAAAAAATGTTTGTCGAGCAAAGTAAACACCACTATTATAAATCTTGCCTGATTGTTGACAAACATACTCCAATACTGCTTTTGTTTCGTTGTCTGGGGATAACAGAACTTGTTGAACCCCCATTAACTTTTTAGTTTTAGACATTGTTTCGACATGCAATGCTGTGGTATTGTTAGTATATCAACATATTTAGTAAATAGCAATGCCATTTCAGAAAAATAACAAATTAGGTTTCGCAAGTAAACAGCCGTTTGACAAAGACCCTGTTTGCTTTAAAGTGTTACCTGGAGTCAAGGCAAAGTTAAAGGCCGTCCCAAACTGGCAAGAACGATTAAGAGAATTTACTGATAAGCTTATAGAAGAAATGAAGATTGAAGGCGAATAAATTCGCCCGTGTCGCTTATATCTCAGGACTGAAGCCACTGAGTTTTACGCTTACCAAGCTATCCTATAAAATATCAAAGCTACATCAAGTTTGACAGGTTGTCTTTTGACATTGGCGGACATCATGATAAGAGTTCATAAAGGTATGCTTTCCCAATTGCCAATTCCCAGTTCCCATAATTAATATGCTAGATTTATTACTCATTATGCTTCTTGGGTTTCTGGGCAGTTTTGGCCATTGCTTTGGGATGTGTGGGCCTTTAACAGTAGCATTTTCTCTTTCAAAGCAGCAGGAAAATCCAACTTGGCAACAGCAATTAAAATTTCATACCTTGCTCAATTTGGGGCGAATGTTAAGTTACGCTTTAGTTGGTGCTGGTATTGGTGCAATTGGTTCTGTATTAGTAGAAAGTGGACAACTGGCAGGAGTTGGTAGTGATTTGCGGCGCTGGATAGCTATCATTACAGGTATGATGCTGATTTGGTTTGGTTTAGGACAGGTAAAACCAGATTTTTTACCGCATATTCCCTTGTTACACCCCATATTAAAAGGGAATTTACATAACCGTCTCAGTGCGGGGATGATGAAGTTATCTGCACAAACTCAATGGTGGACACCGGCACTTTTAGGTATGACTTGGGGATTAATGCCCTGTGGTTTTTTATATGCGGCTCAAATTAAGGCTGCGGCTACAGGGAATTTGTGGGAAGGTGCAGCAATAATGTTAGCTTTTGGGATGGGGACGCTACCCATTATGCTGGGTGTAGGTGTTTCTACGGCGTTAATTAGTAAAGATCAGCGGAGTCAATTATTTCGTTTGGGTGGGTGGGTAACTATGATTATTGGTACTATTACCCTATTGCGAACGGGAGATACCATGACAGATTATAGTGGACACGCGTCCCTATTTTGTTTAATTCTCTCATTAATTGCCCGACCTGTGCATAGTTTTTGGTCTGCACCTCTGCGTTACCGTCGGGCTTTGGGAGTGGGGGCTTTTGTTCTCGCGGGGGTGCATACTATCCATCATTTTGAACACGCACTGAATTGGAATTTCACCGCTGTTTGGTTTCTACCGTTAGAATTACAATGGGGAATGAGTGCAGGGGCTGTGGCTTTGGTATTAATGATTCCCGCTGCTTGTACAAGTTTTGATTTTCTGCAAAAGTCTTTAGGTAAACGTTGGCGACAAATTCATCTTTTGACTGTACCCGCTTTGTTATTGAGTGCTATTCATACGGTTATGATTGGTTCTCATTACTTGGGTGCTTTAAGATTAAGTTGGCAAAATCAGTTAGCAGCCGTGTTGGTGGGCATAATTACTGTTAGTGTATTATTAGTCCGTTCCCGATATTTTTGGTTATATTTACATTTAGAAAAATTTTATGTTCCTCCCAATAAATCTCGATAAATTAACTATTTCTGCTGCATATAAAGGCAAAGTAAAGTATTTATTATTATTAGTTTTATCTGGTTTGATATTTACTACAAAGACCCAAGCTTTAGCCCATACAGTCAAGATATCCGCAGATGTGGGTGCTACTGTCCATTTAGAACCTAATGATAATCCCCGCGCTGGGGAAGTTACTCAAGCTTGGTTTGCCCTGACGCGAAAAGGTGGTAAGGTAATTCCTTTAAAAGATTGTAATTGTCGGTTAGCTATTTATGCTGAACCTCATGTAGCCGGAGAACCAGCCTTAATTGAACCTCGATTAAAGTCTCTTCAGGTTGAACGCTATGAAGGTATACCAGGGGCAGAAATTACTTTTCCCAAACCGGGAGCCTATCAGTTGCAATTGACTGGTAAACCGGTGACTGAAGGCAGTTTTAAACCTTTTGATTTAAAGTTTGTTGTCACTGTGGCTACAGGAAAGGCTGTAGATATTCCTCAACCTGGGCAAAATGTGCATGAGAATCAGCAAGGAACAACAATTGGGTTAGCACAACCTTTAATTGGGTTGGGAGTTTTGTTAATTTCTGGAGGTATTATAGTTTTTTTGAGACAAATTAAGTAAGTTGGCGTTAAAAATTGTCGTTGGGATAAGACAGGGAGCAGGGGAAAAAGGGTTTTAGCATCAATTAAGGATTCGGTAGTTTTAAATTTAATTCTTGCAAAGTAGGAGAATCTGAATTAATTGTCATCCTATTTGGTTCAACGGATTTATTATTAACTTTTAACTCATAAGTTCCTTGTCGTAACTGTTCTAAATAGAAAACACCTGAACTATTTGTAATAGATGCAAATGATGATTTAGTATTATCAATAGCTTCAACCCTAGCGCCAACAATGGGTTTTCCTTCAGCATCTTTCACAGTTCCCGCTAAAGTATAAGAAGCAACGAAAGGAACTGAAATAGTTATATAACTACCTGCAACTATTTCCACAGCATAAGCATTTTGAACAGGTTTCCAGTCTAGAGGATATCCAGCAGGATCTAAATCAAGACGGTAAATACCCACAGGAACTTTAAATAAAACACCTTGTTTTGTAATAGTTGCCAAACTAGGATTAAATTTTTTATTATTTAGGATTAATAGTAGTTCCATATCTTGAGTATAAATCTCTTCATTATTATCTCTAATACCGTTATTATTTTTATCTAAAAAAGGTTGAATAAATATACCACCTTCACTGCGTAAACTTTCAGATTGAGAGTCTCCAAATCTTAAATTAGGACTGAAATTAACTACTGAACCAATTTCAAGCCGATAAGAAGTTGTATCTGATGTCATAGAAATTCCGTCATAACGCAAACGCAGAGATAAACCGGGAATAAAAAAAGTAGAAACAGAAGCTAATAAACCACTACCTTGAGAACTGATACCATAACCAAGATCAAAATCCCAGAGACGACGTTGATTAATATAGGGTGATTGATATTTCCATTTTAATGTTAATAAACTATTATGTTTATTACTGGAATTGTTGGTTTCATAACTTAAAATTAAATTTTCTTTTTCAGGAAGTTTAAAAATACTGAAAATAGAACCTTCATAATTTAATTCTAAACCAATACCAGTGGGACTAGCCCTAGCGGATAAATTCCGCCAACGCAGATTAGAATTCCAGTCTAATTGTTGTTTATTATCAATTTTCAGACTTGAATAAGTAGATATTTTACCAATATTCTGATTTACATTAAATCCTAAATTAATAATATCATTGAGATTATTACCACTGCTATTAATACTTAAAAATTTAGCCGCATTCCAATTAAAATTAAAACTTTGAAACTGTTCATTACTGGATAAATTCAGATTTAATTGAGAAGATGGTCTAAATTCTAGATTAGCATTATATTTGAATTTATCTGGTACTTTTAAAGCAGATACAGCTAATTTGAAAGGAAAATTATTAGGTTGATAAAATACCTCACCTAATCCTAATAAACTTTGATCATAAATGATTCCTCCTCCCAATGTTAAAGAATCTGTAACCCCATGACGATAAGCAACACCTCCACGAACATTATTTAGGTCTCCAAAAAAATCATTATTTCTCGTTTCTCTGTTCATACCACTGGATACAATTAGACTTGATGTTCCTTGGGTTAATTGTCCAGGTAAAGAGAGAAATATCGGTTTTTTCTCTATGGGGGTACTTGTTAATTGTCCATTAGCATAAAGTAAAACTCGATAATTTTGACTATTAATAGGAACATTATCAAAACGATAAATTCCTGAAGAATCAACTAATATTTCCCCAAAAATAAGATTATCATTTCCAGAAACTAATTGCACCAAAGTTCCCGGTTTTGCTGCTCCTTCAATAATCCTATTAATTGTAGAAGTTTGTAAACTTTGAGAGGGAGTAAATGAGCTATTATTGAGATTATCAGCTTTAAATCCAAATCTTTTAATTGTCGTAAAACCCCAATAATCACCATTAGTTTCACCCCTCCAGAAAGTAGGTTGAGAACCAATTAAGTACCCATGCAAAATTAATTATACATTTTAATAATAAATTGATAAAATAAATTATGGTTCTACCGCTCTCTT
>JAKOGY010000339.1 GCA_028658405.1 Dolichospermum sp. ST_sed8 | reverse complement strand
GTAGAACCATAATTTATTTTATCAATTTATTATTAAAATGTATAATTAATTTTGCATGGGTACTTACAATGGCCGGACATGATACTAATTCCTTAGATAAGTTGATTAATGCGTTATTTCTGGAAGTAGATAACAAAAAAAATGTAAATCGCGCTTCTAGTTGGAAAAAGTTATTTACTACTCTCGAAAAACATCGTCCAGATTTATTAGAGATTGTCCAAAGTCGCATTGCTTGTACTAAAGGTGCTTCTAGTCAGTTTCAAATTATTGATTCAACTCAAATTATTCAACCATTAGAAAAGATTAAAAAATCTTGGCAACCTCAATCTGCCATTCCTGCTGATATTAATTTTGATATTTTTCAACCCATTCATAAATCCCGTCAGCAGGTAGATGAATTACTAGAAAAAGCTATCAAAGAAGAAACAGAAAGACAACTAGCTATTTACCAATCTTTAGTAGTGGAATTAGGAGATAACTTCAAGAAAAAAGATATTACTGATAAATTAAAAGCAGCAATGGAAAAAGCTAGAGAAGCTGGAGTTTTTCGGGGTAGAAAAAACTTTGAGGATATGATACCTGTACTAGATCAGTTTCGACGTACAGCTACTTCCAGCTATATCGAAGCAATGAAGAAGCTACAATCTGAGCAAGAAAATTCCCATGAGCAAATAGGAAAACTGCTACCATATCTGAGTGAAGACTATCAAAAAACTATGACAGATACTGAAGAATTTATCAAACATACTAATAATTTTTTAGATGCTTCTCTATTAGAAGTCAAACAAAGTATTAGTGACTTAGAAAATTCTGATGGTGCAACCGTAGAAACTAGCCATCAAGCTATTCAACAAGGTTTAGCTAATTTACGTAATTTGTTGGTAGAAATTAAAGGATAAATAATATGTTGATAGAAAAATCACAGGAATTAATTGAATTATCCCAACGTAAAGTTTCACTGAAAAATTATGCTGATAATCTTCAAGGTTTTCAATCCAGAGAAGAACAAATTAACAATTTCATCACTGAAATACAGCCAATTATGCAAGCTGTAAAGGCTTTTCGAGAGAAAGGTATTAGTAACATTATTGTGGATAAAAAATTAGATGATCTTCTGAATTTTATTATCCATGCTGAGAATGATTTTCGTGAAAATCCAGATTGGATTATTGACAATAACAATTTTAATGCCAAATTTTTAAAGAAGGGAATGGATAATATTACCCAAACCTTAAAACAGCAATTATCTACAGATTGGCAAATCTACTTATCCCAAAATATGCCCAGCACTAATCAGGAAATGCTCAATCTTTTGTCTAAAGTCCAGGCATTTAGTCATCATGTGCAACGGATACGAAACTTAGATCAAGAAATCAAGCGAGTAAATTATCCTAAAAATATCCATCAACTTGAATTAGCTCAAATGCAAATCACAGAGTTAAAACAGTACTGGGAAAGCCTGAGTTCTGATGATGTACCAGAAGCGGTTTTAAACTTACTCAGAGCAGCAGCTAATCAAGGTGCATCTTTAAATCTCCTCACTCCAGAAGTTTTAGATTGGGTTAATACTTATGGTATGGCTGATTCCTTAAAAATTCGATTAATCTAAAAACTCAACGTAAAGGTTGATAAATATCCTCAGAAGCCGGATTCAGATAAGGATGCTGCATATCAATTAAATGTTGGGCAAAGTGTTGATTAATAATTTCTATTCTTTCCTCAAGAGCATTTTTACCCTTTTCCCAAGACTCCAATAAAGCATTGGCCACAATTTGACAACGGTTCATCCCAAAACTTTCTTGAGGAGCAAACTTTTGATTTGGTTCTTCTGCTAACCCTAATCCCGGCGCTAAAAATTTAGTAAACAATGGAATTTCTGGCTGGAAATAACCTTGATGTTCTTGATAAATATCTTGAAGAATAGTCCGAATTGTTGGGTAATTTTGGCGTTCAAAATGCAGCACACCAGCATCATAACGCCCATAAGCTGCGGGATTATAAAAAACCTGAAAACTAAAGGCAATAGCCGCATTATTTAATGCTTGGGTTAAACTCTCCATGAGAGCGATCGCCCCGGCTGATGTAAAATTAAAGTAAATTCTCCCTACACCTAAATCAGTATTTTCTGAATCTTGCTTTTCTATTGCTACATTACTTACTGCCACATAACAGCCATTTTCCAGGCGATTTTTAGGCATCCATATTGCTATCAATTCCCCCGCTTTAGGCGACTTTTTTCGGGGTTTTAGATGACATTCCGGCTCAATATATAAGGTTAAACCATTCTTAGTAACAGCCATACTACCATCAGGCTCAATTCTCAAAATCTGCCAATTGGGTTCATAATGTCCTGTACCATGATTGCTATGATGTAGCTGTTCATAGAAATCTTCATCTACACCCAAACTATTGTTTTCTAGGAAATTTACCCCAGATTGACAACTATGATTATTTGCGGCTAAAACTGTTTGCAGTGAACCATTGTAATAAATCCCATACAGAAAATTTCTCAAAAGTATGTTCAAATATTTCTGCTTCAAAGATGGTGAGTTTTGTTGAAACCTATTTGCTATGTTAGCGGGCAAAGCAAAAGGTTGATAATTGGGATGGTAAATACAAAAATTAGATTCAATCTGGATATTACTGGCAATATCGAATAATGAATTTACGATTTGATTGGTAGAATCATCAAACATTAACTTGTTTTGCACCTCAAATTTTAGAGAACTATATGTATCAGTCTAACAACCGCGTAAGCGAGTCCTTTGGTAATAAAGAGGGATTAATTGTTGTTCTTTATGGGGCTGCGGAAGTTTCTGAAGTGTGGGGACAGATTGCAAAATTTCTGATGTGGAGATGCCAAAAATAGTTAATACTGACTGTTCAGGCATAGTCAAAAGACTTTTAGCAACTTCCAGCATACATAAATTACTATTATCAAAGGATTTTTGGCATTCAATTCTGTGTTGAATTTGTTGAATTAATGCCAAACCAGCAAACTTAACTACGCGCACAATGAAATCCTGATGATATTCTAAAATCATGGGAAAAGCATCAAGATAAGCCCGGATTAAAGTCAGAATTGCAGGTTGTAAGATTTCTAGAGGAATCATAGCTAAATTTAAAGATTCTTCTAACTCCAATGTCGGATCTACTATTAAACTAGAAAGCCAAATTCTTAAATAACTTGCTAATAAAGTTCCTAAATCAAAAGCTGGATCTCCCCAACCGCAAGCTTCCCAGTCAATTAATCTAATCAAGCAATTATCTAGCTGTTCCCACCGAGAATGAACTAAAATATTACTTAGGTGTAAATCGTTGTGAGTTAAACAAGATGGTTTCCACTCATAAGCTAAATCAGCAATGGCCGATTCTAAACTTTCGTAACGCTGGTAGAGACGATGAAATTCTAGAGCTTCAATGGGAATTATACCAAATGTGTTTGGATTGATTGATGATATGCCTTGGGCGGGATTGTAAAAATTATAGCGAAACTGTCCTGCGGGTGCAGTGGACATAAAATCACGATACTCACGTTTATTAAACGTAGCTCGGTGTAACCCTGCTAACGTAGTACCAATCGCGCTGGCAATCTCTGTGGGGAAAATACTGCTGTGTTGATAAAATTTTCCTAGTTCCACATATTCGCTTAAATAGCTCCGCACAAGGATAGAGTTTTCCTCATCAAAGTGTAGCAATGATGATGCGATCGCCCCAATATTACCAATTAATGGAAATTGCTGTAATAACTGGTGAAATAGCCACTCATTAAAGAGTTCATGAGAACTTTGATCATTATTAATTTTCCGCTCTTGTTTAATCAGCAGTTGGCGATTATCTGCCAGTATTACCAATAAATTCCGATTCTTGTGACTATTTTCTGGCAATACAAATTTATATGCAGCGCCATCTTCCGCGCTACACAGACCTGCATTGAGCAGATACCGGATAACATTTTGAGAAGACAGTGATGATAACATGAATTATTTCCTAGTGATTTTAATGGCTAAAGAATTACCGCAGTCAATATTGAGGTGGCTGTAGCAGTTCTTGAGTTAATGGTAAAAAATTTCCGAAACATTGCTACTATCTACTAATATCCCATTTGTGCCAGAAAGACCTGCCAAAATGGCAATATTAGCTATTTTTCTACTTTCAAGTCTACGGAAGAAACTATAAAATCTTTACAATATCTGTAGTATAGCCTTGCACCTTGAATAAAACATTACTGCTTCAGAAATAATTGCTAGTAGATATCCAGCGAAAACAATGGTTACTTACAATCCTCAGTGTTCCATGATCTCTGTATATATGTTAGCAATTTATCCTGATTATAATCAGTATTGGTTTACTTTTATCCCCAATACTCTCTACTTTAATATATAAATGGCTACACTTGTATTCCTGTAGGTATAAGTTTTATGTCACTTCTCACGGGTGTTATAATTTACAGAAGAAGGGAACAGGGAACAGGGAACAGATAAGAAACACTCATTTGCACCAGTTTAGAGCTTCAGTCAAAAAGAAGATGTTTTTTAAGAT
>JAKOGY010000338.1 GCA_028658405.1 Dolichospermum sp. ST_sed8 | reverse complement strand
ACTCCACGGCAAAGATGCTTATTCCTACCTTTGACTCCAAAACACTACATTATTTCGGGATTAGAAAGAATGGCAATTAGGTTATGGTACAGACCAAACATAACTCAAACACTTTTTCACTGGAGTTTGGACTAATTTCTTCGGCTAAAGCTTCAAACGCAAGCTGAGAAAAGGTTTCAGACTTTAGAAATCTCATTTGGATTCGTAACCTCCAGTGCCTATCTAGTAAGGGTTTCAGCCCATGAAAGTCAATTTAGTCCAAACTCCAGTTTTCAGCCAGCCCTAGCTAAACATTAAAAAAAGGTGCTGCTGATTTCCTGTTTTTATATTTACAGACTCAGCAACGCCCATTTTTCACCCAATATTTACTACTTATACAGCTTCTGTATTCTTTTCTCCTGTGCGAATGCGGACAATTTGTTCAACAGAGGAGATAAAAATTTTACCATCACCAATTTCACCAGTGCGGGCTGCGGAGATAATCTTATCTACAACCATATCAACTTGGGCATCTTCAACAACGATTTCCACCTTCAGTTTTTGGAGAAACTCTACGGTGTATTCCGAACCGCGATAACGTTCAGTTTGCCCTTTTTGCCGCCCGAAACCTCGAACTTCAGAAACTGTCATCCCGACAATACCCGCATTAACTAGGGCAATTTTAACTTCATCCAGTTTAAATGGACGGATAATGGCTTCTACTTTTTTCATTTTTTTGATTCCTGACTTCCAATAGCGTTGTTTATATATACCAGATTCATTGTCTCATGCCGTAAATATAGCCATAGTTATTGCATTTCAGCTTGATATATGGAATTTACCACTTTTTTCACGTTTCTAATTATGGACTATTTTCTTGCAAAAGCAATCGCCAATCTGCGATCGCCTGTTCAGTCCATAACCAATTTTGTGATAACCTCTCAATAGTAAAGTCTGCGGGCGCATTTTGAATGACCATTTGCCGGAGTTTAATCGCTTCCTGTAAATATTGCTGGCGTTTATCAGCGGGTTGACTTTTAGCAGATTTATATAAACCCAAAGCTAACCCAGCATAAGCCGTCAATGCCTGGGGTTCTCCAGCTATTTGCGGATATTTCATAGAGCTAGAACTTTGACTCTGCCGAGGTTTAAAGGCTAAGTTCAGCGATCTAAACCAAGCATCATTGGCATAATTAAGATTATTCTCCGCATAATAGGCAAATCCTAACGAATTATTATACAAAATAGAATCTGGCTGCTTTTCTACAGCCCTGACCCAATAACGACGAGCATCATCAATACTATATTTATTATTTTTCGTTTGTACTGACTGCCAAGCTAAACGCCCACGGAAAAAGTTCACAGATGGATTGTCAGTATCAGTCGCAGGAATCAAATTTAAAGCCGTTTCCGCATCCGTAAAAGCACCACGATTCAGTAATTCATTAATAGCATCCAACCCAGCCTTTAAATTACCTTGACTCAACTGCGCCGTAGCCGTAGCCGTCACAATTCCCGTAGCTGAATTAGCTAAATTAATCCTTGGATCCTGATTATTTGGAAAATTTTGTCCAGGAATCGGCGGAATATCAGAAGACTTCTGAGCTTGTTGTTGATGCCACCACCAACCAATACCAAGGATGATAGTAGTTGCACTTGCTCCCACCAAACCATATAACAATAGTGATTTTTTTCGATGAAAGCGATTACCCTGTGGCGGCACAGGTGACGGTGATAACTGAGGATTTACCTCACGCTGCTCCAGATTCAAAGGAGTTGGAGTAATCGGAGTTGGGACATTTCCCCAATCTAAATTTTGTGGCGGCTGGGAAACCTGCATTTCTGGCAGATAATGATGATTATCTGCGATTAATTCCGCCTTCATACTTGGTTCTTCTGTTTTAGCAATCGGATGACCAAGTTGACGAAACAAATCAGAAACTATAGCCAAATCCTCATTATAGCTGGGGTCATCATACTCAATTTCATCAACCAGATCACCCCAAGTATCTTCCCCTAGCCAGTCTACCTCCGTTGTTTCTTGCCCAAAATTAGGATTGAGAATATCATCAATAGCTAAAGAAATTTCTGGATTAGTTCCCAGATCAGAATAGTTATAATTATTTGTTTCCTGGGGAGACTGATATTGGTTCAGTAACTCCGACAGCCCGCGGGACGTAGCTGTATGTCCAGATAAATTAACTTGTGGAGTCAAATAACCATCAAATTCTCGCTGAAGATACAAAATCGGTAAAGCCCAGTACATCTGTTGAGAACCATAGGCAGAAATTAAACCTTGACGGACTCGACTTATACATAAATCTAAAGCATAGCCCTGACTTAAATTGCGGTAAAACAATTGTGTCAGCGTCAGTGCCACCTCATCAGGTATGCGTTCTGACATCGCCAAAATACTTCTAATTCCCCGGTTTACCAAGCTTTCAGTTAAATTCCGTTCTCCTGAGTCTTCCCCCGTCTCGGACTTAGCCCGATATGCGCCCAAACAGGAATTAAACACTGCCATTTGAATATTATTATTAACTAGCAGCCCAGCTAAATCGTCTCCATTGAGAGTTTCTGTTAAACCAGTTTTTTTACTTACCAAATAAATTTGCCCACCATTTGCCCCCAAGTTGCTATGACCAGAATAGTGAAAAATATGGTAATGTCCCTGTTCCAAAGCTTGAGTGAGTTCTTCCCGACTCGGTTGATCCAGAACAGTCAATTCAATTTCTGGTAGATAATGATTACCATCAGCCACTCTTAATGCTTGGCGGTGCAGTTCTGCCTTCAGGTTGATAGCTTCTTGTTTGAGCAAATCTAGCCGGGCTAAGTCAGTAGGCGAGGAAATCACCATTAGCACTCTTACCCCACGGGCTTCTGGCGACGTGGGTATATTATGAGTTAGCAACCGCGATGCTGGGGCTAAACCAGTTTGGTAACGGGCAAAGGTAATATCAGGACCAGTAACTAAAGGACGTAGGCAGCGCCCGCTATTATCACCTGCGTGCATCACTTCCCACGGCAACCGCGCCAACCTCGTATCCTTGAGTCCTAATCTTAGCCTTAGTACCTGTTGGTGATTTTGGGCAATCCCTTGGGCAGTAATCCAACTATCTCTGAGAGATCCTTGAAACAGCGCATTATACAACTCCTGACCCAAGGCCACCAAGTTGACAGAGTTTCTAGCTGCCATATTCCCCTGCAATACTAACTGCAAAGGATCATCCATTAAATCTCCTGCGACCGCTAACCACTCAGCCACAGGCCAATGCACCAGTTCTTCTGCCACTGGTACCCCAGGTGCAACTTGTTCCGTCCGCACTAGATAGTCATTTTGCCCCACTGGCGTTGCGGAAAGGTGAAATTCCTGGGTCACAATTTCTGCTCCATAAAACTTAGACAATGCTGATAGGACAGCGTGGCGCAAGCCGTACATTGCTGTTTATTTCCCGCTTCCACCAAGGTAGAAGACTACTTCTTGTCCACGGGTGTAACTTGCAGATGAGCCAACCGTACAAATTCTTTTCGTACATTCAGCAGGTTATGAGCCACATTTGAATCTCAGCTAGGGAATAACTCTATCCATTGTGATTATATGCCTTAAACATTAACTGTTCTGGCATCGGTAAACATGATCCTATTTATCCCATACAAGAAAATATAGAAGAATTAGCATTATTGCTTATCGCTGTCCAGATGTGTCTAAACTTTGGTAATTTTGGGTAAGTTTTATAGAACGGTTTTGTGCCTGTTCCGGTCCTACTACTTTATCCGGATTGCTTGATCCCCGTGGAGAACTGTTTGTTGGTAGATGCACCTTGATCTTTAATTCCCCTAGTTGGCTAAAACTCACTAGGGGTTTTCTTTTTTTTATTCTGGCAAATAAAAAACGCTCTTGGTTGCCAAGAACGTTTATAAGCATTTGTAGATAAAGTATTAAGTAGATTAGATCCTAACAACCAACTCCCCTACCCAGCTACCAGCCACAGGAATTTTTTCGATATGTGACAAACAGCAATAAGCGAGTAATTTTTTCCGGAGCATAAGTTAAAAACGATGAACATTTAATAAGTAGATGCACCCTGATAACTAACTTCCCCTAGCTGGCTAACACCTCTGGGGGTTTTTTCTTGTTTATGGTTAGCACAACATAATTATTGCTATACAACCATTTTTTTCCGGAATATCACATAGAACCCTAGAACAGTTAATAAGTAGATGCACCCTGATAATTAACTTCCCCTAGCTGGCTAACACCTCTGGGGGTTTTTTTTGTTTATGGTTAGCACGACACAATTATTGCTATACACCCATTTTTTTCCGGAGCATTACATAGAACACCAGAATAGTTAATAAGTAGATGCACCCTGATAACTAACTTCCCTAACTGGCTAACTTCCGGTTGGGGATTTTTTGTTTCTAGTATCCTTATAGTTAGAGATTTTAGACAAAATATCTATTACCTATCCGGAATTTGCCAGTTAACGCCAGAATACTAAATTGGTAGATGCACCCTGATAACTAAACTCCCCTAGCTGGCTAACTTCCACTGGGGGTTTTTTCTTAAAAACAGAA
>JAKOGY010000033.1 GCA_028658405.1 Dolichospermum sp. ST_sed8 | reverse complement strand
ATTCAAAGGCTTTTGGTTGCGAATTTTGAACTTCAAACCCCGCAATTCTACCCGCATTAAAATTAATTCTAGACAATTATGATCAAAGCAAACATGACGATGCTGATCTTTTTTGCCTAAACTTGTGCCAGTGATAATATGTAATTGAGTATTTTTCTTAATTTGTTAGGAAGTCGGATTTGGTAAAGTGGACATTATTCGCTAAAATAGAAACATAGAATTAAGAGATTTTGGTAATGTCATTAGTGATTGCAGATGAATTTTTAGACGCTTCCCAGTTAACCCCTACGGAATTTTTACAAGAGATTGCATTACATTTATTTGAGTCGGGGCGATTAACTTGTGATTATGCAGCTAAAATGGCACAAATGGAGTCTAATGCTTTTCGGGATTTACTGAAAGCACGTAAAATACCTTTATATCATTATGATTTGGAGGATTTTGAGATTGATTTACAGAATTTGCAGGAGTTGGGAAGATTGTGATTATTAGTGATACTTCTGTGATTACTAATTTAATTAGTATTGAACATATTTTTCTATTACAGGCACTTTATGAAAACGTGATTATTCCTCAAGCAGTTTATGAAGAATTATCCAGGTGTCATCCTCTATTTTTAAGCGAAATACAAGCAGAAAAATCTCCTTTTTTGGAGGTTAAAACTGTGAAAGATAAAAATAAAGTATATGAATTAAAACAACAAGCTAAGTTAGATAATGGGGAGTCAGAGGCTATTATTTTAGCATTGGAGTTAAAGACTGATTTATTGTTAATTGATGAACGCAGGGGCAGGGCTGAGGCACAACGGTTAGGAATTAGAATTACGGGATTATTGGGGGTTTTATTAGAAGGGAAAAATAGGGGGTTTATTGTGGCTGTTAAGCCTTTGATGGATAAGTTGATTGAAAATTCTACTTTTTGGATTTCTCCGCTTTTATATGACAAAATTTTACTTTTAGCACAGGAAAAGGAAGGAGAATAATACCATTTTTGGTGATTTAATGTTTCTCAACGGACTTTTTTTGCTCAATATGTTTGTTTTTATTTTCAATTGAGTTTTTTCTCTCCGTAATTTCTTTCTGTGATCAGTTAAATTAACCCTAATTCATATTATTCAGGGTGCGTCAGGAAAAACCCCAACACACCCTTATGACTAATTAGCAACTTCAGCCATTTCAATTACCCTTCCATCATAATCCTTAACTAAAAAATTCAAAGGCTTTTGGTTGCGAATTTTGAACTTCAAACCCCGCAATTCTACCCGCATTAAAATTAATTCTAGACAATCATGATCAAAACAAACATGACGATGTTGATCTTTTTTGCCTAAACTTGCACCTGTAATGATATGTAATTGAGTATTTTTCTTGAGTTGATACCACAGCCCGTCATTAGCATTATTCATAGTGCTGTTAGACCAACTCGGACTAGCGGACATATAAAGCGGGTCAATACCTGTTGCACCAATAGTTTGCTCGTAGTTGTAATAATAGTGCAAAGGTACTTCAGCTACTGGCAAATCTAGCAATCCTGCATATAACTGTCGGGCAACTTCTAAATCGGATACCATGACAGTATAAACTTTAGGTGCGCTACTCAGGAACATCCACATAGCACCAGCATAAGCTGCCAACAGCATAATCATAATCCCCTGGGTGGAGAACAGACTATCCAAGGGCAGGGAAGGCAAGAAAGAGCCTAAAGTAAGTGGACTCAGCAGGGACATTATGGAACTAGTTTCTATAACCATGAACACAGAGGATAAAAATAAAGGAGCCGCTTTTATATTGTCAGTTAAGACTAACATTAAGTCCTTGCTTCTAGTTTATCAATAGTCTAGTAGTCTGAACATTTACAAACTAACTGACTTCTGGATATTATTTAGCCATAGCATTAACCATTCTCTAGTATATTTTAACAACTATCCAGTCCAGAGATTGTGCAAATTCCCCATTTTCCCGAAGCTAATCACCCATTGGTGAAGTCGCTATTTCATCATAGTGATCAAGAACTACTGAGTTTATTTCAGCAATATCCAGATTATGGCAAATATTTTACGGTGATTTTTTGCCGTTATAGCCCCATAGTTTACACCTTAATTCGACATTCTGCGCGATCGCCTGTGCAAGCTGATTATTTATTTGCCCTGATCTGGCGAAATATCTATTATGAATTAGGTGGACTGGATTTAAACCAAGCAACCACAGAGACAGAATCCTTAACCCTACAAAACTGGTTAATTAACATCACTGCATTCCATATTAACGAGATTAAACTGCCACCGACCGAAGCCATTCATTATTCCCTCAAAGATACATCACCACCACTCTGGTGTTATGTAGAACAAGCGTTAGATCAACTACCACCAATATCACGGTTAATCGTCTTAATGGCGCAAACTTTCCATTGGAGTCAAACCAGAATTGCTGCGTATTTGCAAGCTGAAGGAGAACAAATTTCCCCGGCTGAAGTCGCCAGTTCTCTTCAAGAAGGTTATGAGATGCTAGAAGATAAATTACCTGCGGATATTCGGGCTATTTACTTAGGCGAAGATGGGATTTAGTCATAACTTTAGCTATAATAATCACAATAGCTCATCTACTGCACAGAACCAAGGATTAAATCCTGATTCTGCTTACTCCCATAAAATTGGTCTTATACCATTTATTTACAGCCGGAATTGCACGGTTATATCTTGTCAGTAACTCAGCCCTAAAGGGACTGAGCTTGTAAGAAATTGCAAGCTGTACTGACCAGTCTAAGTCTTAACTGACTACGTTTTTTGAGTCACGATACCCACCGAATGCGAAGCTAGTTCCCTGCCCTGTCGCTTGTGATTAAACAGTTTCAAAGTCACTGAAACAGTGTTGCTCTTCCTTTCAAGCTCTTAAAACATTGACGAAGCTAACATTACCCCAGAAATGGGAGGCTATGAGTGAGCAAAACATTATGCGTACAGAGTTGGGAAATTTGAATCGGTAATTGTCCCGTTGAAAGTACATTACAAAAGTACACCGAATTTACCAACTCCAAGGCGGTAATGAAAAAAGATTCAAAGCCTTTATTACCGCCCGTGTCGTTTCCCTCTCAGGGTTAAAGCCGCTGAGTTTGCCACTTACCGGGTATTCTTATGAGTCCCCAGCCATTTATATTTAAAATTACCTGTTAATTCTTAAAAAATTGTGAAAGCTATTACTCTTCTCGGTTCTACTGGCTCAATTGGTACGCAAACCCTAGATATCGTCTCTGAACACCCCGATAAATTCCGCATCGTTGGATTAGCTGCTGGACGGAATGTGGAGCTATTCGCGGCGCAAATTCGCCAGTTTCGTCCCCAAATTGCCGCCATTTCTGCTGCTGAAAAATTACCAGAACTCAAAGAAGCCATCAAAGATTTAAATCCTCAACCCATTTTACTGGCTGGGGAAGCAGGAGTGATAGAAGTTGCACGGTATGGCGATGCTCAAACCGTTGTCACTGGTATTGTTGGTTGTGCGGGGTTATTACCAACGATTGCAGCTATTGAAGCGGGCAAAGATATTGCTTTAGCCAACAAAGAAACTCTGATTGCGGGCGCTCCTGTGGTGTTACCTTTGGTGGAAAAACACGGAGTGAAGCTATTACCAGCAGATTCCGAACATTCTGCTATTTTTCAATGTCTCCAAGGTGTTCCTAAAGATGGTTTAAGAAAGATATTACTAACCGCTTCCGGTGGTGCTTTTCGAGATTGGCCTGTGGAAAAATTAGCAACAGTAAAAGTTGCTGATGCTCTTAAACATCCTAACTGGTCAATGGGGCGAAAAATCACCGTTGATTCGGCAACTTTGATGAATAAAGGTTTAGAAGTAATTGAGGCTCATTATTTATTTGGGGTAGATTATGACAATATCGAAATTGTGATTCATCCTCAAAGTATTATTCACTCTTTAATAGAATTACAAGATACTTCAGTTTTAGCTCAACTGGGTTGGCCAGATATGCGTTTACCTTTGCTGTATGCTTTATCTTGGCCGGAGCGAATTTACACTAATTGGGAAAGATTGAATTTAGTAAAATCTGGTGATTTAACTTTCCGTGAACCAGATCATCAAAAATATCCTTGTATGCGTTTAGCTTATGCGGCTGGTAGGGCTGGTGGTTCTATGCCGGCGGTTTTAAATGCTGCAAATGAACAAGTTGTGGCGTTATTTTTAGAAGAGAAAATTCACTTTTTGGATATTCCTAAATGTATTGAATTTGTCTGTGATCTACATCAAAATGATCATCAACAAAATCCTTCTTTGGATGACATTTTGGCAGCGGATAAATGGGCTAGACAAGCAGTTTTCACAGCTATGGAAAAGGTAGCAACTCAACCTCAGATTATTTCTGTGGGGTAAAAAAAATAGATCCCCGACTTCTTGAAGAAGTTGGGGATCTTGTTGTTGAAGTATTTTCTTAGATATCTATTTTTGAGCAAAATTCTATGAACTCTTGAAAACTATGTAAGTGTTCTAAATTTGATTCAATTCTAGCTCTTAATTGTTGAAGATAAAATTCCTCTTGCACTTCTTTGGGTCTAGATTTACTATAGGATAAATTACGTTCTTTGAAAATCTCTCTCAGATAGCCTTCATGAAATAAAGCTTTTGTTTTATAGCCAAAAATCTCTTTTGTATTTTCTTCATTTTGCACAAATTCACTAGCTAAATCTTCGGGATTACTTTGACTGACATCAAAATATTTGATATATTGTTTTAATAGTTCATTGTTTTGTGTATTTCTGACAAAGAAATTTCTATTTCCTAAAAACCACGTTTCAAGACAAACTTTTTGAACGATAATTTTCAATTGACAATTTGCTGGTAAAGCCTGAAAAGGTTTATTTTGTAAATTGAGTTTAATTTTCTCGAAGGCTTCTGCTTTTTTTTCGGAAATCGTCATCCTATCTGCGTCTGTGAATAGCACTAAGTAATCATATTTTACTACTTCGTTAATTTCTTGAATAGCATTAGCAGTCACCCTATAACAATCGGGAACACCCATATCACTTTCGTAATAGTAGTTATTCTGACTTACAGCATCAAAACTATCTACTTCCGTCAAGTGTGGAAGCAGGAAGGATAACCATTTTTTATAAACAATCGCTTCTGTTTTCCCCTCAAATACAAAATAGAAATTCATATTTATGATTGTTTTTCAAGAATTTTGGTTAATTGCAGAAATGCTTCTTGTTTAGATTTACCTAAACTGTAATCTGACGCATTACGAATATTAATATGTCCACCTTTTCGAGTAACTATTTTCCAATACTCATAGGGAATATTATTGATAATATAAGGATGATGACTGGTAGCAATAAATTGTAATGTCTTATTTTCGTGAATTAGATCATCAGTCAATATATCAATACAATTTATTCCTAAACTATTCTCAAATTCATCAATTAATATTACAGTTCCCGGAGTTGAAAGATATATTTCACTAATATGAATAAGCGTCCGTAACATACCCGAAGACATCTTATCTTCTCTAATCCATTTAGGTACAGACTTTTCTTTGATAAATATAAAAGCAGGAGCATCTTTAGCAATTAATATGGGTAATTCATCTGATTCAAGAGGTTCAAGTTTGATATCTTCAATTTGCTGAAAAACATCAATGAATTTTAATTTTATTTTATTAAAAATATCTAATTTGTGAAAATAACTTAGATATAGTTTAGTCCTAATATTTTCATCACTATTCACTACAGCATCTAATGTTTTGTATTGATTTGTAAGAAATTGTAAAGATTGATTTAATAATTTAATATTTTTTAAAAAACTATTTATTGTGTGATCATGATATTCTATTTTAGTTAAAGCATCATAAACTTCTTTGATAAGATTATCCTCTTTCAATATATATATCATTGATTCATGTGAAGAAAGTTTAGGCATTTCTTGATTATTGAACTTTATTTTTTCTGGACTACGTTCAACTAAAACAGTATTTTTTAAAGTCAATTTTTCATAAAGTAATAATTGTTTTTTATTTCCCTCTGGATAATCAGGGTAATCTAAAATAAATTCTTTTGCTTCGGTTGTATCAAAACTACCTTCCCAAATAAACTCATTACCATTTATAGTAGAAAATTTTATTTTCCATTCCAAGCCATTTATACTTTTTCCATTTGCAATATTTTTTAAATCAATAATTCCTCGCAAGATTTGGGTTTTACCTGCACCAGAAATACCTACCAAAAGAGTTAAATTTGATGAAAAATCAACTTCATCAAAATCCCAACCTAATAAATTATTCTTGATTCTCAGTGAAATAATTTTCATAATTTAAACAATGTAAAAGTTCCTTGAGATTTCAGCTTACTTCCTTTGCTTTTTCCCATTCCCTTGATTAGCCCTAGACTCTAAGGTAAACTGTGGTATTTGCTCAAGTTCAGCGTCACTCAAACAATATTGTTCACACACAAGACTTAACCGATTTCCTGGGGTTGTCACTGCATTCACAGAATGAGTTAAATCACCCTGAAAGTAAATTAAAGAATTGGTTTGGGGTTTAATTTGTCCAACTTGGCGTTTTTGCGATTTTAGCACCAATTCTCCCCCCTCCATATCCTCCGGTACACGCACATAGAGAACGCTTACAGATGCAGGTGGTTCAACTGTTTTACAATAGGAACGCAAAGACCTATCAATATGCGGATCAACGCGAGAACCTGCCTTGAGTAGTAAAGGATTCAAATAAAAAGCATTACAATTAGATAAAAGTGCCTTATCTAAATAAGGTTTGAAATAGGGGAATTTTTGGACAACTTCTGCTAAACCTTGACGCTGAAATACTACAGAAAAGCCTTTAGTATTAATAAAATCTCGGTTCAGGTTATTGATAGCAAAGTATGGACAAGCTTGGATTTCTCCCCATAAGTCCTGGAGATATTGAACAGGAAAGGCGTTAGGATGTTGTTGATAGTATTTCACGGTCTGAATCAGGATTTACGGTTACTAAGCGAAGTCGAACGCTATCAGGGCTAATAACCAAAGTAAACTAAAGTTTACTAAACAAGTTAAAAATTTTCCGGTTATTCAGTCATCTTCAGATGACTTGAGCTATTAGACTGGGAATTCATTCCCAGTCGGGTAATAGGTTTTACGTTAAGTTGACAGCAATGAAGCTCTTGCTAAACCCCTACGATAAGTGTGGTTTTTACAGCAATACATATTTGATGTTTTTTTGTCAATGCGTAAATTTTCGGTAAAGTATTGAGCCGTTTTTTTATAACGTTTAATAATAGTTTTGGGCATAATTTTTTGTCTGAATCAGGATGTCCAGGATTAAAGGATTAACAGGATATTTCATTTTATATTTACTACTCAAATTACATCATTTTTTGTCTGAATCAGGATATCCAGGATTAAAGGATTTGTAGGATATCTTTTTGTAGAGAAGAAGTTTGGAGAGGGGTTTTATTTAATTGTTTCTGCTTTAATTTCTTGCATAATTTGAGAAACTGCTTGTTCTGATTGCAGATGACGTGATAAAACCTGTGCAGTTGTATTTAATAGCCTTTCATTAAATAACTTAGCTATATCTTCTCGTAAACCTTGCCCAATATAAAATTTTAACAAAGCTTCTATAGACATATCTTTGTTAGCAGCTACTTCTTCTAGAGATGTTAAAGTATCTGTAGGTATTTTGAGAGAAACAACTTCCGTATTACGAGGACGCAGTTGTAATTTTAGTTCTTCATGATTGCTCATATAATCTCCTTTCGCTTTTTGTTGCCAGACGAGCCGAAATAATTCTGTTTCGAGTTTGTCGTTCTACATAAACAACTAACAATAAACGTTGTGATAATGAATAACCCAAAATAAAATCTCGTTCTTCATTATTAGCACTAAGTAGGTTAGCATTGAAAATTGTCGTTGGGGCAAGGGAACAGGGAACAGGGAACAGAAAAATCAGTTGTGTAATTAATTGTGTCCCATTACTTAATATACAAAACCTAAACTGACAAATCACCAAAAAATCCTGTAAATCCTTTAATCCTGGACATCCTGATTCAGACAAAAAAAATTCGACTCGCTACGCTCGCAAGGGTAAAGAAAAGAAAGAAAAAGGGCAAAAGCGCAAGAGTGCAAAGTGCTAAAGAATCCTCGCCGCACCACTACAAACAACCCGAAAACCAAGATAGTTGTAGTAGTGGTCGAGGAAGTGGAGTTGTTGCGACAAGCAGAACGGCAATTCCCAGGATTGAGGTGCCACGAACCACCGCGCAGCAGCTTAGTATTACTGCTTTGACGTGACCAAGCACTACCATCTGTAGGCGCACCTGTATAGTCATTATGCCAATCATCTTGACACCATTCCCAGACATTACCGTGCATATCATACAATCCAAAGGCATTAGCTACTTGAAAACTACCGACATCTGTTGTTTGTTGACGATAGTTACCTTTTGGCTCAGAAGCATAGGTAGAAGACCCATTATAGTTAGCTAAGTCACTTGTTATGGTTTCTCCAAAATGAAAGGGTGTAGTCGTCCCTGCACGGCAAGCATATTCCCATTCTGCCTCACTAGGTAAACGATATTTACGTCCAGTCTTTTGACTCAACTTGCTACAAAATTCCACAGCATCATTCCAAGATACTGTCTCTACAGGGCGTTTTGCTCCTTTAAAGTTAGCAGGATTCTTGCCCATAATCTGTTGGTACTGTTCCTGAGTCACTGCAAATTTCCCCATTAAAAAAGTAGGTACATTAACTTTGTGTTGCGGACTTTCAGATTCATTATTTGATATAGCCTGTTTTGTTAGTGATGCTGCTGAACCCATGAGAAAAGAACCAGCAGGAATTTCTACCATATCCAGAGTTATCTTGTTACCCAAATCTTCAGTAAAAAACCAGGATTGATTAGAGACACTACCGATAATTTTCCCCTGGTTATTGACTGTTACCACATTAAATTGAAATGATTTAAATTTAACAGGAAGACATTTTTTTGTCGGTTGTGAGGTTGTATTTGTAAAAACCTGATTTCCTGCAACTGCTGCGACAAAACCCGCACCTCCTAATCCCATGATCTGTAAAAACCGTCTGCGGTTAATTTGTGTATTTACAGCAACTTTTCTGATTGGTTTTGGTAATTTTTGACTAAAATTTTCTGGAACTTTTAGCATCAAAGGAGATGGTTTAGTCATAAAATCCAGAAATAGATAATCTTGCAATGGACTATCTTCTGATGCTTTGACTAATTTTGTGACTATTGATAATAATTTCAGACCCTTTTCAGAACTATTATTAGCTTGATTAAGTAAATTTTGTAGTTCAGAACTATTATTAGCTTGATTAAGTAAATTTTGTAGTGCAGTTCTAATTTCCTGTTCTTGCTCAAAAGTCAACTTTTTAATCAAATAAACCCGTAACCAATCGGGAATATAACCAGAACGAAACCAAGGTAAACGAACCAAATTATTTAATGAACAAACCTGTAATAGAGATTGTCCTGCTTCTGTTTTCAACACATTACCCAAATAAATAGTAATATACCATTGCAATTCAGGAAAAACAGCACAAGCACAAAACCAATAAAAACTATCATTACCCAAATATTTTTGGAGTGAAACCAGCATAGTTTCAATTTGCTCAGGTTCGGGAGAATTGCGTTCTAACCAGCGATAAGTTTGGATACGCAAAGTTTGTGGTACGGGTATTGTTGAACCTCTCTCCAAACCTCTCTCCTGGAAAGAGAGAGGCTTTGAATTATCTCTACTCCAAGGTTTTTGGCTAAATAGCTCTAATCCTTGTGGTGTAGCGGGTAAAATCATGAACTCTTGAGCTATTTGAAACTCTTGATAACCCCAATTTATCGTTGATTTAGGAGTTAGAAAAGCTCGACTTTGCCAAGTTATCAATTGACTAACCCAAGGTTCTAATTCACCACTAATAACACTAAAAAAATTCTCTGTATCTGAAACTAAAACCAGATAATGTTGAGGATATTTACTAATAATTTCATCAAGTCTGAGGGGTAAACTTTCTCCATTACTAGAAAAGCAAATTAAAGGATCATCATCAAAGAAATAACTGATAATCAAAACATTTTCTTTTTTCAAACGCTCAATTATTTCTTCTATAAATTGAGCTTGATGATCTTGAAAGCTAGTGCGATTAACCAAAAACAAGTATTCTGGAAGTATTTGATAATTACGATATATTGGTTTTAACCATCCTCCTTGACGCAAAGTTGCATCAATAGTTTTCTCTATATCTAATTGATTGGAAGGAATTGGAATCCTTCGTCTGAGATTTCGAGCAATTTGCATAAATATCATTGTCGGGAATAATTCTTGCTCAATATCAAAATCAGCAAGGGAAATATTCTGTAGTTCGGGTTGGGTTGTTGTCCCATAACGTCTCAAAAACAACTGACGATTTAACCAAAACCACCACATTCTCGAAATTAGAAATAAAGTAGCAGGAGTTAAGAAAAATGCTATTTCTCTTGGCCAATTTATGATGTTTCCCGGGGGGTTAATAATAGGTATATCATTGCAGATTATAGAATTTTTATTTGGTATCTTTATATTGGTAGAAGTGGAAGTTCCTGGCGGTGGTTGGTTAGTGGTTGATTTTACTGATGTATTCAGAGGAGTTAGGTTTCGTGTATTAGTAGGGGAATCATTGAATATTAAAAATATAGGAATTCCTGTAGAAATAATAATTTTCAAAGGTAGTAAGTAGCTAGGAATTAACCTAACCCCCCAACCCCCTTCCCTACTAGGGAAGGGGGAGTCAAAGCCTTTCCCCTTGTAGGGGAGAGGTTTGGAGAGAGGTTTTATGGATTTTTCTGGTTCTAAAGATGTTTGTTTTTCTTCTGTTGAAGCAATATTTTGACTACCAGATGTAAATGAATCATCAAAATATTGTTTAAAATTTTCTTGTTCAAGCTGTGAACTGCAAAATATGGGCGCTAGTAAACTCCTCAACTTCTCTGGACTATCCAAATTTTCACCCTGAGAAATCAGAATCAAAATTAAATCCTGTGCCGCGATATATTGAGATATGCCAATACTGTAACCCTCTTCCCTAAGCTTATCAATAAGTCCTATCAATTTATCCGAATTTAGCCAATCTAGGTTATTTTCTATTTCTATTCTGTTATCCATTGTTCTATAACTTTTTTGGCTTTTTTTTGGTCTTCCGCAGTTTTGATTAAGCTACTTAGGGTAGTGAAAATTAAATTTGAATTCTGTTTTAAAGGAATATCAGGACTACCATTAAACTTTTGCAAAGCTATAATCCAACTTAATAATTCAGCAGTTGCAGGTTTTTTTGTTAAATTACTTCTAGGTTCGCGGAATTTTTCAAATAAACTAATAGCTGATTGTAAAAAAGGATCACCAATATTCATTCCCAAATGATTAGCAATAATATTTTTCAATGCCTCCTCTTTAGGAAAAGGCAGATGATAATAAATACAACGTCGCAAAAAAGCGTCGGGTAAATCTTTTTCAGAATTGCTAGTAATAATTACAATTGGTTTCAACTTTTCATCTGCGGCAATTTTTTGATTTCCTAATTCTGGAATCCGAAAATACATTAATTCCAATTCATTAAGTAAATCATTAGGAAAGTCACGGGGAGCTTTATCAATTTCATCAATTAAAACAACAGAACGTTTTTGTTCAGTATCAAAAAATTCTGCTGAAACAAATTCTTTAACTTCCTCTAAATTACGAGTAGACAAAATCGCTTTTCCTAAAGCTTGATAAGTGATATAATCCAAAATTTGAGTTGAAGGAAAACCAGTTTGGACATCTTGAAATCGCTTTAAAGCATCATAAGTATAAAACAAATCTCTGGCAATAGTAGTGGATTTAGTTTCAAATTTCAAAACTTCACCAAATCCCAGTTCCCACGCAAGACTATAAGCTAGTTGAGTTTTGCCCGTTCCCGGTTCTCCAGTTAGTAATAAAGGTTGTCCTAATAATAATGCCACATTACAGGCATCTCTTAAACCTTCATCAGCAATGTATTTTTCCGGATTTAATAATCGAGAAAGAGGAGAATCAGGGAGTTGTTTTAGTAGTTTTCCTTGACGGTTTCCTTGACCTGTGTAAATTGGTAATTTCATGTTAAGTCCTTTTTATTTAAATTAATGAAAATTTTCTAATATTTCCCGTAAATTGTCAGCTAAATACCGCATAGGAATCTTACTAGATGATTTTTGTTTTTGCCATTTATCAAACATATCTCCAATTTTATCTTTTAATTGTTGAATTTTATCTTCACCAACAAACTTTTTAGTATGTTCAGAATCAGCCCAATTTTCAACATCTGCTCTCCCTATAGCCTTTAGCTCTGATAAAGTAACAATTGATAAAGAGTCATATTTTTTATTAATTAATGAAAATTCTTGGATGTGTTTACGCATTTTCTTATTTATTTGTTGATAACGATATTGCTGAAAAAAAGCAAATATATTCCATCTCCATTCAATTCGTATATATTTAACACAAATGCAAATGATTATTTCTTTATTTAGAGTATTTTGATTATGCGAATCTTGCCAAAACTCTAATAATTTATTCAAAATATGTAATCCTTGTTTTTGCCAATCATCACTAATTAGATCAGTATGAACAATCATAGGACTAGATTTATTAAGATTTTCATTAATTTCTTCTAAAGATACATTAATTTTATTTACAAAATTTTTGGCAAGATTCATTAATAAATACTTTGGTAGTTCATTCAGATTTTTAAATTCTGAAGAATACATCATTTTTTTGATTTTAATTGTGGTTGTATTTTGGTCTAAATCTAGTACATGAGGAAGAAAATCATTTTGCATTCGTTCTAAGAACTTGTAATGACTTTGAAGTTCATCACCATGAATTATACAAACCAACAAACGAGATTTATCACGATTTTTAATAGCTTCTATTAGTTCAAATTCTTGACTAGAACGATTAGCTAAATATGATAAAAATGAACGTTGAAGAGAAAAATCATCATTTCTTTTAGAAGAAGAGGTTAGTTTTTTTATTTCCTGCTCAATCCTGTTTAGTTGTCGTTGTAAATTATTTCTACTTTCTGCATTTTCTGTATAATTCAATTGGTTATAAACTGCTTCATAATCACCTCCTAAAATTACTAACCGTTTATTCAATTCACTAGATTTAATTTCTTGGACTCGACTTAAAGAGGGAGATGAGTTTATTAATTTTTCCTGAACAGATTGATTTAAAAAATCCCAAGTCTCAACTAACACAGTTGTCGGCATCATAAATGCCGCTTTCACTCCTTCTCGCTTTTTTTCTGCGGCTACAGCCATACCCACAACTCCCTGTAATGATTCATCCCAAATAGGAGAACCACTAAAACCCGGTTCAATCTGATAACCAGGGACTTTAATGGCTTCTATCTGTATCCAGTGAGTAGCTTGAAGATCACGCAGTTCACCGTCAGCCCAAACACCAGTATCATGTCCTTGGGGAAAGCCAAAGATACGAAATTTATGTTGCCAATAATTTGATGTGGTGACAAGCTGTACAGGACTCACACCTGTTGGTAAAGTCTCCTCTATCTGTAATCCAGCAATATCTTCCTTACTTTGTCCTGGGTTGACAGGTTGCCAAAATACAACCTTGGCTTTTACCTTTTGTCCAGGTGCAATTAGGGGAAAATCAAACTCTATAATGCCATTTGGAGAGTCTTGTGTATTAGTAACAATACCCAAAGCTGCTGTAACCACATGAGCGCAAGTTACAAGATGCTGCTGACTAACTAAAAAACCAGCGCCGACAACTTTGCCATTAGTATTATAAATGCGAGCGATCGCACTTCTAAAGATTTGAAAATAATTTTCAGTTGACATAAATACTATTCATTACTCCACTTCACAGTAATCTCAAAATTAACTTCTCCACCAACCGAAGTTATAAAAGCTCCTGCATCAGCACTGAGTTTAATTCCAAACTTAACTTCTAATTCTTTAGTGTTTAGATCTTTAAATTGATTAGTAATAGTAGCCACTACTGGTTTAATCTGTTTAATAGCATCTTCAAAAGTCTGTTTTGCCTGTGTAACCATTTGACCAGATGGTAAAGCAACTCTCTCAATAGCAGTATCTTCTGGTTGTTCCACTTCCACCAAAAATGTACCACCACCGTCTAAGGTAAACTCAACTAATTGTTTGTCTGCCATATATCTGCTATTAATTAGGCTATGCAACGTCAAATATACGACATTGCCAGCATATTTGTCTAGTAGTAAATAAAACTAACAATAATTTATAGACCAAGATTTTTATTGTATAAGAATATACTTATTTCCTCTTGAAAATGCAAATTCTTCTTAAAACCATTCATCCAAAAACGATCTATGAAATGATCATGTTGCAGCCTACCTACCACAATTGCGGCATGAATACCCATGGGTTCTGCAAAATCAACATAATTATTCATCAAAAAATAATGATGCTAAATCCCGATATCCACTAACAACGTGCATAATTTCAATACCATTCTCAATCACTCGATAAAAAATAATATACCCATCTAAAGGAATACCTCGTAAATAATCTTTAATGTGTTTATAACTGCGCCCTATATTGGGAAAATTAGCTAAATACTTACATTTTTTATTAAATTCTTCTAGAAAATTCTCTCCAGCTTCAATATTGATATTATAAAAATAATCAATAATTTCTTCTAAATCTTGGCTGGCTTCTGAAGAGATAATCAATTTTTTCATCATTGTTTCTCTCTAGGTTGACGCAGTTTTTTTTGCAGTCTAGCAACTACAATGTCTAAATCTATTCCTTCTCCTCTATCTAATTGTTTAGCAGAAATTTCAACTTTGTTTCTGACTTCTTCTTCCCATTGTCTATAACCGGCTTCCCATTCGGTTAACAGTTTCAATGCTTTAATAATCACATCATCCGCATCAGTATAGATGCCTGTACCAACATGATGTTTTATCATTTCCTGTGTTTCCGGTTTGAGTTCAATACTCATAATTCATTCTCCATTTGACTTTTTGATTTATAGCCTTAACTCTGTTTTAACAAAAAACTAATACTTTCCACAATTCATCACAATCGCTTGTATCATCATTTATTTTTGTCTAGGTTTGCCTCTTTGCCACCCTGGTTTTAATGTATCTGCTTGTATCATCTTGTACTTATTCTACCCCTTGAAAACAAAAACTCTCCTTAAAACTATTCATCCAAGAGCGATCTATTAGATGATCATGTTGTAAGCGACCGACCACAATTCCAGAATGAATACCAATACGCGCTGCAAAATCAACAACATCAGCTTTAGATTTAAGTTGCGCTAATTCTCCTTCATACTCAGAAGATATCAAAAATTCCCGCGACCATTGATCAGCTTCCCGTTCTGGTTCAGATTCCAGACTTTCCCCACTATCCCATTCATCGAGAAAAATATTTTCCTTATTATCCTTGTTATGTAGCAAAATATGTGCAGCTTCATGGAAAAAATTAAACCAGAAGCGATCATTGCTTTTACCGTAAAATGAAAGTTGAATCAGTGCCTTATGGGGATTTAACCATCGCGCTACACCACTAACGTGCGCTCCTTTAATTGATGGTACTAAAACCAACACAACCCCAGATTCTCGGCATAATTGTTGCATCCGTGGTTCAAATTCTGCTGGTGGTAACACCGTCAAAGTGCGAATTTCCCGCACCGCTTTTTCAAATTTGGCTTGACTATATTTAGGACAATCTAATTTTTCTGCTTCTATTTCCCCCAATCGCAACCATGCAGAAATAGCACCAACATCACTTTGTTCTTTGCGGGTGCGACGAAAAGAAACTTCCAGCTTTCCGTAGCATTTCTGCCAATCTTCTGGTGAAGCAACACCAAAAAACTGCAATAAATTTTTTACCACTCCTGGTTTATTCTTAGCAATTAAAATGCAGTTGGGAATTACACCTTGGTTCATCAACTCTTTAACTGGTAACTGATCTAACCAAGATGTCCACCCCTGTAAGCGGCGTTCTTCTTCTTTCTTAGCCAAAGCAGCGCGATATTGGGCTTCATATCTGAGCCAAAATGCGGCTGTACTTCCTAAAACTCGTTCTAGCTTCAGGGCTGTTTCTTCATTGAGAGATGCTTTGCCGTTAATTAGTAAACTGATATGTTTGGTAGTGTAGCCTAAACGCTCTGCTAACTGCGCTTGTGTCCAATCACGTTCTTCTAAAAATTCAGCAATGGCATCACCAGGGGAAGATACCCAATCGGGAGTAAAGGGTCGGGTGGTCTTAGTCATGGTAATCTCCAATGAAAACAATACAAACAACAGTAACTTTTGACCAATCAATGCTTCCATCCTCAGTCAAGGGGATGGGGTCGTTATCAGGCTTAAATACAAGTCGTTTACCACCTTCTAGATTTACTGCAAATTCACCTACCCGATCTCCTTTTAAGGGATGGGGATGGCCTATAACTAATTCTGTGACACAACTAGCAACACCAATCATCATCAACTGGGTTCTCAATTTCTTGGTACAGTTTGCACCCAATTTTCTTTGCGCTAGTTTTTCCTGCTCGCATAATTTTTGCAGTTTGCTGTCAGCGAAGATGATTTCCATTTGCTAGTAGACTAATACAAGTTTACCATTTTGGTAAAGAAATTTGTTATATTCCAGAAAAGATATCATATCAATTAATGTAATCCTTTACCGTTTTGGTAAAGAAACTTGTTATACCCATGAAAAGGCTGATATCAAAGAATACTTTACCCCAAACTTACCCTAAAAAATTTGGGACGAGTATTAAACCCGTCCCATAATTTGTTGCCTAAAACCTGGAAATGCTTGGTTTTGGCTGATTTTTCTCAAAGGCGACACCCGGATTTGAACCGGGGGTGAAGGTTTTGCAGACCCTTGCCTTACCACTTGGCTATATCGCCGCGCCCATATTTACTAATATTAGCACCATTTTTCCAAATTTGCACCATCTAGGCGAAAATTTTTGAAATATTCATTTTTTTCACGAACTGGACAGACGCAAAGCCTGTCCTCCACTGGAGATTAGGGAATTATTTTCACTTCATCAGCAAAGTTACCCCAGCGGACAAAGTAAAATGGACCTGCGACAGAACCCCAAATATGCTCATCTGTGTCAGGATTTCGGCCTCTATCGCGGCTGATGAACTGTTTATCATCAAGTTCAAAATCACTATCTAAATAGGTTCTTTGCCCGTCACGCATGACAATACAGCCTTTTCCCGGTTCGACTGTGCCTTTAAACTTGCTACCAGTCCACTCTACAATCATGTTACAACCAGAAAGCTTTTCTAAGCGATCGCCCGTTAAAGTCTGCAACCGAGATAAATCACGGGAAGCACCATAAAAATCTTTTTCTTCTTTGACAGTATAGTTTTCAATATGGATTTTATCCCCTACAGTCAGCAAATTTAACACCCGCACCCGATAGGGCTTATTCAGCATATAATCATAAGCTTGTTCCACAAACAAACTTACCCCTGATAATACCCCCCAATTGAGGGGACGCATACATACACGAATATGGGCAAAAAAAGCCGGATTCTCAAAAACTTGGGCTTGATTACTAAAATCAGCCGCCATCCACCGAGCTAAGGTAGTAATATCTGGAGAATGAGTCATACCAATTTTGGATTTTGCATGAGCAACGCTTTTGATTTTAAATCCTGTTGACCCTTGATTTGGTGATTTTACAAATATTTTAACTCAGTAACTCCTGAAAGTTAACCAAATCGCCCAGATACATAGTCATGAGTCCGAGTATCTAAGGGATTACGAAAAATTTGACCTGTCTCCCCAAATTCCACCATTTGACCAATGCGACTTTCATCAGTGCTAAAAAAGGCAGTAAAATCAGAAACGCGAGTCGCTTGCTGCATATTATGGGTAACAATCACAATTGTGAATTCTGTTCGCAACTTGTGAATTAATTCTTCTACTTTCATAGTAGCAATAGGATCAAGGGCGGAACAAGGTTCATCCATAAGCAGCACCTTGGGTTTAACAGCTAAAGCCCTAGCAATACAGAGACGTTGCTGTTGTCCACCAGAAAGCCCTGAAGCAGATTGATTCAGCTTATCTTTGACCTCATCCCACAAAGCTGCACCTTTGAGCGCAGATTCAACCATTTCATCTAATGCTACTTTTGGTTGTTTTCCGGCAATTTTCACACCGTAAGCCACATTTTCATAAATACTCATCGGAAAAGGATTGGGCTTTTGGAATACCATGCCAATTTCTCGACGCAGACGATTGATATTAATTTTCGGATCATAGATATTTTGACCAAAAAATTCTATCCTTCCTTCAACTTTAACCTTTCCTTCTAATTCACTAATCCGATTAATGGTTTTGATGAATGTAGATTTACCACAGCCACTAGGACCAATTAATGCAGTAACTTGGTTCTTATAGATATCTAATGATATCCCCTCAATAGCTTTATAGCTTCCATAGTAAAAGCTAAGATTTTTGACTTGAATGGCAGTGGTTAGATTACTCATGATTAACTAAAGATAGGACAGAAAATTTTTTAGTTGAGCTTACTTTTCTTAGCAAGTACGCGAGACAACAGGCTGAAAAACAAAACTAAAGTCAGAAGAATGATAGCAGTAGTCCAGACTAATTGGTTTTTTTCTGGGTCAGTGTCGTTATAAAAATTAAAAATCAATACTGGTAAGGAAGCAGTAGGACTTAATAAATTATCTGACCAATTCTGACTAAATAGAGCGGTAAAAATTAGTGGTGCAGTTTCACCAGAAGCACGAGCGATCGCTAAGGAAATACCAGTAGTTATTCCTGGCATAGCAGAAGTAACGATAACACGAAAAGTGGTTTGAAAGCGAGTTCCCCCTAAAGCTGCGGATGCCAGACGTTGGGGAACAGGAATTAGCTTTAAAGCCTCTTCTGTTGTCAATACGATGACTGGTAGCATGATCACAGCTAAGGCAAAGCCCCCAGCCAAAGCACTAAATCCCTTCGTTAACAAAACAATTACACCATAGGCAAATATCCCGACAACGATGGAAGGGACACCTGTAAGAATGCTAGTAATGAACCGGACATACTGAGTAATTGGGTTAGTTTGACTAAATTCTGCTAAAAAGATTCCCGTCAGTATTCCTACAGGAATACTGAGTAATGCACCGATACCTACCATAAGTATAGTACCAAGAATAGCATTCGCAAACCCATTGTCAATTACTGCCCGGAATAACATATCCAGCTTGAAGCCAAAAAGTCCCCTGCGGAGAATTTCCCACAATATCGAAAATAATGGCAGAAGTGCTAAACCACTCAAACCGAAGGCAATACCATTCATTAAGTATGTAAATACTTGTCTACCTCTGGGTAAAGCTTGACATAGTTCAGCCGCTATAGATTGATCTATTTCTGAATTTGGATAATCGCGCATATTAATTTTGGATTTTGGATTTTGGATTTTAAATTGTTTATAGCGGTAAGTAGTCGGACGAAATTAAATTCGTTGGTGAAAACAGGGAATAGGGAATAGGGAACAGACTTCTTCCTTCTTCTTTCTTCACTCCTGACTCGGTGACTCGGTGACTCGGTGAATCCTATTATCTATTCTTTTTGCCAACCCACTCCACGATTAATACCGCTGCAATATTTATGAAAAGAGTTAATGCAAATAGAATTAGTCCTAAATAAGTTAATGCGCCAATGTGCAAGCCTGGTTCAGCTTCAGCAAATTCATTAGCTAGAATGGCGGGAATAGTATAGGCTGGATTCAGTAAAGATAGGCTTATTTGAGCAGAGTTACCTATTACCATTGTCACAGCCATTGTTTCTCCTAATGCCCTACCCAGAGATAACATTGCTGCACTTACCATCCCAGAAAATCCTGCTGGTAATAAAACCCGAAAAACAGTTTCCCAGCGAGTTCCCCCTAAAGCCATAGATGAACTACGTAACTCTTTAGGGATCACCAATAACACATCACGAGAAATAGCTGCCATTGCGGGTAAAATCATAATGGCAAGGATAATTCCGGCTGTTAACATATTGTTGCTGGCTGCGTCTGGGGTGTTAAATAGCGGTATGAAGCCCAGAGTGTTACCCAACCACTTCTGCAAGGGCGTTATGATAGGAATAAATACAAAAATTCCCCATAAACCAATAATGACGCTGGGTATAGCTGCAATTAGTTCAATGACAAAAGCGAGGGTTGTTTTGATTGGGTTTGGTAAAAAGTCTTCACTTGTGACTAATGCGACGGATATGCCTACAGGTATAGTTAATAAAATAGCGATCGCACTACTTACTAAAGTTCCATAGATATAAGGTAATGCCCCAAAAATTTGATTACCTGTATCCCAATCTTGACCCCATAAAAAGCCCAGTCCAAATTTACTGATAGCTGGTTGTGCTTGCTCAAAAATTACCCAAGTCATTACAAATAGAATAGCTACAGTAATACCAGAAAAAATATAGACCAGCCATGTAAATCCTTTATCAAACCAGAAATTAATACCACCAGTAGATTTTAAATCAATATTTCCATCACTTAAATTTAGTGAATTATCATCCTGTGGTTCAAATAAATTAGCCATGATTAATAAAAAGTTTATTGAAATAGAATCTGAATTCCCTGTTCCCTGTCACCTGTTCCCTGTTCCCTATTCCCAGATATTTTGGCTAAGAGTGGAAATTACCAACCCCCAACCAAAATTAATTACATAAGAAGAGAAAAAATTACTTAACGGTGGTATTCACTGTTTGTAACACACGGTTAACAACATCACCAGGAATTTTAGTGTAGTTGAGGTCATCATTGTACTGTTGACCGTCTTTGAGTACCCAGTTAATCCATTTCTTCACAGCTTCAGCTTTTGTAGGATTAGAATACTTCTGATAAACCATCATCCAAGTTAAACCCACAATAGGATACCCTTGTCCCGGATCTCCTACAAACACGCGGTAGTTATTGGGAAAAGTTACAGTTGATAAAGCTGAGTTAGCAGATGCTAAAGAAGGAGCAACAAATTCTCCCTTTTTATTTTGTACTTCCGCTGAGTTGAGTTTGTTTTTGGTAGCGTAGTCATATTCAACATAACCAATTGAACCAGGAGTGCTTCTAACTAAAGCAGCTACTCCAGGATTACCTTTCCCTTTGAGAGCGTTTGGTAAAGTCCATTTGGGAGCGGTGTTAGCTCCAATTCTGCCTTTGAAATAACCGTTAATAGCACTTAAATGGTTAGTAAAAATGAAGGTTGTGCCACTACTATCAGCCCGAACTACAAATTTAATGGGTTGATTTGGTAGATTTACACCAGGGTTGTCCGCTTTAATTTTTTCGTCGTTCCAGTTAGTTATTTTTCCAGAAAAAATATCTGGTAATGTGGAACGAGATAATCTCAATTTGTTGATACCAGGCAGATTATAGACAACTGATACAGCACCACCAGCAGTGGGTACTAAGATCACACCATTCTTAACTTTAGCGATGTCTTCATCTTTCATCGCTGCGTCACTACCACCAAAGTCAACAGTTCCCGCAATGGTTTGACGAATACCACCACCACTACCAATTCCTTGATAGTTGACTTTCAAATCGGGGAATTTTTTCCTAACTTCACGAGCATAACGTTCATAAAGAGGAGCGGGAAAGGTTGCTCCAGCACCGTTTAAGGTTTCAGCAAGAGCTATCGTACTCAAGACTGGACTCAATACAACAGCCCCGGTTATCACTGAAGTGGCAACAACACGATTCAAAATGGTGGATAAAAAAGCCATACTGCCTCTAAACTTTTAAGGAATACTTACTTAGGGAATTACATCCTTGTATTAATTTGACATGAAATAGTTAAGAATAAGTTAAGAAAATGCGGTAAATAGTTTAAAATCCATTTAAAAAATCTATAGGATTACTATTTGATTTTTTGATAGCTTACGGTAGCCATACTACACGTAGACGTTGTTCACCATAAACAGGTTTTGGTGGGCATTGCCCACCCTACACTAGAATAAAATATCCTAGCAGGGTGATATCAATGAGATAGCCTGCTAGGAATAGGTAATATTTTTTGCCATGTTTGAATGGATTGGTATATATTTACGTAAATATAAATACTTCCTGATCCTTAACTACAATAAACAAAAAAGGTGTATAAATTGGTTAAGATAATTTGTATGACTGGTTAACTTGTGATTAAAATTAGAGTCTAAAGTTGCGAACAAATGTATTTTTTTTGGTAATCTAAACTGGCACTTTCAGGATTCTCTATTTTTATAGCAGCCTTGATTGTGGCATAACAAGAGATTAAAGAGAATTTTATGGCGCTCATAGTTCAAAAATACGGTGGTACATCTGTTGGTTCGGTCGAACGGATTCAAGCGGTTGCCACTAGGGTTGAAAAAACTGTCAAAGCTGGAAACTCTGTCGTAGTAGTGGTTTCAGCAATGGGTAAAACTACTGATGGATTAGTTAAACTCGCCAATGATATCTCTAAAACTCCTAATCGTCGGGAAATGGATATGCTGCTGTCTACGGGAGAGCAAGTTACCATTGCTTTACTGAGTATGGCATTGCAGGAAATTGGCCAACCAGCTATTTCGATGACAGGCGCTCAGGTAGGCATTGTGACTGAAGCCGAACATACCCGCGCTCGGATTTTACATATTGAAACAGCACGCTTGATGCGGCAAATCAATGCAGGTAAAGTTGTTGTTGTTGCGGGTTTTCAAGGGATTAGTAGTGCAGACGAATTGGAAATTACGACTTTAGGGCGTGGTGGTTCTGACACTTCCGCAGTGGCAATAGCTGCCGCCATTGGCGCAGATTTTTGTGAAATTTATACAGATGTACCTGGGATTTTGACTACAGATCCTCGCATTGTTCCCGAAGCCCAATTATTGACAGAAATCACCAGTGATGAAATGCTGGAATTGGCTAGTTTGGGAGCGAAGGTATTACATCCCAGGGCTGTGGAAATTGCCCGCAATTATGGCGTTCCCTTGGTTGTGCGCTCGAGTTGGACAGATCAACCAGGAACTTGGGTAACAACACCACCAAAACAAAATCGGGCTTTAGTAAATTTAGAGTTAGCCCATCCTGTAGACACTGTAGAATTTGATATTCAACAGGCAAAGGTGTCTTTATTGCGTGTTCCTGATCGACCAGGGGTAGCAGCCCAGTTATTTGGGGAAATTTCCCAGCAAAATGTTGATGTGGATTTAATTATTCAATCTATTAATGAAGGTAATAGTAACGACATTTCATTTACGGTAAATAACTCAATATTAAACCGAGCAGAAGCAGTATCATTAGCTATAGCCCCAGCATTGAGAAATCAGCGTATTTCTGATGAAGCGGAAGTTATGGTAGAGAAAGATACTGCAAAAGTAAGTATTGTGGGCGCAGGGATGATTGGTCGTCCTGGGGTAGCAGCGCAGATGTTTAATAGTTTGGCTGGCGCTGGTGTAAATATTCAGATGATTTCTACCAGTGAAGTCAAGGTGAGTTGTGTAGTTGATGCTTCAGACTGCGATCGCGCTATAGCTGCCCTTTGTAACACCTTTGAAATAAATTTTTCCTCTACTTCCCTAACCTCTTCTAGCCCTAAATCCCCCGCTGTTCGTGGTGTTGCTTTAGACATGAATCAAGCCAGGATTGCGATTCGGCAATTACCAAATCGTCCGGGTATGGCCGCAAAATTGTTTGGATTACTGGCAGAATATAACGTCAGTGTAGATATGATTATTCAATCCCAACGTTGTCGCATAGTAAATGGTATTCCCCGTCGGGATATTGCTTTTACGGTAGCGAGAATGGATGCAGACAATGCCCAACAGAAATTAATTGCAGTCGCAAAAGAATTTGATTGGGGTGAGGTGGTATTGGATAAAGCGATCGCTAAAGTTAGTATAGTTGGTTCTGGTATGGTGGGACAACCAGGTATTGCTGCCAAAATGTTTACAGCTTTAGCACAAAATCATATCAATATTCAAATGATTGCCACTTCAGAAATTAAAATTAGTTGTGTTGTGGGAGAAGATGACGGTGTGGAAGCTTTACAAGTGATTCACTCAGCTTTTGATTTGGCTGGAAGTGAAAAATTTGTAGTTCCAGTGTGAACATATCAAGTTTAATTTTTTTCTTAATTGCAGCACTTGGAGAAATTTCTGGGTGCTACAGTTTTTGGGCATGGTTAAGATTAGGAAAAAGCATCTTTTGGATTATTCCGGGAATCTTTGCTTTGATCATCTTCGCTATTGCTCTAACTAAAGTAGATGCTGATAATGCTGGTAGGGTTTATGCCGCTTATGGAGGAATCTATATATTTTCATCTTTACTATGGTTATGGTTATTTGAAGGTGTCAAGCCGGATAGATGGGATTTATTAGGTGTGTTCATTTCTCTATTGGGAACAGTGATTATTTTATTTGGTTCACATAGATAAATCTATTGTTCTTAGTAAGATTTACCATCACTACCAAAGTATTCTCGATAGGCACAAATTTGATTACCGCGAATATCAAAGGCAAGTGCAACCCGATTTTTATAAGGGTTTCCTAATAATAATCCTTCATCTCGAAATTCAAAAATTACGGTTTTTTCATTGCTGGTAATGCTATCTAGTGAGGTAAGTTTTATTCCTGATTGAAAGGCTTCTGAAACATATTCAAAAAACTCTTTTGCCCGTTCTTTGCCTTGATTTAAACCGTGAAATTTTCCTGTGGGAAACCAAAAGGTAAAATCATCGGTGAGCATATCTAAAAATGCTTGCCAATTACCTGTTTCTAAGCCTTGTGTAAAATAGGAAAATGCTTGTTGAGCAACGCTTAAAGTATTCTCTGATTTTGTTGTCATCATTAATATCAAATTTTAAATTTGCGGCTATTTGGATTTACAATGTAGCGGTTATCGCTCTTGATGCAATATTATCTAGGGCGCAGGCCCTGCGCCCCTACAAATCCCAAATTAAATTACATGAGTTCTATTGAAATTATTGCTGCTATCTTCGGTCTTGTCAGCGTTTGGTTGACTGTTAAAGAAAATATCTGGTGCTGGCCGACAGGATTGGTAATGGTATTTCTGTATATCTTCGTTTTCTATGAAGCACGTCTTTATTCAGATGTCATTCTCCAGATAATCTATATATTTTTGCAAATTTATGGCTGGTATATTTGGTTAAATAGAGGTAAAGATAACACTCCTATTGCTGTAACTCGTATCTCCAAACAGGGAATAGTTATTTGGTCTAGTGTAGCATTTATTGGTACTTTCGGTTTAGGTTATGTTATGCATAGTTACACTACTGCGGCATTGCCTTACCCTGATGCTAGTATTACTATTTTAAGTCTAATTGCCCAGTGGTTAATGGCTAAAAAAATATTAGAGTGTTGGATAATTTGGATAACAGTAGATGTGATAGCAGTGGGAGTCTATGCAGTTAAACATCTTTACCCAACCACAGGACTCTATCTAGTGTTTTTAGTTTTAGCTGTACTAGGATATAGAGAATGGAAAAAGGCTTACAAAAAGCTACGACTGGGATGATTTTGGGCAAGTTTATGCCCCCACATTTAGGACACCAATATCTTGTAGATTTTGCCCGCAATTACGTTGATAATTTGACAGTTTTGGTTTGTTCTATGCAATCAGAACCAATTCCTGGAGATTTGCGCTACCGCTGGATGAGGGAAATGTTTCCTGATGTCAATATTGTTCATGTCACTGATGAAAATCCCCAAGAACCAAAAGACCATCCTGATTTTTGGCAAATTTGGTATGACAGTATTCGTCGGGTATTACCTAAAGGGCCAGATTACGTTTTTGCTTCGGAAAATTATGGTTGGCAGTTGGCAGAAATTTTGGCAGCAAGTTATATTCCTGTAGATCATGCTAGGAGTTTAGTACCTATTTCCGGTACACTGGTACGGCAAAATCCCTTTGCTAATTGGCATTATATACCACCCTGTGTGCGTCCTTATTTTGCGCGTCGTATTTGCATTTTTGGGGCTGAATCTACTGGTAAATCAACACTAACGCAAAATTTAGCTCATCACTATAATACTGTTTATGTCAACGAGTATGCGCGGGGATTATTAGATTTTAAAGGTGGACATTGTGATTTTACAGATATTCCCTTGATTGCTAGGGGACAAATGGCTGCTGAAGATGCTTTAGTCCGCCAGGCAAATAAGGTAATATTTTGTGATACGGATTTGATTACAACTACGATTTGGAGTCATGTCCTCTTCGGTAAATGTCCCCAGTGGATTGAGGATGAAGGTAATTTACGAGAGTATGATTTGTATCTACTGTTGGATGTAGATGTGCCTTGGGTAGATGATACACAGCGTTGTTTGCCTAACTATCGAGAAGAATTCCGCGATCGCTGTATTCAAGCCTTAGAATCACGTCATAGACCCTATATTATCATTAATGGCGACTGGGAACAACGCTGGCAAAAAGCTTGTATGGCAGTAGATGAATTATTGAAAACCGCTGATTTCTGAAAACTTTTAGATCCCCCCTAACCCCCCTTAAAAAAGGGGGAAGCGGAATCAAAGTCTCCCTTTTTAAGGGAGATTTAGAGGGATCTCAAATTTTTGATACCGACAAGAGGACTTTATGGCTAACGCCACGCAAACTATAGGAATCCTAAATGATTTATGAAAAATATCTAAGTATTGTAGGGTGGGCAATGCCCACCAAAACCCGGATATTGTGGGCAATGCCCACCCTACGTATATGTTCAAAAATCAAATAGTAGTCCTATATCAAACATCCTCTAACAGCGTGGTAATAAAAATTATGCCAGTCTCCGTTTAATTTCCTTAGCTAAATCTACCAAAGCCATTTCTATTTGTTCACCTGATTTTAAATCTTTCAATGATGATTTTTGTGCTGCTGCTTCTTCTGCACCAATAATTACACAAAATCTGATTCCCTGTTTATCTGCGGCTTGAAATTGTTTACCTAAAGGACGTTTTTCAAAGTTAGTCACAACATTAATTCCGGCTTGACGCAATTGTTGCGATACTTGTAAATAAATAGGCATTAAATCCTCTTGCATATTCACTACTATCACCTGAGTTGGTGTAGCAGATAAAGTATTTAAAATACCCGCTTTTAATAACCGACTAATTAACCGAGTTAAACCAATAGAAATACCCACACCAGGCATTTTTTCACCGATAAACATTCCCACTAATTCTTCATATCTACCACCAGAACAAATACTACCTAAAGCTTCGTGTCCTAATAATGTAGTTTCATAAACAGTGCCTGTATAGTAATTTAAACCGCGAGCAATAGATAAATCAATACAGAAACGTTTATCGGCAACTCCTAAATTTCTGACTCCATTAATTACTGTTTCCAGTTCAGTTACTCCTAAATTAAATTGTTCAGCTTCGGGAAGATTTGCAGCTAGGTGTTTGAGTTTATCTAAAACATCATCAATGCTGCCATCAATTTTAACAAACTCAATAATTTTCTCGGTTTGTTCTGAGGAAATCCCTTCTTTTTCTAATTCTTGTTTAACTTTAGTTTCGCCAATTTTTTCCAAATTATCAATAATACTAATACAGGTTTTAATTTGCTGTTGGGCAATTCCTACTGATTGAAAAAAACCTGTGAGAATTTTTCGGTTATTAATGCGAATAACAAAATCACCAATATTAATCTTTTCAAATATTTCTGTGATAATTGCTGGCATTTGGGCATCATAAAGTAAACTGAGTTTACCACGAGCAACCACATCTATATCACATTGGCGAAATTGGCGAAATCTTCCATCTTTTGCCCGTTCACCGCGAAATACCATATCCATTTGATAACGAGCAAAAGGAAAAGTTAATTCATTTAAATGACGGGCAATATAAGCAGCTAAAGGCACAGTTTGATCAAATTTTAAAGCCCTGGATTCTGAACCAGTTTCTCCAGATTTATCCTTTTCTGCTTGGCGATTTGGTGGTAAAATTGGTTCGATACCATAGATAATATTATCACCTTGATTACCTTTGGCTTGTAACACTTCTAACCTTTCTACTGCTGGGGTTTCAATGGGTGTAAAACCATAACTTTCAAAAACCTGACGAATAATATCCATTAAATATACTTCTAGACGCTTTTCGCTGGGCAAAAATTCTGGAAATCCGCTAGGAGTTGAAAAGTTGATTTTGTCACTTTTAGTCATGTTTTTACCTTACTAAATGGGAAATTAACTACAGAATTACTATAGCGTTTTTCAGTTGAGTGAGATCCAAAAATTTCTTTATTTCCGTAAGCTGACTAAACCTCATCATTAAACCACCAAGGGTCTTTATTAGAGTTAGTTTTAATTAACAATGCTTTTTTTCGCAAAAAGCGTTTTAATCCTATTGTACCGATACGTGAACCTCCAAGTCCAGAAAATTTAAAAGCATTTCTTTCTCCTTCGTTAATTAATGAAGTTAATCCGGCATCATTAATACTAATAACACCTGCTTCTATTTTATCAGCAACTTCTATAGCTAGTTCTTCTGATTGTGTAAATACAGCAGCACTAAGTCCATAAATGCAATCATTAGCTAAATTTATCGCTTCTTCAATGGTAGAAAAAGGCATAACTGGCATGATTGGACCAAATGTTTCTTCAGTCATAATTTTCATAGAATGGCTCACTTTAGTGATAACTGTGGGACGACACCACCAACCACCACCTAATTCTTCTACTTTACCACCGCAGTGAATTACTGCCCCTTTAGAAATGGCATCTTGTAGATGATCATTAATAATAGCTGCTTGTTTTTCGGAAATAATCGGACCAATTTCTCCACTTTCAATAGTCGGGTATGCCAGTTTCAATTGATGAGCTTTAGTAACTAATTGATGATAAAATTCTTCAAATATAGATTCAGCAACATATATTCTTTCAATCGCTGAACATGACTGTCCCGTATTAGCGACAGAAGCCCACAAAATTGCTGAAGTTGCTAAATCTAAATCTGCTGACTCTAAAACAATCGCTGGGTCTTTTCCACCTAATTCTAAGAAAGCAGGAATAAATTTTTGCGCTGCTGCTTCTGCAACTAAATGCCCAGTTTCTATACTACCTGTAAAACAAATTAAATCTACATCTTCTATTAAATCTGCTCCTGTTTGTCCTGCTCCTTCGACAAAGTTTAAGACATCACGTAATTGCGGAATAGTATTTAATGTAGTCATCAAAGGGGCAACAAAACGGGGGGTGATTTCACTGGGTTTAACTATTACTGCACAACCCGCTAGTAAAGCCGGAATTGTATCAATTGTAGATAACAATAGGGGAAAATTCCAAGGACTAATTACTCCGACAAGAGCATAAGGAACAGCAGTTTGTTGTAAAGCAATAAAAGGAATAGATGTATTTTTAGCTGTCCCTTGCAGTAATTGTGGAGCTAAATTACACCATTTATCAATACTAGAAATAAATGAATCTACTTCTATAATTGATGTTGATAATCTCCCTGTATCACTCACCAAAGCTTCGGTTAATAAAGTTCGTTCTGATAATATAACTTGTTTCCAGGCTTTTAACGCGGTAATTCTGCCTTCAACTCCTAATTTTTGCCAGATAATTTGTCCTCTCCGCAAACGGTGACATTGTTGGGAAAGTAATTTTGGTGGAGGAGGAACAATCACATAATCAAATTTACCTGTGCGGGGGTTGCGGACTTCTATTGGTTTACTCATTTGTGATTAATTTAAATATGAAATGAAAAAGATTTTATTTTATTTCGCGCCAAGATATAAAGGAGCAAAGACGCAAAGGAAGAAATACTGTAAGTTTCCTAAAATGTTTTTACCGTATTTATTGTATTCTCAAAATAGTCTATTTATAGTTAATCTTATGACGGCTTCTCAAAAACTGTGCGAATTACTGGCACGTCCTGAAATTATTGTTATTCCTGGTGTTTATGACTGTTTGAGTGCAAAACTGGTGGAAAAAGCTGGCTTTGATGTGGCTGCTACCAGTGGTTTTGGGATTGCTGCTTCTACCTTGGGTTTACCTGACCATGGTTTTCTCACTGCTACGGAAATGTTTTACAGTGTGGGCAGAATCGCGCAGTCAATTAATATACCTTTAATCGCTGATTGTGATACAGGTTATGGTAACGCTTTAAATGTGATGCGGACTGTGAAAGATGCTGTCCAGTTGGGTTTAGCTGGGATAATTTTAGCTTAACTGACAGAAGCCCCACGTCTCACTATACCGGAGCGTGGGATGAATGGCGCGTGAATTGACGACAGTTTTCCGACCAACGCGATAGCAAGGAAGGAAAACATGGAGACAATTCACAAATTTTGTGTTATGAATTGAATATCTCGGCAAGGCGAATCAGATTAGCGATAACCAAGCTAGATGCATGATCATTTTTGTTGATTAACCTTGATTTTGCCTTTG